>CAZUUK010000312.1:0-2454 GCA_964622675.1 uncultured Planctomycetota bacterium | reverse complement strand
TCAGGCTCACGCCGCTTACGTTGCGCAGCTCGACGTGCTTCCACCCAAGTTCCTTATGAGCCTTTATTTGCGTATCGAGATCGTCTCCGGCTTCGTCGGCAATACCCGTAAAGAACATCGGCGCCTCCTGTTCTGGTTTCTGGCCGGGCGGGAGAAACACAGCGCCCCGACCGCAAGAACGTCAAGGTACGCCGAAGGCGCCGACCTGTCAAGTCAATTCGGCGCTGCATCCCTGCGCGTCCGCCGCAGTCCTCCCGCGGTAGGACAAGAAGAACGAGAGGAGTTACACTGGAAGCCGCCCTCTAAGTTGGGTCGGTTCTTCAACTAAGCCCGCGCCGCGTTGGTGATCCGATCGATGCGGAAATTCTTGACCTTTCCGTCCTTGTGGTCTTCCGCACGGATGCACTTCCCGGAGACCCCCCAAACCGAAACTTGCCGTCTTTGTGACCGGCCATTCGGCTTGGTGTAGGTGAAACTGATCTCGTTGCCGCGGCCGGCGGTGGCTATCAGACGAGCGAGTTCCTCTGCGGGAACGCGGGAATTGAGCGCCTCGGCTACAGATTGGGCGAATGCGTCACGGTTAACGTCACGCCATTTCCCCATCATGATCCTGCGTAGCCGCGACTCACCGGAAGACAGGTCTCTCTCGACCGCATCTCGAAGGTGCGATTCGGAGCAGATCCCGAATGTACGCCATGCCTCGCCAGTCCGTTTGGAAGCCACGTTGATAGTCATTTCCGAGCCCATTATCGTCCCGCCCGCGTGCGACAGACGAACGCGGTGCAGAACGACATGGCCGCCCCTCATAGAGTACTCGATATCAACGCACACATTCACCACAGTCACTCTGCTGCCAAGTGGCGTCCGGACTCTCCTCGGCAGCTTGATAGAAGAATCACACCAATAGGCCTCCACCAGAAGGGGATCGCCGGCGGCGCCGGTAGCCCCGACGTCACGGCCCCCGCCGAATAACTCCCTGAGGAATCTGAACATCGGAGGCCCCCGTAACACGCCACTTCGCTGGCGAAGCTCGCACCCGCCACTGTGAATCACGCAACACAACGGGCGCCTGGCTCGCACCAGACATACGCCGACCTGCTCTATGCCGCTGAATACTGCGGCCCAATGGGCTCACGACGCAATTCAGAAGCGGGCCCAACCTAGAGATTCCGGCACAGGTCGAGATCTATCTCGACTGGCCAGTTCCCGGCCTCGACCTGATTGGCCCGGCAGCCTGGATCTGCCTTAAGCCGCGCAATCGCGTCTCGTACCTCCTGACAATCAAGGGCCTTACTCTTGACCGACACAGAAGGATAGACGATACACGAGAGCCAACCATCCAGAGGAAGCAGAAAACGCAGTTTCTCCCTTTGCCCGTCTGACAGTCTATTCCAGTAGTCGCGGACCTCAGGAGAGGGATTGCTGCTCGGGTCGATCACATGACCATTCTGTGCCAATTCGTGGGTAAAGATGATTCTCCATTCAGATTCATCGTAGTATTCGAACTCCTCGGACCCACTGTGTATCCGCTTGAAGAAGTGTAGGAAGTCCTTCGGCAGATGGCGGCACGACGCTTGCAGGAACACATCACGCTGCTGGTCCCCCTCCGTCCCGCAGTACACCACGGGTCTTCCTCCCCTATCGAACAGGAAAGGGCGTTTGACACCAATCCCGAGCATCCCGTACCTCCGGGCATGTTTCCGGGCCAGGGAGAGACGAAGCTCGGTGAAACATATGCGTGCCACGTCCGGCACATCGCCTTTCTTGTCAATGTCCTGGACGTCTGTCTTGCGCTGTGAGGTCATCCACAAGCCGTATGTGAGGATGTCCCGTAATCTTCCCAAGTACTTGTCGTCAATATCCTCAGGGACGTCTCTAATGGGCGTGCTCTTGCGCGCCGATCTGCAAGTGTTCTTTGGGCACCTACAGCAGCGCGGGTCGAAGTCATCCCCTGTCCAGTGCACAAGGAGATCGGGGTGTACCGCGTAGTCTCTGGCCATTGTAATGGCCTCATTCCTCGGGACGTGCCGGAACGAAAGGTGCACCATGTCCCGTCCTGGGCGCGTCTCGATTCTACACGAGAGAGAACACATGGACAATGGCTCGCGACCCGCCTCTCCCGCTCGCCCCACGCCCCCACGGTTGACTTCCGAGTGGCGGAGACTTATGGTGGAGCCAAGGACGCTGCATGCGGAGTTGGGGTTCGCGCTTCCGCGTCTTGTTGAGGTTCACCTGCGTCAGTGGACATACCTGACCTACCTGTTCGACTCATGGTCCTGGGGGTCGCCCTCTGCCTTTCCGGCTTCTTCAGCGGATCCGAGACGGCGCTGTTCAGCTTCCAGCCCGACGAGCTGGCGCGCATGAAGGGCGCCAAGGGCGCCGACCGGGCCATCGCGTCGCTCCGCGGCCGCCCGAAGAGGCTCCTCATCACGATCCTCTTCGGCAACATGCTGG
>CAZUUK010000311.1:0-2457 GCA_964622675.1 uncultured Planctomycetota bacterium | reverse complement strand
TGGCATTGTCAAACATCTTGGTCACGTTGTCCGTTATGTTCACGGTGTACAGGGTGTGTTCGCCCGTCTCCTCATACACCTGTTTCTCGATCTCCATGTAGCGCTTGACACGACCCTCGACAGAGTTGAAGGAAGCATCAGCTATCAACTCGTCATCCTTGACAATGTCACAGCCGCCCATTGCCGCCTTTCTAAACAGTTCAGCTCCAACCTCCAGAGGATAACCAGTGCACGGCTTAATCATATTGTTAAGCAGAGGGCGCCCCGGCACGCCCAACAGCTTGCGCACTCCTTCGATACCAAACTTGGGCCCTTTGAAACCGGCAACATATTTCTGGGGCAGGCGTATGTCCACCAACTTGATATCGCCGCCCATAGAGATGTTCCCCACCACTGCAGTCAGCAGCATCGGTAACTGCTCGCCTATGTTGACCTGCGGATAAGCCACCTGCACAAACCATTTCCTATCCTGCAAATTCGGGGGTACGGTAGACTCATAGTCGGGCATCTCGTAGACTCCGATCACCTTGGCAATATGCTGCCGCCGAACCTCCTCGGTTTCGCCTGGCACAGCTAACCACGTGCCAGTGCTTTGCTCCACTGCCAGCATGGGAGCTATCTTGGGTATGGGGAGTATCGCCGGATAGGAAACCAAGTACGTGCCAATAATGTACTCATCGTAATCCACGCCGTCCGGCAACGCCATGGGTAGGCCCAAGATCTCTTCAGTATTCATCTAGACACCTCCTTCATAGAACTTTCGCTTCATCAAATCTCTTCTTGTTGAGCCTGGCGTAAAAGCTCCGCAGGCTACCATAGACCTCCTGATACGAGCGAAACAGAGAGTCGTAAACCTGGCGGTTCTCTGCCCGCGGCCCGAAGACCTTGTCCACCTTGACCACCTTCCTTAGAGACTCGAAATCCGGATAAAGGCCGAGCCCAACCGCTGCTATGAGCGCCACACCCACCGCGCCCGAATCCTGAGGATCGCACACCGTCTCAACCTTTCTATGAGTCACGTCCGCTAGAATCTGCATCCAGGGGTCGCCCTTCGCCCCTCCCCCCGCAACCCGGAGCTCCGGCAGGGGGAAGTGGAACCCCTTCTCCACGATGTCCACGATCCATCTGATGTTATAGGCCACTCCTTCATAGACAGCACGCAGCAGGTTCTCACGTGTATGGTCAGCGCTCAGGTTGAGAAAGCTGGAGCGAACGTAGTGGTCGTCGACGGGAACTCTCTCTCCATACATCCAGGGGGTAAAGAGTAGGTAATCGGAGCCAGGCGGAATCTGGCTAACCTTCTCATCCATAAGAGCGTAGACATTAGGAATATTCGGATCCATCTTCTCGGACTTATAGAACTCGTCGCCAATCCACTGAAGGCACGCCCCGGCGGTTTCGGTTTCAGCGAACAAGAACGCCTTATCGGGGTCCGCCGAATGGACAGATGCCGCTCCGTGTTTACCTTGCGGCATACGTTCCGTAACCACGCCTACCCAGCCAGATGTCCCAAGATAGACATGGCCTTCACCTTCGCCAACTGCACCAGACCCGACCGCGGCACAGGGAGCATCACCGGCGCCTGCAATAACCGGTGTGCCCTCCAGAAGTCCATACTCTTTAGACGCTTCACTCGACAGTACTCCAACCTGGTCAACCGAACGCACCAGGGGTGGGAATTTCGCGGGGTCAAGCCCAACGTAACGAAAGACGCCGTCAAGCCACTTCTTCTTCTTCAGGTCAATTCCAAAGACAGAGGCGCAGCTCCATTCCATAACCATGTTACCGGTGCTCCGGTAAATGAGATAACCGTCTACGTCGAGAAAACAGCGCATTTTCTCATAAGTTTCGGGCTCTTCGCCTTTAAGCCAGAGTAGCTTCGGTATACCATCCTTCCCACCCAGCGCGGTACCGGCGATGAGAGCGAAAACGCCGGCGCTGATGAACTTCCTCATCATGCGGCTTGCCTGCTTGCCCGCCCTGTTGTCAAGCCAGATTATCGCCGACCTCAGTGGTTCCCCTCCTGGATCCATGGGTACGATGCCGAGCATCTGCGTGCTGAAGGTAACACACAGCACATCCCTGGGTGACACTCCCGTCTCATCAAGCAGAAGTCTCGTGGTCTGCGTCACCGCCTTCCACCAATCCGCAGGTTCCTGCTCTGCCCAGCCAGGCTTCGGATAGTCAGTCCGGTAGGACTCGGAACGCCTGCCGTGCACACGCCCCTCGGCGTCTACCAGAACCGCCTTGTTTCCGCTTGTGCCCACGTCATGGGCGATAATGTATTTGGCCACTTGCCCGCACTCCATCAGAGGGTCATGTAACCCAATCGCACCTTGCCCTCGAACCGCTTGCGCGCTTATTATACCACTTCCGCAGATAGAATCGGCCATTTCATAGCATCTCGGTAACGCATGTTTTCCTTTGCAGTAAGAGATAGGGACAAGCCTTCAGACC
>CAZUUK010000310.1:0-2469 GCA_964622675.1 uncultured Planctomycetota bacterium | reverse complement strand
AGGAAGGCGACATCATCGTTGCCGGGAAGAACTTCGGCTGCGGCTCGTCGCGCGAGCAGGCCGCGACCTGCCTCAAAGCCGCCGGTGTGGCCGCCGTGGTCGCCAAATCCTTCTCGCGCATCTTCTTTCGCAACGCGATCAACAACGGCCTGCCGGTGATCGAACTGCAGAAGGGAACCGACGCGATGAACAAGGGCGATACCGTGTCGATCGATTTCGGCAGCGGGATCGTGCGACACGAAGGTAACGAATATCACTTTCCCGCGCTACCCAAAGAAGTCCTCGCCATCCTCGAGGACGGCGGCCTCATCCCGCACGTGAAGAAGATGCTGGCAAGGAGCGGCTAGCCGAAGCGTTCGTGCAAGGTCATGCCAGGCTCCTCAGAATCCGAGGAGCCTTTGTGTTCTCTGGGAGGTTTCGGGCGAGACCCCTACGGCGCGTTCCTGGATCGGTCTCCAGCCCGCCTTCCGCGCGTGCGAGGTGAGCTCTGCACCTTGTTCCATCAGCTTCATGGGTGTAGGATGGGCATGAGAGTACCCATTGTAGTGCCATAGAACAAACGACGACAGATGGAAAGAGCGGTGCGTGATCGTAGGAGGACGGTGGGATACGTGGCTGGCCTGCACACTAATCATAGTCATGTACAATTGGGTCTTGCGAGAGCATTGACAGATGCCTAAAAAGATAGCCACAGTCGGATTCGAAATCCCAGGTGACGATGCATCATACATACCGTTCGGGTCGAAATCGTCTCTGCTCGATTACGACATTACGATTTTCGATCCCTCGATTTATGAATTCTACCGATATCACGAAGAGTATCGGGGAAAGCCGTGCCTCAATGATTCAGAGTCATTTCGACTAAAAGAGCAGTTAGGCCATTGGCGTCAAGAAATTCATGGAGTGCTCAATGCAGGGAAGACGGTATTTGTACTACTGAACTCTCTTCAAGAAGTCTATGCTGCTACGGGTGAAAGGACCTATTCGGGCACCGGGCGGAATCGGGAGTTTACCCGCAACGTATCCCTTCGCAGTAACTACGATTTCATCCCAGGCAGGCCAAAAGTTCGATGTTCAAATGGAAAGTCAATGCGCCTTGAAGGTAAAGACAATGTTCTTGCAGCGTATTGGTCGGACTTTGGTGATGAGTCCGAGTACCGCGTCCTAGTAGAGGACGACAAGGGCTCAAAGCTAGTTGTCACAAGAACGGGAAACCAAGTGGCTGGTGCCCGCTATCGGTTCAGGAACTTCCCTGGTTCACTATACCTACTGCCATATGTGGACTTCGGACGAGAATCCTTTACATACGAGAAGGACGATGACGTTTTCTGGACGGAGGAAGCGATCTCCCTAGGTAAGAGATTCGTAGGCGCTGTAGTTGAACTTGACAAGGTCACGCGGCAAGCTGCGGAATCAACACCGATGCCGACGTGGCTGTCCTCTAGCAACGATTATTCATTGCCCGCGGAAATGAAGCTCCACGGTGAATTACTAAGGATAGAATCACAAATCGAATCTCTGAGTAAAGAGAAGGACGAGGTTCTAAGCAAGATTTCCAATGAAACTGTTTTAAAAGGGCTTCTATACGAAAAAGGAACTCCTTTAGAGACGGCAATAATTGAGGCCTTGAGATTGCTCGGATTTGAAGCATCCCAATACAAGGACAGCGAATCCGAGTTTGACGTGGTATTTGAATGCAAAGAAGGAAGACTTATTGGCGAAGCAGAGGGCAAGGATTCCAAGGCCATCAGTATCGACAAGCTACGCCAACTCGAAATGAACATTCATGAGGACTTAGCAAGAGACGAAGTCGATGAGCTAGCGAAGGGGGTCTCGTTTGGCAACGCGTACCGCCTAACGAGACCTGAAGAGAGAGGCGATTTCTTCACGACGAAATGCTTAACTTCAGCGAATAGAACCCAAACCGCTCTGGTTCGGACCACAGATCTGTTCGCAGTCACTCGATACCTCTCCATCAAGAAAGATGCGCGATTCGCCAAAAAGTGTCGAACAGCAATTCTAAGTGGAGTAGGTATCGTTGAGTTCCACGAAATACCAGAACCGAAATCCATAACCTCTACCGATGTTGAATCGAAATAAATTCCTCGGGTTGCACATAACAAGCGGTTCGAGGCGGACGTCGCACAGCGGCGCCGCTCAACCGCGACGTTGGGCGGCGGAAGCGTTTACAGCCTGTGCATATTCAGAGCCCGAAGAAATAAAAAGCATGCGACGAGCTTATCTGATTCTCTGGAATGCTGGCGAGGCAGAGAAGGCGTACAGGGAAGCGGTATTGCTAGGCAAGGTAAGTGGGTTTATTGGGGTTGGGGTCTTGCAATGCAACATTCCAAGAGTAACTCAGCTCTCCCGCCTTCGGCATGCAAGCGCCGATTCAAAACTCGTCCAACAAGCCGTCCCTTTTTAGAGTACTTTCGGACTTGAAGATTAGTTCGGGGTAAGGCGAACCCA
>CAZUUK010000309.1:0-2489 GCA_964622675.1 uncultured Planctomycetota bacterium | reverse complement strand
GTCGATACGGCCGGTCGCGTGGAGAAGTTCCAGAAAAAGTACAAGTGGGACGCCAGGCAGGTCGTGACCCAGGCGGAAGCCGCACGCAAGAAGAAGACCCCGGCGCGCAAGCCTCCTCAGCCCAAAAAGACCAGGGCTCGCAACGTCGAGGGCGCGGACGCCGGGAAAAGCGAGCCGACCGCCGCAGGCAAGTCCAAGAAAGAGCCCGCCGAGGCGAAAGCCAAGACTGCGCCGGCGGAGAAAGAGGACGCGGCGGCCAAGGCCGAACCCGAGTCGCCTCCCGCCGCCCGCGTGTCAGGGGCGGCCCCAGCGGGCGATGCGCCGGAGCAGCCAAAGGCCGACAAGCCGAAAGAGTCTGAAGAATCCTAAGGGTCGGTCAGCCGTCGATTGATAGAGAGGGTTCCTTCGGCTCAGTCCGCACGTCATCGGTGGCGAATTACCTATCGACCATAGCGGCTGCGCTCGGGTCGGTGCGGTCCCGCAGGGGCGTGGTTGCACCGAGCGAACTCGTGGGCTGACTGGTGCGCCCGGGGCCTAAAACCTGGCGCTACGGCTGCGAGGGGAGATAGCGGACCGCCTGTTCGGGCGTGATTCTTTTCGGCCGCAGGGCGGTGGCCCACCTGAGCCGCCACTCACCGTCCGCGTCCGGTGCGAAAACCCCCTCCCACTTCACCTGTTGGTGCTCCGAGGGCAGCACGGGTCGGCTGCCGGGCGTGCTGATTTTACGGGGTCAAAGTATCGGTCTCGTTCTCGATCTGCTGCGTCGGGTATCTGTTTATACCGATCTCGTAGAACCTCCCATCCATGACGGAAAAAACGGCGTGTGGGTACTTATCATATCGCCAATGCTCAGGGCTGACGATCCGCGTGGCAGCGCTTGGATTATAAATAATTTCATCGTATGTTTTTACCTCGGGCCATGATATAAAATGCCGCTCTTTTGCATCGGGAAAACCAAATGCCTCAATAAGGCGGGAGGCTGGGCTCCCGATCTCGACAGGAATATCTTTGATCTTCACCGGAACATACAGCACGCGGGCCCCGATACACAACTTGATGTCCACCGAACCCGCGGCTTTGAATTCAAACGAGCGTCCGAGTTTCGGATACTCGGTTATGACCAACTTCTCCTCATCGGTGCTTTCAATGATCACTTTTTGGGGTTTGCCCCCCATACGGAAGAAGCTGGCCGTAGGCGACTCTCCGTATTTCTCGCCTTTCGCCTTGTACTCCACGTGCAGGAAGCCGGTGTATGTTCGCGGTTTGCCGGCAAGATATACGACTGGTGCCGTGAATGTTACGGTAAGTTCCCCGTCCTCAATAGGCACTACCGCTTCCCAGTGTACCCACGCCGGAAGCGGAATTCCTTTTATCCTATGAACCACAAGTTTCGGCGCGATGCGCTCGCCTTGGGGCATACCGTGCGTTTCTGCTGCCTGGCCTCGCTCTTTCGTGTCGTCTGTCGAAGTTTTCTTTTGCTTGCATAGCTCAATCTTATGCTTCAAGGCCTTGTTTTCCTCGATGAGTTGCTGAACTGTGGCGCGCAGCATTTTGACCTCGGCCTCAAGCTTCCAAATCTGATCTTCCTCAGGCCGTTGCGCCACCGGCCCGCTATGCATCGCGCCGACAGCCGCCAGTGCAAGCACGGCCAAGCCCACCATCCATAGTCCGCCTTGAATCGCTTTCATCGCTCCACCCCTTTCCCTCCACTCCCGGTTTGGATTCCTCGTTCCGTCTTATATCCTCAGCAGCCAATGAAGAACAGCCCTAACAGCAATGCGACGATTAGACCAATCACCAGCAACCATCCGGCGCAACTCCCCAGGCTCTGCACACTCTCGGAGATTTCGCGGTTCTGCCTTTGCCGTTCCGCCCGTTGTGCTCTTCGGCGCTCCAGTCTTCTATTCACCCGTTCTTCGTCTTCTTCCGTTCGAATCAGCGTCCCTCGCGAGAAAACTTCAATATTGACCCCCAGAGTCTCCCGCCCTTCTTCGCCGCCTGTTATGTCCTTGATTTCCGCAAAGACTTCCATCCCTCTGTCCATGCGCGGCGCAAGATTCAGCGATAATTCCGACCGGATATATCCCAACTGTTCCCCATTCAAACGGCAGACCTTTACCGCGTTCGGATGGCCGGAAATCGTAGAGTCGCGCAGAAGCCTTAGAATCTCCCCCTCTTTGCAGCGGCTGATAACCTTCTGGCGGTTCTCTCCGTCCGGGTTGTCGAACGTGACGCCGACGACCTTGGTGAAGAACGATTCGACAATTTCATCGCCGTACTCCGTCTCCATTTCCTTCCCTCTTTTCGTTCGGGACCGTCCCTACTTGAGTTCCACAATCGCCAGGCGGCGTTGCAAGATTTCAATGCCCGCTGGAGGGGGCGCGCCGGGCTACCTCTGTGCTCGCGGCAGATAGCGGACCGCCTGTTCGGGCGCGATTCTTTTCGGCCGCAGGGCGGTGGCCCACCTGAGCCGCCACTCACCGTCCGCG
>CAZUUK010000308.1:0-2490 GCA_964622675.1 uncultured Planctomycetota bacterium | reverse complement strand
ACGCGCCCCTCAACACGCTGTTCGGACAAATCCAACAGGGCTTCTTGGTGGTCTTCCTCCATAGTGATGGTGCGTTCGTTAAACGCCTCTTGCTTAGCCTCGATTTGCTCCATGTACTTGTCGTAGGCGTCTAGGATCGCGCCGTACTTCTTTTCGATTTCTTCAAACGTGGGTACAGGGATGGCGGCCTCTTCAAATGCAGGGGTCACGCCAGGGAGTTCGCCGGAAATTGTCGGGGCCGTTGTGACCAAAGCACGCTCGAATTCAAGCATACGGCGATGTTCTGCCATAGCTGCTTCTGCGGAGAAGTCTGCAACACTACCGGCGGCTTCGCCCAGGCGCATAAATTGCTGTTCAGCCCTGACAGCTTCCTCGGTAAGCGCTGCCATAGCCTGAACATCCGTGTCTAGCTCGCGCCCAACTGCACTTGCTCCCGCCACCATCCCTGGGAATGTCGTGTCTATGTATTCTTGTTTCATCCCTGGCAGGCCATAGGCTTCGCCCGGAAGAGGCTGTAGCGCTTCGCCCTTCGCCATTGCCTCTATATCTTTACGTGCCTGCTGCGCGCCCTGCAAGACGGGCACAAGCGCAACCAACCATGCGGGGGCAGCCGCCAACCACGCTGGCATCGTCAGGCTTTCTAGCAACTTGGCGGCAATGAGCACATTCGTTATTGCCTGAAGGAGCTTACCTAATTGGGTAGTTACAAATCCAATTCCCACTGCCGACACGGCGATTTGGATTCCACCCGCTACCAACGCGGGGTTTTCTTCAATGGCATCAGCGAGTTCGCGGAACATCTCAACCAAGTCTTCCAGCGGCCCAATGCCCTCCTGGAGCACTACCGCGCCGATGTCAGTAATGGCGTTTGACCAGCGCTGGGCGAGCTGCTTGGCCTTGACGCTATCATCCTCAAGCCATGCACTAACACTTCCCGTCCAGAGATCAATGGCATTTTGAATTTTCTGTGGCATGCCCGTGATCTCTTCTGTTATTCTGTTGTACTGCCTTACCTCTTCGTCAACCTCGCCAGCCATCTCCTTTGTTTGGGCACGAAAGGCGTTGACGTTTTCCTGTCGATACCGAGCCGCCTTGCTAATTTCTGCGTCTGCCGCAGCCAAGGCGCGGGCTGTAAAGATAGTGCCAAGCGCAGCAGCCCTTTGTTCGTCGGTATAGTTTTCGGTCGCTGCTGCCAGCAAGTCCCAGAACTGGGCCAGGCCGACAAATTCGCCCCTCGGCCAGATTAGCTTCCGCCACCCCTCTTCGGTGGTGCGGAATAGCTTTGCAAGTTCCTTGCTTGCTTGTGGAGTGACATCACTGATGCTTTTGAGAATCTGGCGCACCGCAGTGCCAGCCCTACTTCCTACGATGCCAACATCTGCCAAGTCGCCAAGTAGAATGAGGATGTCAGAAAGGGGGATCTTCAGGGCGTTTACCGTGGGGCCAATGTAGGCAAGCGCCTCGCCCAAGCCAGTCACCTCTGCCCGCCCCTTTGCCGCGACGTAGTTCATATCGGCCACAATCTTGGGTATGTCTTGTATGGTGAGGCCGAATGTGGACATGGCTACGCCGACGTAATCTACGGCTTTGCCAAGATCCATGCTGTTCATGGCAGCAAGCAGCATAACATCATTGACTGTAGAAAGCGCACTATCTAGGTCGTCTTGGCTCTCGACAACTTGGCCCGTGCCAGCCACCCACCGGCGCAGTTGCTCAAGAACTTCCTCAGCGTCGAAGAGGCCGATTTGCTCTGACGCGGCCTGGGCGGAGTCTTTCAGGTTGTCCATCATGTCGGCGGGAAGTTCCATTGCGATGCTGGCCCGCGCCGCCGCATCTGCAAATTCAAGGTACTGCGTGGCCATGCCCTGCATGGTGCGGATCATGCTCATGCCAGCGTTGGTAAAGTCCCGACCTGTGGATTGTAAACCGTAGCTCAGCCTGCGAAGGCCGAAGTATTGAATCTCAGCGGCTTGGACAACCTGGGCTATCCCAGAAAGTCCTTTCCGCATATCCACTTCGGTCTTGGCAAGAGCTATCTGGGTTGCCGTTGCATCGCCTGTAATTTGCTGGTAGAGGCCCCCCGTCGCACCTACTCGGCCTCCTGCCCCCGTTACGCCCGCCGTCGCCAATCTGTTCATCGCTGTCCGAAGGCGATTTATCTCAGCAGTGGCTTGACTAGCCCGCACCTGCATATCGAAGATAACTTTGGTGGTATAGTCAGGCATTAGAACTTCTCCCCTATTACCTTCATAACCCGTTCGTTAAGCAAGCCCACGAAACGCACCTCCGCATCCCCCACAGGCCACATGGGACGCGCGGCCATGTCTGAGCGCCCCTGCTGCAACTCTTCAAAGCGGGGATCCGTTGTGCCTAGAAGCCCCTTCCAGTTGCCTTGCCCCACCTGCATTTTCTCCATGACGTGTCCAGGGGAGCCTTCATCTACGAGGGATTCCAGCAGTGAGCCCGTCCTTATGAGAATGGGGTGCTCAG
>CAZUUK010000307.1:0-2500 GCA_964622675.1 uncultured Planctomycetota bacterium | reverse complement strand
TAAGGAGTTGTTATGCTGTGGCTCATCACATGCTCTTCTGGCTCGCGTCCAAGACTGCATTGACAAGTACAGTTGCAACAAAAATTCTCAAGTGCTCTCTTTGTTTGTTTCTCTTTCTTGCAAACGAGATTGCAAATAAGCGAACTCCAATAGTTCCTGACGACGCTCAGGACTAAGCCGTTTCATAACTTGCAGAATTTCATCAAACGTGTAGTCCTTCGGAACAGTGGACGGCAGTAAATCAGCCATTTCGAGAAGTTTCTCAGGTGGAATTTGCAGCACGCGAGAGATGGCGTTGATTGTGTCTAGTCCTATCCCCCGCTCGCCGGATAGGAAACCACTGATCTGAGCCTGCGAGATTTTGGACCTACGCGCTAATTCCCGATGTGACCACCCTCGGTCATTTAACTCATTATTCAACCAGCTTCGTAATTTATTACACATAAGCATATTGTACCCCCAACCCCTGAAACTTTAAGGTTTCAATCTGATACTTCCCCTTGACAAACATAGCATACTATGCTATACTGTGCTATAGGTGACACTTGAAAGAATTACTCTGAAATCTGGGGGTATCAGAATGGCGGAAGAGAACAAGAAAACTGTAGCTTGCAACATGACATTGTATCCTGACGATTTGGCAGAATTGGATACGCTAGCACGTATACTGGGAACTACCCGATCAAGCGCGAATCGTTTCATTATCAATTGCTGGCGTAACCGCGACATCGGCGACCCGCAGATTAGAGAATTGGTGAACCGACTAGCAGAAACCGAGACAGTCCCAAGCTAGGAGAGCTATCATGTACAAGATTTATAATCCCTATTCGCACTTGACAAAAAGCTCTACCCTCACCCCCCAGGAATGGGAGCGCATCAAGGCGCGCTTGAGCAAGGCCGATCTTGATGACATCGAGAATGGCGGGCGTGTCAAGGTCGGTGCAGCGGCACGAGTCTGGAAAGAAGAAAACAATGGCTGAGCAAACCTGTCCCCACTTCGGGTGGGCAGTTCCTTCTGAC
This sequence comes from uncultured Planctomycetota bacterium, assembly GCA_964622675.1. Taxonomy (GTDB): domain Bacteria; phylum Planctomycetota; class DG-23; order CAZBND01; family CAZBND01; genus CAZUUK01. The sequence goes on along the minus strand of CAZUUK010000307.1, from coordinate 1,480 downwards.
TTCGATTGCTCTGGTTGCACCATTAAAGAAGAGTGCTACCAAGAGTGGCAGCGACAGTACGACGAAATCACCGAAGAGCACCTGGGAGGCAAGATCACTTATGCCAAGGCCAACGAGAAATACGCTGCACTAGGTTGCGAGGTGCCCGATGCCACATGATCCCACTTTTGAGATTTCCTATCGCGAGTACGGACCGCACCCTGAGCCGGATGAATTTGCAATGCTACTCAGTATCGGGTGCGAGCCTGACGAGGCGGCAGAAATTTTAGACATTGACTTCATGACTTTTGGTCAGTGGCTTGAGATTTACGGCGAAAATGAGATTTACGATGAGGAGGTGACGGCCCAAGATAGTACTCTAGAACTAATATAACACAAACGACTGATTTTATCAATACCCAATTTATAAAAAGGAGTAAAACGATGGCAAACGACAATTACAATCCTCAAGCAGCGGCAGACAATGCCGTAGTACCACCGAGTACATATTTCGGGCAAGTTACATTCGACGTGTGGGGATGCGTACCTATCAAACGTGTTGGCCTAGTTCCTTTCGATCCCAATGAGCACAAAGAAGAACAACGCCGGACAGCAGTTCACATTATCGTTACCCCACTTCCCTCTTCCAATGCCACCTTCGATACTGAACGTAAACTGTTGGCCGAAAGCAAAGATTGGGCCAGTATAACCATGCCAAGCTACAAGGCACTGGGCCTCAGTTCCTACACGGAATTGCATGAGAAATGGGTGCGTTATGAGATGGTTCCCACCGGGCGCACCTACGAGGCCAAAGATGCCAGCGGACAGCCAACGGGTGAAACCAAAGACGCGACTACATTCAAATTCCTGGCCGTCTACAACACCGAAGAGGAAGCCGAAGCAGCCGCGTCCGCGCTCTACGGCGGCGGGAACGGGGATAGTGACACTGTTGCTACATCTGCCCCGGCCTCGAATGGCAACGCTGAGCGGGACGTTGCTCTGAAATTCCTTCCAGCACTGGCGGCCCAGGCTGGGAACGACCCGACGAAGCTAGCGGAAATCATCGCTAGTAATCCGCTCGTGTCAAAACACTTCGACATCAACAGCCCGGAAGTCATCGCGTTGCTGACGCCGGAGAAAATTTTCTAGGTGCGTAACCTGCCCTGCTCGTGATGCACCCGCCTGAGTGCGGCCCACACGGCAGAGCGGCAAGGGGTAGCTGGTTGGTTCTTCCTCTCTCCCCAATCGGCTACCCCGAATTTGCCCCACAAGGTGTGATAATTGTGTACGATAGATAATGGCGCTTTTGGAGAATAACGGCACATACTCGGATGGTGAGTTGGTAAGCTACCACGCTTCAAGGCTAGTTCAAGGCTAGCATGTGCCACCTGGCCGGCAGAAGTCCGGCACAATCGAATAGGGGGGCAGTCGCCTTATTAATCCGCGTTGATATGCGGCACGCAACTAGGGCGGGGTAGGCCGCTCCCCGATTTAGACCGCT
>CAZUUK010000306.1:0-2502 GCA_964622675.1 uncultured Planctomycetota bacterium | reverse complement strand
TGCCCCGCGCCCAAGATGTTGTCAAGTTACGATCCTGTGACCGCAGCTTCCGGATGTAGCCTCAGCTATTCATGAAACACGCGCCGGGTGGTGAATCGAGGGCTTGCGATCACTATGAGCGGTGTGGGAGGGGGTTGTCAAGGGGGGGAAGTCGCCCAGAGCGCAAGTTGGGGGCGCGTAGGCTGACAGAAGCGCGCCGATGGGCAGTTGGGCCCTAGAGGAGCCGTGCGCCAACCTCGGCTGGGCGCTCAGCCGCTGATCCGCCGGCCCCGCCAGATGGGACGCAGCGGCCCTTATGCGAGCCAGCAAAAGGGTTTCTTGTATGTACCCCTTAGGCTCTCGCCGTCGAAGCTGCAGTCTAACAATAGGATATCGGCAAGCATCGTCTCAACGAGCTCCGTCAGTTCGTCAATCTGGTCTCGAAGCGCCACCAGTGGCGCGCCCTTCTCCGCGATCTTTCCAATGCCCCTGTAATCACTGATTGACCCCTCATTGGTGGTCAGAACCGCGATAGCCTTGGCCGTATCAATCGGGCTTCCGCCTCCCACAGCCAGCAGAAAGTCACACCCATCATCTCGATACATCTCAAGCCCTGCTTCGACGAACTCTACCACCGGCTCCGTGGCTACGCCGTCGTAGATCGAATATGCAATTCCACTCTGCGACAGCGCTTGCTCGATCTGTGTGACAACACCCAAGCTGCGTATCGTCTCGTCGGTGACGATCAAGGCTTTCTGTAATCCTCTCTTGCTGCACTGCTCCCCCACCTGCTCTGAGGCTCCCGATCCGGTGAGGATCAACGGAGGGACACTAAACTCCCTGACTGCGAGCATAATACGAACCTCCTTTGGCGGGAGTGGGCGTGGCCCTCGCCTGCCCTTGCCCTCATTTCCAGCTCTGCGCCCCGCTGCGCTCCGCTGAGAACTACGACTATGAAGCCTGGATCCCCGCTAATTCTCCTTGCCGCTGCATGTTTTCGTCGGCTAGCCGGCGGAATAGGCGCACGATTTCCTCGATAGGCATCTTGGCTGCCGCGTCTCGATAAAACAGACTGGTTGTCTCCTCCAGAGCTACGGCTTGCTGCAATCGCTCGCCTGTGTCCGCGTCGGCTGTCAGCTCCACTTGGTAGCGGCTGCTGTCCAAGCCCTCAACGGACTCGAGGATCATCTCCGCTACTCCCTCTCGCCGGGCCCGCTCAAGCCGATTCAGGCGCTTACGAGAGATGCGGGCCATTTCCTGGAACGAGTCTGCCAGATCGCCCTGGGCAGCGGCTTCGTAGAACACCGCCGCTTGGCTCTCAAGTTCCATCGCGAAGCGCAAGATAGCACCGAAAGTACCCAGTTGCATAGATGTCTCCTGTTGCCGTCAATGGAATTAGAACCACCGACTGATGATAACCTTCCGCTCAGTGAAAAACGAAATAGCGTCCCGGCCCTGACCATGAAGATCTCCAAAGAAGGAATCCTTCATGCCAGCGAAGGGAAAGGTGGCGATGGGAGCGGCAATACCAATGTTGACGCCGATGTTGCCACAGTCCACCTGATACTTGAACTCTCGGGCGCTCTTACCGCTCGAGGTAAATATTGAAGCGGCGTTCCCGTATGGCAGGTCGTGAATGATGGATATTGCGTCATCCAAGTCAGCCACCGGGATGATCCCCAACACCGGGCCGAAGATTTCTTCACGAGCGATGACCATCTCGGGACTCACCTTGTCGAAGATGGTAGGGCCAATGAAATAGCCCTTCGGGTAGTCCTCGACCTGAATCCCCCGGCCATCCAGCATTAACTCCGCACCCTCGGCCAGGCCTTTTTCGATGTAACCGACAATGCGGTCCAGCGCCTGGGCGGAGACCACCGGGCCCATCTGCACCGTCTCATCCAGACCGTCACCGACTGTGATACGGGAGGCCGCTTCGATCAACTGCGTCTTAAGCGGCTCGTAAACCTCACCCACCGCCAATACCAGGGCTCCGGAAAGACAGCGTTGTCCGGCCGTTCCGAAAGCGGAGGTGAGAATGTTGGGCACGGTGCGGTCCAATACCGCGTCGGGCATCACCACCAAGCAGTTCTTGGCCCCGGCCTGGCATTGGACCCGCTTTCCGTGGGCTGAGGCCGTGGCATAGATGTGCTTTCCGACTGGCGTGGAGCCGACGAAGGAAACCCCCACCATGTCCGGGTGAGTCAGCAGCGTGTCCACGGTTCTTCTGTCGCCATTAACCAGGTTAACCACGCCAGCCGGGAAATCCACCTCATCCAACAGCTCGAACAGGCGATTCTGGCTGAGCGGGCACAGCTCTGAGGGCTTGACGATGTAGGTGTTCCCACAGGACACAGCATACGGCAGGAACCAGAAAGGGACCATGGAGGGGAAGTTAAAAGGAGCTATGCAGCAGAACACCCCCGCCGGCTGCACCACACACTCCTCGTCAATCCCCACAGCGATGTCCTCGGCGTTGTACCCCATCATCAGGGAAGGAATGCCGGCAGCCGCTTCAACGTT
>CAZUUK010000305.1:0-2504 GCA_964622675.1 uncultured Planctomycetota bacterium | reverse complement strand
ACGCTCCTTCGACCGGCACGGCTGCCCCCGCTTGCCGTGAAACACCATATGCTATTGTCGGTCAGGACGCGGGTAAAGACAAGACCAAACCCGATGCCGACGAACGGGTCCGCCGATGCTTCTAAGATTCCCGGCGATCGGCGTTATGACTGTCCGGCATCGGGCGCTTCTTCATCCAGTTCGCCTGCCGGCTGGAGCGCCGGGCCCTTGTCTTTGGTCAGCAGTTGGATCTTCTTTTCCGCCTTGTCCAGAATGCCGCGGCACTGCGCGATGAGCTCGATGCCCTCGGCGTACTTGTCGATGGACTCTTCCAGCGGCACCTTGCCTTCCTCGATCGTGGCGACGATCTTCTCCAGCCGCTCCAACGCCTTCTCGAATGATATCTTTTCCTTTGTCATTGTCTGTTTTTTCCGTGCGGTTTAGCCATTCATGCAGCTTCTGAAAGTGCGTAGGCAAAGCCTTTGAGGATTTTTCGAACTCGCGGCGAAAGGGGCGAGTTGGCTAATAATCGATGACGCCACAGGACGCCACGCAAGGCCGACAGCATATCCGCGAAGGACGGGTGCGCTTTGTCGGGATACCACGGCATGGGTTTGGGAAGCAGCGAGGGTTCGGCGGCGGCGCACCGCGCGTACCATGCCTTGACCAGGGTCGTCAGCACCAGCGCCAACGGCGCCTGTCGCAGCACCGTCTTGCTGCACCAGCCTTGAACCGTCTCGAACCCAAGGAACTGCTTGCCCTCCCGATACGATTCCTCCACGCCCCAGCGATCGCAATAACGTTGCACAATCTGTTCTTCCGGCACATGCGCGTCGGTGCAGAAGAAGAAGTCGTCCTTCTGCCGCCCGGCTGGGTCTCGGACGATCACCAGCCGAATCGGCACGTCCTTGCACACGTGGTACCAAAGACAAGTCAGTCCCAAAACCTCGCGCCGGACTTGGCAACCTTGCTTGTGAACCGTGATCATGCGCCAGCCTTTGGTTCTGCGTCGGGCTGTCTGCGCCGGCGTGGGCAGGCGTCGGCCTTTCTTGCGTGGCCGACCCCGCTGACGGCGGCGCCGTTTGGGAAGCAAAGCATAGAGCGCCGCGTCGCGTCGGATGCGGCTGACGAGGTTTACGCCCTCCGGAAGACGACGGACCATGTCCCGCGTGGCGTACTGCCCGTCGGCCGAAACACGCAATTGCACGTCCGGCAGGGCCTTGACGGCCTGTTGGACCAGTTCGGCCGCCAGCGTCTGACGATTGCGGAACGGGTGGTCCTTCGTGCAGTCGGACGACTTGCGATACAACGCGAAGACCGCCGGAAGAACCCATCGCATCGGCCCCCACTTCGGCAGGCGCAAGGTGATGACGCCGGTAATCCAGTTGTGGGCCCAGTGGATGACCGTTCCCTTCGTCGCCGGCCCGGTGGCCGAGGCGTCCTTGAACCACCCGGCGTGGGCCACGTGCTTGCCGTAGCGAGCCGCCGTGGTGTCGTCGATGGCCAGGTCCGCCACCGGCTTGCCGCTTGCGGGCTTGCGGCCGCAGGAGTCTGTGACGCCGGATTCGATGATCAACGGGCCAATCACATATGTCATCAGATACAAGGACAAGGTCTCCAGCGACCACGCGGCGCGGTAGAAGAACTTGTGATAGACGGTCCAGTGCTTCTCGGCCGACCGACCGAGCGTCCGAATGATGCCGGTGACGGTCGCGGGCCCGCGATGAAGCAGCCACCCCAAGGCGATCTGCCGCCAGGTAGCCGCTGTGCCTTCGGTAAACACGAAAGCGAGCTGGAGAACCAGAGCGTCCCATGCCGATACGAGAGAAGTAGCGTCCATGCCGACCTCCCGATGCATTGTCATGACAACAACTACATCGGGTCGTCGGCATTCTTTTTGTCAGTCGAAGTTGCATGAGTAGTGGCTAAAGTCCACTAAAGGAGCAAGTCGGAAAAAAGGGCTACGCGATTGGCTTTGAGGGACTAATCCACTATATCAATGACCAACTTCCGCAGAATGAACAGATCGGTCAGGCGTTGCGGCGGGAGGTACGAATGTATCCGGAGATTGCTGTTCGAGAGGTCGTGGCGAACGCGATTATCCACCAGGATTTCAGCGCTACGGGAGACAGTCCTCTGGTCGAGGTATTTCAGGACCGGATCGAGATTACCAACTCCGGTCGCCCCTTGATCGACACAAGGAGGTTCATTGACGAGCCGCCACAGTCGCGTAACGAAGCCTTGGCTGGTTTCATGAGACGAATGGGAATCTGCGAAGAACGGGGCAGCGGAATCGACAAAGTGGTGTTCCAGGTGGAACTCTTCCAACTACCCGCTCCCGAGTTCATCGCAACCGAGAATCACACCAAGGTGATTCTGTACGCGCACAGGAAGCTAACCCAGATGGCGCGCCGGGACAAGGTAAGAGCCTGTTACCTGCATGCGTGTCTAAAATATGTGTCGAATGAGAAAATGACCAACGCTACATTACGGAAGCGGCTCTCGATTTCGGACAAGAACTACGC
>CAZUUK010000304.1:0-2510 GCA_964622675.1 uncultured Planctomycetota bacterium | reverse complement strand
GACATCCACTGATGCAAACTGGGTTGCTGAGTGGGGCTGGCTGCGGTATGATCGCACCCCTTGTCCAAGGATATTCATGGCAAGCCTTGGAAGAGGACAACTCCCCTCTTCTTAGGCCATCTCGTAAACGACGGTTATGGATGTTTCTTCGCTCCCCTGCTTCCTCTTCTTATTGACCGTTTGGATCTCTCCCTTACCATGGCCGGTCTACTGGGGACGATCCGCATCGTGATGAACTCCCTTACGCAACCTGCACTGGGACACCTGATCGACCGGACCAAACCACAGCTCTGGGTGGTCGTGGGACCCATCCTGACGATTTGCGCCATGGGGTTCATCGGAAGCGTGGGGAGTTTCTACCAACTTCTCTGGGTATTAATTGTTGCTGGAATTGGCACCGCCCTCTTTCATCCAGCAGCAGCTAGCCTTGTTGCCGCCAGTGGGAGAAAGAAGCGCGAACTGGTGATGGCCTTCTTCTCCTCGGGCGGGACGGTGGGCGGAGCGATCGCACCGCTTGTCATCGTTGCGTATGTCAGTGCCTTTGGGATGGCACGTACCCCATGGCTGATCTTACCTGCATTCGTGGCGCTCGCTTGGATTTCCGTTACTCTCGTTCGCCGGCGTTTTTCGTACGCGATGCAAACGGAGGGTCACAGAAGTACCCGCCAGTTGGTCCTACCACCAATGCTTGTGTTGTTGTGGTTTGTGATCGTTACAAAGTCTCTAGCAGAGACTGCCTTTTCCAACTTCCTCGCCGTTATGATCACCGCACGCGGTGCTTCAACCTTCGCTGGTGGGGCCGGGATCAGCGTTTTTTTGCTCGCGGGAGCGGTTGGTGGTTTTCTGGGGGGGAGCCTTGCCAGCCGACTCGGCGCCAAGTGGGTCCTCTTTATGAGCGCTACCCTGGCAGCGCCTTTCTACCTCCTTTTCCTCTATGGACCAACGAGCCTCTCCCTTGTTTTTTTGGCCGCCGCCGGCCTGTTCACCTTCTCCTCTATCCCGGTGGGGGTAGTCGCAGCGCAGGAGCTTCTTCCTGGTAAGACCGGTCTGGTCTCGGGGCTTGTCATGGGGTTTGCCTGGGGAATCGGCGGATTGGCCCTCACGCCGATCGGGTGGCTTGCTGATCGCTACGGCCTTGTTTCCGTGATGACCGGCGTGGCCTGCCTGCCTCTCGCCGCAGGAGCGCTGATTCTCTTCTATCACGAGGAGCGTGTACCGTACGATACGGATAGCTAGAGCGGCATTGCGTGGCCTAATAGTCCCTTCATAAGGCTCTGCCCTAAGCTCTCTCTAGCAGTCCACCCTTGATAATGCGCCTTTTATGATGTATCTTTATACGTATTCCAGCGATGACACTTTCGCGCTCTGTCTTAAGAGTGAGGAGGATCATGAAAAAACGCAGGGTAAACCTGACCTTGCCGGAAGATCTATGGGTCAAGATACGTACACGCGTTCCCCCACGCAAGATCAGCCAGTACATTGCGGAGGCAACCGTAGCCCGGCTTGCCGAAGAAGAGCGTGCCCTGTTGCGGGAACGCCTCAAAGAGCAGTACCAGGCAAGGGCAACCCGGGACCGCCAGCTGGTTAAAGAATTCTTTGCCGCTGACCAGGAGGCATCGGAGCTGATCCTCGAAGAGGGAGAAGGTGGAAGCGCTGCTCGAATATGAGCGTGGTGACGTCTGGCTAGCCAGCTTGGACCCCGTCACTGGCTCAGAGCAGGGGAAGACCCGGCCGGTTGTCATCATTCAGAATGACGTTGCAAATGAGTACAGCCCGGTCGTCATCGTAGCGGCTCTAACAACCGCGGTAGGTCCCAAAGAGTATCCCACCGAGGTCCACGTAGGTGTCCCTGAAGGCGGGTTGAAAAAAGACTCGGTAATTTTGCTCAATCAGATACGCACCCTCGACAAACGACGCCTGATCGAACACTGGGGCAGGCTGAGCACCGAGACTATAATGAAGCTAGACGAGGCGTTGAAGATCAGTCTGGGCTTGGTGCCGCTCTGAAAAGTGGCTCCTCACGGTTAAGTTAAGGTAGCTAGAGTGGATGCATTGCCAACACTAGAGAGAAAGGCTGAAGAGATTAGCCTCTCGCAGAGGCGCAGAGGACCTGTCTGCCGTCATATTCTGACAGGCAGGCGCAAAGAATAGATGAGCTTGGTACCTTTCAAATCTCGGAGAACAAGAACAAAGGATAACCAATTGAATGACTCAAACAATCAACGGCCTGGATAGAGGCAAAACCAACCTTGGCGTACTTGGCGTCTTGGCGAGAGAAAGGAAATTCGGCTTCCCTGCCTAGTCGTCAGACAGGTCAAGGTGATGGCTCTTTTTTGTTTTATCGCACAAAAGCATACCTGCCTGCAGCAGGCAGGTTGGGAGAAGTGTCACCACCACCCCTTACCTTGCCCGGAGCGTGAGAAGCCTGAAAAGGTTGCCAGTCCCCAGTGGCATTTCTAATGGATCAGCGCCACTCCATTTGCTGGCCGGAAGTCCTCGTGGATAATACC
>CAZUUK010000303.1:0-2539 GCA_964622675.1 uncultured Planctomycetota bacterium | reverse complement strand
GTGGTCTTCGCTACCGTTGATCCCAGGGCCGCGCAATGGAGTCAGCACTCCTCACCTTAGAGCTCGACGATCGGAGTTGTCACGCCGTCGATACGAGGTGGAGCAGGCCCTGGACGTACACTTGGAAAAAAAGATGCAAGAAGGGAAGAATACGCTTGCTGGGTTTGATACTGTTTGGTAAGGTATGTCCAGAAACAGAGCATCGTTGCCCCAGAAGTTGCGCACTTTTCTGACAGTGGGACAAGCGGCATATTTCCTTGGCGTTTCTTCTTCAACGCTCAGGAATTGGGAACGTTCAGGCAAGTTGAAGGCTAAGAGGCATCCGGTGAACGGCTACCGCCTGTACGATCGCGACGAGTTGCTGGAACTGCTCCGAAGGGTAGGCACGGATGAAGAATAGCTCACCTTCGTTTGACAAACTTCGAGGGGGATACTACACGCCGGTTGCCATTGCCGATGCGCTGGCCACATGGGCCATTCGCTCCGGCCACGATAAGGTGTTGGAGCCAAGTTGCGGGGATGGGGTGTTCTTGGAGAGCGCCGCAAGAAGATTCCGTTCGTTGGGGCGTGCGCCGAGAGAAATAGTGCGCAAGTTGACTGCTGTCGAAATCGCCGGCAGTGAGGCAGAAAAGGCGGAAAGGGCCCTCCAGGCGGTCCTCAACACGCGAGCTGCAGCCGATGTGAGATGCGCCGATTTCTTTGAAGCACGTGGGCAATTGGCCGGCAAGTTTGACTGCGTGCTGGGCAACCCACCATTTATCCGATACCAGAGTTTTCCAGAGCCATCGCGCAGTCGCGCTATGAACATGATGCGTTCCTTGGGGCTACGAAGCAACAAGCTCACCAATATCTGGGTGCCCTTTGTAGCTGCTTCGATTAGCTGCCTGCGCGAGGGAGGACGGCTTGCGATGGTGTTGCCCGCAGAATTACTGCAGGTTACCTACGCGGGTCAGCTGAGGTCGTACTTGGTCGACAGTTTTCGAACGGTCCTGCTCGTAGCCTGCAACAAGATGCTTTTCCCACGAGCTGAACAAGAAGTGCTCCTGGTACTTGCTGAGGGTCGTGTCCGTCTGCCTTCTTCGACAAACAAGTGTAGGATTGACCTTGTTGAAGTCGAAGATACTACGGGCCTTGTTCAGAAGATAGAAGAAGCCTCATGTCAACGCGGGCGCCAGAAGCTCATTCAACATGATTCAGAAAAGTGGCTCAAGTACTTCCTTACGGCGCGGGAAATCTCCTTGATGCGCCGTCTGCGCCAATCCGAGCAGATCGTCTCCTTGGCGGCGCATGCATCAGTAGATGTTGGGGTGGTAACGGGCAGAAACGCGTTCTTCGTTCTGTCTGATGCCGAAGCTAGGAGACATTCTCTTTCGGCGTACACGATTCCGCTGGTGGGAAGGTCGTCTCAGCTTTCCGGCGCGCAGATTACCAAGCAGGAATGGGGAAAACTTGCGGGGAAAGACCATAGAGTCCTTCTTCTTTATGTGAATGGTATCCACGAAGCAAACCTGCCAGACCCTGTTCGAGCTTACATCAAGTCGGGAGAGGAGCGGAGCTTCCACAAGGGATACAAGTGCTCCATTAGGCGCCCTTGGTATTCGGTGCCGGCGGTATGGGCACCGGACTGCTTCTTGTTCAGGCAGATCTATGATTTCCCTCGTGTTGTCTTGAACAAAGCGGGGGCCATGTGCACCGATACTATACACCGTGTTTCGTGTAGGGGGGACAAGGCCACGTTTGCCAGCACTGCTTACACTTATCTAACTGCTGCTTCGGCGGAGATCGAGGGTAGGAGTTATGGGGGTGGGGTCCTGGAGCTGGAACCGACAGAGGCGGAAAAGCTGTTGATGCCGAAGGAAGTAGGGGATGGGCTTCCTGTCCGCGAGATTGACAACCTTGTCCGTGAGGGCGCGCTCGAAGAAGTCCTGCGCGAGAACAGTCGCCTGATACTGCAAGGTTCAGTGGGAATGACAAAGAAGGAATGCGACGCATTGAAACGGATCTGGCTGAAGATGCGCGGCCGTAGAAGCCGGAGATCAAGAGGCAAGTAGACTCTACTTGCTGCCTGAATGCGGCGGCAACCCCTTGTAGCGCGCTACGTAGGCGGCCTCGACCTGTTCTGAGAAGCATTCAATCCTGAGTTGAGAATCAGGTAAGGGCCACCCATCGGAGACCCTGCCTGTTTCGGGATCCCAGAGGAGAAAAGACACTGCTTCCGCCTTGTGCTGAGCGTCCTGGGGAGAAGAACGTTGAGAAAGCCGTTCTAACGTCTCCGTAATCGCCTCTTTCTGCGGCGATCCGATACAACGCTCAGGGAAGCTCACGATGAAGGCAACAACTGCATGTGGGAATCTTGTGTGCACAGTGGTAGCTTCAAACCCTAGGTCGTTGATCATGTTCTGGTAGTTCTTGGGAATGCTCTTGGTGTCATTCAGCGTCTTGCTATCGAAGGCGAAGCGGACGCCGTCGGGCCTGTATCCGACGTCGAAGTTCTGAGGGCGGATGCCCCCAATGATGCGTACGTCGCCTGCTTCGACGC
>CAZUUK010000302.1:0-2545 GCA_964622675.1 uncultured Planctomycetota bacterium | reverse complement strand
GGTCTTTCACTATCGCGGCAACTTCTACCTCACGACCATCTCGCACCTCCGCCTCGCTCGCTCGAAGGATGGCGTCAAGTTCTCCGTCGCCGAACGGCCGACCCTCTTCCCGGAGACCCCGACCGAGGCGTTCGGCCTGGAAGACCCTCGCATCACGAGGATAGGGCGGGATTACTGGATTTCGCACAAGTCCGTCAGCGCGCACGGCATCACCACGGCGCTCGCCCACACCCGCGATTTCGATAGCTTCGGCCGACTCGGCGTAATCTTCTGTCCCGAAAACCTGGATGTGGTCATCTTCCCGGAGAAGTTCGACGGCGAATACGTCGCCTGGACCCGGCCGGTGGGAAGGCATATCGGACCGCCGGCCATCTGGATTGCCCGCAGCCCCGACCTCGTCCATTGGGGTGGCCACGCGCCGGTGCTCTCGCCCCGTCCGGGACACTGGGACAGCTCGCGCGTGGGTTCCGGCACGGTGCCTTTCAGGACGCCGCGAGGCTGGCTTGAGATATACCACGGCGCGGATGAGCGCCACCGGTACTGCATGGGCGCGTCCCTGATTGACGGCGAGGATCCCTCAAGAATCCTCGCGCGGTCGCGCAGGCCTATCATGCAGCCCGAGGCGCCCTGGGAGGTCGAAGGCTTTTTCGGGAACGCCATTTTCCCATGCGGCGCGGATGTTCGAGAAGAGCGTGAAGTCACCGTCTACTATGGCGCCGCCGATTCCTGCACCTGTGGCGCGACCAGCCCCATCGAGGCGCTTCTAGCGGCCCTTCAGGACTAGGTGCTGTGTGAGGAAACGCGCCCTCGCAACCGCCAAAAAAAAGCGAAAACGGCAGGCAAGGGTTGAAAAACAACAGGCGTGTTGTTCTAATGTAGTGGTGGAGAGTGGAGGATCGCGGCGCGACAGTTGGGGGTCTTCCTCGGTCGTACGAGAGGCTTGTTTCAGGGAGGTGCTTGCACGATGGAAGGTGGAAAAAAGGCTTTAGTCGTGATCGTGATCTTGGCGCTTGTCGTGGCCATCGCCGTGTGGGTAATGAGATCCGGCTCGTCCGAAAAGGGCAGTGAAGATGCACGGGACATCTTTAATCGCAAGCCGATGGAGCTCGTTTGCGAAGAGACCCTGGAGGTCATTACCAAGCCCCGCGGCGAGTGGATCGAGCTCGGGTGCAGCGAGGAGAACAAGTACAAGAACCCGAAGACCGGCAACTACACCATGATGACACCGATGAAGTGCGAATCGTGCGGGGAGAAAATCCCACTGGTGGTTATCGAGGCGCCCGAGGGCCTGGACGATGAGGCTACGATCAGGTACATAGAGAACAAGGAGCGAGAGCTTATCTGCCCCAGGTGCAAGAAGCCGGTCTACTCGGTCTATTAGAGGCGGTAGCGGTACCAGACAAGCCGGAATAAACGAACCCAGCGGAACTCTGCTATAAGGAGGTGTTCTCACGATGGAAGGCAGAAGAAAGAAGGTCCTGATTGGAATTCTGCTTGTGGGGATTGTCCTGGTCATCGCGGTATGGGCGATAAGAGCCTACCGGGTCAACGTCGGGCAGGCGGAAGCCAGAGAAATATTCGAGGGAAGGGTTGACGAGAGAATCTGCGAAGAGACCCTCGAGATAATGAGCATGCCACGCGGCCAGTGGATCGCGCTGGGATGCAATGACGACAACAAGTTCAAGAACCCGAAGACCGGCAAATACACCATGATGGAAGTCGCGAGGTGCGAATCATGTAGAGAGAAGATTCCACTGGTAGTTATTCAGGTGCCCGAGGGCATGACCCTCAACCAAGCCATGGTCTATATAATGCAGGAGGAGAGAAAACTCATCTGCCCCAAGTGCGGCAAACCGGTCTATGCGCTTCCTGGGAGTTAGTGCTTCCTTGCAGAAATTGGCGTATGAATGAGTGGCGTTCGAGGAAGCACTCGCCGGGGGTTGTAGGGGGCCGGCGAGGGCCCCCTGCGGGGTGACAGTGGAGAAACGCGACGCGTAGGAGCGTTTCGGAACGCCAGAGGGGCGATAGCCCCTATGGAAGTGCCTCGTTGCGACACTGGCATAATAACGTGAACTTACGCAACTAGGCACTAGTGGCGCGGCCTGACAAGACGCGGCTGAATCTTGAGCAAAACGGAGGGTGATCGCTCAGCGGTCGCCCTCGTCTTTCTTCCTTGCCCGCGAGATCGCCGGAGCTTTCGTCCCCGGCCTCCGCGGGCCGGCAATCGGCGTCGAATCCGCAAGGCATGTTTCCCCGTAACACGCCCCGAATCCACCAGTTGATGTATCGGCCGCTGTGGGATAGAATGGCGGCCACTTCAGCGCTGGAAAGCAAGGAGGAATATTCATGGATCGCCAGGCCAGAGATTTTCTGAAGAAGCTGGTGGAATCGCCGAGCCCTTCCGGTTTCGAGCAGCCGGCCCAGAAGCTCGTGCGCGCAAGGCTCAAGGATGCCGTTGACGAACTGCGAACCGACGTGCACGGCAACGTCATCGGCGTCCTGAACCCCGGAGCGCCCCTGCGCGTCATGCTCGCAGGTCACTGTG
>CAZUUK010000301.1:0-2554 GCA_964622675.1 uncultured Planctomycetota bacterium | reverse complement strand
TCATCACCTACAACATGAGGTGTTGCGCCATGAACCTCGCACGAGTGACCGTCGTTTCCTTTCTTGCTCTGGCATTGCTGGAGGTTGTGATCCTCGCAGACACTCCAGGGGCCAGCGCCCTGCCCGGCAACGTGTCTGACGGGATCAGTCTCAGCTGGGTGGGGCCTCTGGCGATTGGGGAGGAAAAGAAGCTGACCATCCGCGTCTCTGACGAGGCGCATACCATCCTCAAATGGGTGGGCGACCTGAGACCTCGTACGGTACGTTTCATCGTGCAACAGAGTGACCCATCCGCTACCCAGACTATCGTTGCTACGACAGAACCTCCAAAGACGTGGAATGTTGATGCAGGGTTCTTCGAACAGATCTACGTGGTGCTCTCCTGGGACGACGACTGGGTGGGGACCACGACGCTCGTGCCCACCGCTTCGACGAGTCGAATACTGATCTGCAGGGAAGGACTCGTTTCCGAGAGCATCCTCTACGGCCTGTCGGTAGACGCGGCCTCACTTGGGGGGGCGGACCCTCTGCCGGTTGAGCGCAACCTGCCGAGAGGTCAAGCCTTCCTGGTGGAGGCCGACGCCGATGAGGGGTTCAATTTCCCCTACTATCTCTTCATTCCGAACTTCGTGTCTGCCGAAGAGCCAGTACACCTTCTCGTTGAGACGAACAACACGGGGACACCGCGCGATGACTTTCAGATCCACCTGCTCGCGGCGAAGACGCTGGCCGGCCGTTCCTACCTCAATAGCGCGGCACGTCGTCTGGGTACGCCGTTGTTGGTACCAGTCTTTCCGAGGCCGGGTTCCCTGTCGGCCTTGCAAGAGATTGACCCGCAGTCACTGGAGCGAGACATCATGTTGGTCAAGGATGGTGAACTTGCGCGCATTGACCTGCAGGTGATTGCAATGATCGAGCACGCGCGCAAGAAGCTCCAGCAAGACGGTGTCATCACACACGATACGATCCTCATGAACGGATTTTCCGCATCGGGGGTGTTCGCCAATCGCTTTGCCGCCCTTCATCCCTCGAAGGTTCAAGCCGTGGCTGCGGGAGGAGTGTGCGGCCTGCCGATTCTTCCGGCTGCAATATGGAATGGGTATGACCTTCCCTATCCCATTGGCATTTCGGATATCGGCGAGATCACGGGGGTTCCATTTGATATCGATACCTACCGCCAGGTGCAGCAGTACATCTACATGGGGTCGGGGGACAGAACCGATGCGATCCTGTTTCCCGATGCATGGACACAGAGCGAGGCCCAGTTGATCCGGGATGCCATTGGGGAGCGCATGTTGCCGGATCGCTGGGAGACCAGCCAGTCCATCTATCGGGATTCAGAAATTCCTGCCGCATTTGCTACCTACAGCGGAGTAGGGCACTCAATAACCAACCCCATCCTGGATGACATCGTTGAGTTCTTGCGGACGCATGTGCTTTCGCGCTAGATCTCCTTCTGATTTCGTTTCCGAGGGAGGTTGGAGAATCTCTTGCTCGAAGGTATGGGGAAGTCCAGTCAACCAGGCGCTGCAACACTCAAAACTGTGGCTCTGCGCACTCCGATCTTGAAGCCGCCAGCGACTGCAGTTTTGCCTACGGCACTGAGTATTTACATCAGCCAAAATCACGGCGGGACTTCGTAGAAGATATCGTTGGGGGTGTTGTTTTGGTACGCATTGCTATCCGGCGAATCAAGTGCAAGTTGGCAATCGTACATCACGTAAATCGCTCCACCGCCGGCCAGTCCGGTTGCTATATTGGCAATGAACGTATTATCGGAGACCTGCGTTGCCAGTGCATGCCCGGGCTCTCTGCCCGGATTTGTGGAGGCCAAATGGATTGCAGCACCCGCTTCCGCGAGGTTGCCAACGAAGTGATTTGCCTCGATCGTTGGGAAGTCTACGAGGCCCGCGGCGGCCAGACCACCTCCCAGAGGTGCTTGATTAGCACTGATGTGGTTGTCAACGATGAGGGCACGCGATTCGAACAAGTAGATGCCCCCCCCCTGCGAAAGCTGCGGCGTTATTCAGGATGACGTTGCCGCGAATTGTCGGAGACGCCCTGTTGACGTAAATCGCGCTTCCGTATGAAATCACTCTCTGAAGATCCTTGCGAATGGTGAGACCCTCCAACACCGCCAGCCGTGTTTCACCACTAGAGAATGTCACAACGGGTCGGTCGTGTGCTTTGCCCACGAGGATGGTGGCATCCACGATGACCTGGTCTTCTGGCTCCTCGCTTTGCACAGTGATCTGCTTGCCGCGAAAGTCCAGGTTCTCTTCGTACGTGCCTGGCGAAACGATGACTACCTCGCCGTCTTCGGCGGCGTCGATGGCTGCTTGGATCGACCAATAGTGCTCAGGCACCTTGAGTTCTTTCACTGCGCGAATGACGTTCGTGATGGAGACTTTCTTGCCCTTGTCATCGTGCACGGTTAGACGAACAGAATACTCTCCGGGCAAAAAGTTGTGTTGAGCGATTTCGCCGCTGGCAGTAGAGCCGTCGCCGAAATCCCAGTGATACGAGACGATGATGCCGTCCGAATCACTGGACT
>CAZUUK010000300.1:0-2561 GCA_964622675.1 uncultured Planctomycetota bacterium | reverse complement strand
AGTGGGGACCCACAGGTCCTGTTGCCGCTCGCCCTCGCGTTTGCCCATCGACATGCCCCGGTCTCCTCGCTAAATTGCGACTATCATAAAACCTGAGTCAACCGGCCTTTTTCAACGGGCTGTCAGGGCATGGACGGTTCGTGTGGCGCCCAGAACGGTCGTATACGCCTGGGTACCGGTGTTAACGACTACGATTCCGTTTAAGCTGCACTTCTCCCCATCCACCGCGGAGCTGGTAGCCATGCCACTGATAAAGAAGCGGCGGCCTTCGACTGGCAAGTCGTGGCTGTCAAGTTGGTCCACGAGGAGTGTATCAGGAGCAATCACCTGGACAATCCTGCAAGGTTTATCAATGACGCCCACGGAACCCTTCTGCCAGATGATGGTGGGTATCCGATTCTGCTGCTTGGAGGCTGCGGCATAGGTTACCGCCCAGATGAGGTTCTGCTCGTACCCCGGCGGCGGCGGCCCTTGGGCGGCAGCTCGTCTAGCGACAGCCCTCTGAACAGATGGGGCACCTCCGTCGGATCTCAATGTGGAGTCTTGGGCTGCAATGCGATCTGTCGATGGTGAGCCCCTAGAGCCGAGAACGGTAAGCAACACAAGAACCCCGATGATCACTCCTGCGATCAGAAGACAGCCCAACGCTCCACGCTTCATAGCACCCCCCCTTTCATCAGTCCTCCGGCGGCTCGGGACCGAAGTACTCGTTGACCAACTCAGTCAGATCCGCCTCTAGTTCCTCGGCCCTTTTCAGGGCCTCGGCAGCCTTGTCGGGATGCTCCGCTTCTTCCAGCATCTTGGCCACGCGCCTGTTCTTGGCGGCGTCTTCTTCCAAGCTATTGTACCGGGCTATGAACGCGTACTCGGGGGCTTTCAGGAGTTCTCTCACGCGGGCGTCAGTCCTCGTATCGCGCTCTTGCTCAAGCTTGAGAACGGCATACTTCTCGCCCCTCCGCAAGTTGGTCTCCGTATTCTCCCAGTACCTCAACTGTGCATACGCCGCATTGATCTTCCCCTGGATGTCAGATGCCTGGCTGTTGAGTGGAGCGATCCTCGCCTCGTATCTCCGGCGCAATCGAACCAAACTATCATTGGACCGACCGGCAGCCCACTGAGGACTGACACCCTTCGCTCCCGATCGAGAGGTCTTCCCTGAGCCGGATGTGGACCCTGAAGATGACGAGGTACGCCCGCCGCCTGCCTGCCTTCGACTTGATGCGCTGGCGGAACGGGCGGCATCGCGTACGATCTGATTTCTCAGAGCGGTATGTTCCTGCTGGTACTGGTTCTCCAGATTGCGGATCTCCTGAGCGACCGACGCAAGCTCTCTTTCCCAGGCTTGAACGACCGGCCTGAGACGCTTGAGTTCATTCAAGGCTCTCGAGGCCTGACCACTGCCGGGATAGCGAGCTTGTGCATAAGGCAGGTCCCAGATGTTACTCGCCAGGTCTACTCCGTCCTGATTCCGCATCACGGCCGAGAACTTATCGCAGTATGTCAAGGCCGGAATACTGGCCTGAAAGCGTGCCTCCTCTTCCATGCGAATCTTGGCCAGCTTGGATTCCAGGCTCTGTTTCAGGTCCGAGATGATCTCTTCCCTGGTCTTGGGGGGCTCTTGTGTTGCCAGTGCTGGGTCATCCCTTGCCCCAGCGCCAGCCACATCCTGGGGGGCCGGTCTTATACGACCTCCGTCAACGATGAGGTCGGCGGCCCGTAGTCCTTGCCCTGCCCGCTTCAGGCCCACGCCAGGATGCCGTTCAACCTGTACCGCCGCTGGCGGCTGTTTCTGAGGCACAGAGGGGCGGGCGTCGCCCTCCAGCAGGGCGATCAATTCGCCAGACGCATTCCCAGCCGCCCCTGTCTGCACATCGGAACTAACCGGTTCCTCAGCTCTCGGAAGGGCCAGAAGAAGCACACCCGTGACAATCACGAACAGAACGAAGCACAGCAAACCGATCAGGGCGAGCACTCTCCGTAGACTCATGCCCTGCCCGTCGGATGCTGCGGCAGCAGGTTTAGCAGAACGCAGTAGCCCCGCGCCGCGTTGGGGCGCCAGACGTCTGAGCCGCGCGGATTCAGCCAAGTTGGCGGCGACAGGGATAACGACTTGGCAGCTCGGGCAGCGGACCTTCACCCCCAGCCTGTCGCTCGGAACCTGCAACTGTGCCCCACACTTCGGACATCTCATCACAAAACCGACGGTCCCATTTGCACGCTTCATACTTCACCCCTTCCCCTTTCAATCCTGTGGCGGTTCCCCTCCGGAGCGCCAGAGCAGCCACAAGATGATGGGCGTCATGACTACCCCGGGCGCCCACCCCTGGAAGTTGCACCCGAACAGGTCAGTCGAATAATACGCGATTAGAGTGTACTCAGCGGGCTGGAGAGAGTCAAGGTGTGCGCGTTGCCGCTGCAAGGGCTGGCAACCGACTGGAGTTGAAGGCTCGCGCGCCGGGCGGTATAGTGGCTCGCCGCTTGAGGCGGTCGCTTCTGTGGCCGGCCGGCGGCATACCTGCAACGGAGGAGGGCAGACGTGAACTTCATCGTCATCATCTCGG
>CAZUUK010000299.1:0-2571 GCA_964622675.1 uncultured Planctomycetota bacterium | reverse complement strand
TGAGCGTGCATCACGAGATCGACACGGATTGGGATGCAGACGATGCGGAAATCGTCGCCTGCATGTCAACGAAGCGGGGAATGGCGGATTTTCGCAACGATACGCCGGCGAGCCTGACTGCAGTGAAACTCGTTGCCAGCGAGGCATGGTCCTGGGTGAGCGACCAAAACATCGCCAATCCTCTGACCGGTGATCCAGTGGATAAGATCGTGGTATCGAATGGCGACACCACGGCAGCGCGCATATACGTCGGGATTCTATACCAGAGCGTATAAGTCTCTCGCGAGGGCGAGAGAGATCTGAGCCGATCTGAGC
This sequence comes from uncultured Planctomycetota bacterium, assembly GCA_964622675.1. Lineage (GTDB taxonomy): Bacteria > Planctomycetota > DG-23 > CAZBND01 > CAZBND01 > CAZUUK01. The sequence continues at coordinate 2,256 of CAZUUK010000299.1, read as the reverse complement.
GCCTAAGGGGGAAAAGCAATACAGATGCCGCTTGAACCCGGAAACGTCTCCTGCGGCGTCACACAAGCTCACACAGGCTAATATGACGAAAGAAGGGAACTCCGGATGAAGACATTCACGGATACGGCGGATCGCACGTGGACCATCAACCTGACGATTGATGCCGTCAAGCGGGTCAGATCGCTTCTCGACGTGGACTTGCTCGCCCTGGATGAGGGAGATCCGCCGCTCATCACCAAGCTCGGGGTGGACGTGGTGCTGCTGTGTGACGTGATATTCGCTCTCATCAAGCCGCAGGCGGACGAACAGGATGTCTCGGACGAACAGTTCGGCCAGGCACTCGGCGGCGAGGCGATTATGGGAGCGCATACGGCCTTCTACGACGAGGTTATCTCTTTTTTCCGGCACCTGGGTCGGAGGGACCTCGCGAAAGCCGTGGAGACCCAGCGGCGGGTGATAGACCTGGGGGTGAAGCGGGTGGAGATGGCGATAGAGAAGTTCCCCGTCGAGGAGATGATAGAGAAGACCGTTGGCGAAGCATTTACGAACTCGCCGGGATCATCGGACTCGACCCCGGACCCTTCAGTCTGAGAGAACTGGTGTGGATGGCGGAAGGGAGGGGGCAGGAACATTGGCAGCATACCTCGGTCATCCTTGCCATGTTAGCCAATGTGAACCGCGATCCGAAGAAGACGAGGGCCTTCAAGCCCGCCGATTTTGATCCTTATTTCAAGCACGACAGGAAAGAGCGGCGGATCAAAGTGGCGAAGATGTCAGAGCTTAAAGGCGCTTTCGTCAAGAGCAAGAAGAGGAAGTAAGACGATGGCGGGAAAGAGCGGAGCAATCAGGGCGGGCCGAGCTTATGTTGAGATGTATGCCGATAGTTCGAAACTCGTGCGAGGGTTGAAGCAAGCCCGAAATCGGATCAAAGCCTTCGGCGGAAATTTGCTGAGTCTCGGTAGCGTCGTGGCGAAGGTGGGAAAGCAGATAGTGAAGTTTGGCGCAGTCCTGGGCGCTGTGGGAATTGCCGCTATCGTCTATTTCACCAAGGCGGCAAGCGATGCAGAGGAAAAGCTGGCAAAATTTATGACGGTTTTTCGCGGGGTGGAGACAGAGGCGAAGCGATGGGCTGATACTTTCGCGGATCAGATGGGCCGGGCGAAGTCGGCGGTTTACGGATGGATGGCGGGGCTTCAGGATACCTTCGTGCCACTGGGCTACACTCGCAAGAAGGCAATGCAGATGAGCACGAGTATAACCAAACTGGCCGCCGATCTGGCTTCATTCAACAACAAAGCGACAGCGGACGTAATCGACGATCTCACCAGTGCGATAGTAGGGAACCATGAGACCGTACGGAAGTACGGCGTGATCCTGACCGAAGGTACGCTGAAGGAATATGCCTATGCCAATGGCATAGCGGCCGGGGGGGAGGAGCTCACCAACCAGCAAAAGGTACAGGCCAGGGTGGCTATCATAATGGAGCAGACGAAAGACGCCCAGGGGGATCTTCTTCGGACGTCAGATAGTTTCGCGAATACGCTCAAGCGGCTCAATGGTCGGTGGCAGAATCTGCGGGAGCGCATCGGGAATGTGATGAAGGCGGATGTGAAGGGATGGATTAGTGGCATTTCGGATTTCGTCAAGGAGCACGAAGAGAAGATCGTGGGCATAGCGAAGGCAATGTGGGATTTTTTTGATACGACCAGCAAGTCGATCTGGAATATGCTCAACAGTCTATACACGGGGGAAGGGAAAAGTGCCGACGGCTTTCAAAAGCTCGCGGAGACGATAATAACTGCCATGACGAAGGCGGAATTCTATATCAAGAATCTTGAAAGGGTATGGGAACATACGCTGGACAAAATGGCGCTCGCCTCGCTGAAGTTTAGCGAAAGGCGCCTCAAGTTCCCCAAAACATTGGGGGAGTTCGGGGCGGCCGCGTGGGGAGGGACTCCGGCGATCAAGCGCGAGGCTTCGCCAGAGGTAAAAGCAATGACACAAGTAGTTAATGCATTCAAAGGAGAACAGCGAATCGCGATGCTAAACAAGATCATAGAAAGGTTGGTGGAATTTCGGAAAGGGCTGGCGGCCGCGCGTGAGGGATTCGGGGAATATGTTGAATCGAAAATGCCCGAAATGGGGGAAGCCGAGGCTGCGGCGAACAAGGCAAAGGAAGAGGCGGAGAAAGCGAAGGGGAAAGACGTGAGCGCCACCCTTGAGGCGGTAAAGCAGCAGGTGCTCGGGACCTTCCTC
>CAZUUK010000298.1:0-2572 GCA_964622675.1 uncultured Planctomycetota bacterium | reverse complement strand
CCATTCAAGTTTGTTTGGTGTAAAGTAGGAGATGTGCACTGGCCGCAGATAGTCTGTCCTGAAACCCGCCTTGGGACGGGCCTTTGTAAAATTCGGTAAGGCTACATAGAGGAACCCGTCGGGAGCCAGACATTGGGCCAGCGTTTCGAGGTCGCCGATCGGATTAAGAAGATGCTCCAGAGTATGTCGAAGCAAAATTACCTTAAATTGTTGGGACCAATCAGGAAGCAAGCCCTGGACTGTGCCGGCAGCAATGGCTGCCCCCCGACTTTTGAGGTGTCTCACAAGGTTTGGTTGGGCTTCAACAACGTAATAATCAAGACCGAGCTGTTGAGCGATGTGATATGACCAACCTTCTCCTGCCCCCACGTCTAGTAGATTTCCCTCCCCATGGCTCTTGCCGATGACAGGGGCAAGCCTCGTAAGAGTTGTTTGTATCCTCTTTTCACGGGTGTTAGTGCGCGTATCTGCCGTTGCAGGATCGTACTGACCAGCAAAAAAACTGCTATTCAGAGCAGTATACTCCGCAGTTCCAAATAACCGAGATATTTGGACATGTCCACACCGATCGCAGATTCCCACAGGCCGGCGAATGCGCTCATCATAGACTGACCAGATGTTGGCAAGTTGTGTTATCCTGCCGCCGCACCGCATAAGACAGTGGTCAATTCCATTCTTCTGGTTCACAATTTCCCCTGTTACCTGTACTACTGTGAGCGCTCCAGAGTGCCTGCAGAAAATAGTAATCGCCCCAAATCATTGCCTCATCAATGCCAATCCCTTGCTTCTTGTACGCGCATCCGTGGGCCAGGATCCCATCACTGCCCTCTGGTTGGAGGTAATCACTGCATAGGGTATCGAGAAGTTGCCTGCCTGGTGCATGGTACTCTCGCAGGTCGGGGGTATCGGCACAATGGCAAAGCCACGCAACACAGGTGATCGCTGCGGCCGAAGAATCCCGTGCAGTCTCCGGAATCGTCTGGTCCTCAAAGTCCCAATAAGGCACCCTATCCTTTGGGGCTCGCTTCACAAAGTAATCCGACATGTGACTTGCGGTTGGGGCAAAACGCAGGTTGCCTGTTTCGCCCGCCGCCAGCGCGAAGCCATATATTCCCCAAGCTTGTCCGCGCGACCAGTAGGTATTATCATCAAAGCCATGAATCGTGCCACGACCAAGCACCTGTCCTGTCTTTAGATCAAAGTCCACCACCTGGAAACTGGATCCATCGGGCCTGACAAGTAGCTCAAGTGTACGTTCTGCATGTCGGGGGGCTGCTTCAGCGTAACGCGGCTGCCCGCTTTCAGCGCTGGCCCACCAAAGCAATTGCAGATTGGCCATGACGTCCATGATGCTGCTCCCTACTGCCCGCCCATAAAGATTTGCTCGCTGCGGATAGACACAGTAGATCAGCCCGGCTTGCGGGTGCATAAAGCTCAGCATCCGATCGGCCGCTCGCAGCGTAGCGCCGAGTCGCCAGTGCGCTGATACCCTAACGCCGTGCTTGGATAGAACAGAAAACCGAGATCAAAATCGGCATTCTCAGCTTCGATGCGCGGCTCAAGACGACGGAGCCATGCACGCGCCGCGCTGGCAAAGCCCACCTCGCCTGTCAAGTGGTGGGCAAGCCACAACAGCCCCATCCAAAAGCCGCCTGTCCAGGCGCTATTGGAGAAGCATTACCAACGAGCATTGCGCGTGATGCGTGGAAAGCCACTTCGGATTGCCCCCAGGGATTGCTTAATTTGCCATAGTCCGATTCCGAGCACCGCCCGACCCATGATCTCATCCATGCAAGATCTATTAAAACAGGATCTGGATTGGCTTCACTATATTGCCTGCTCTTGGATACCTCTTTCCTTTTGCACAGCTTTCTCGGGTATGCTCATCAAAGGATAAGCACTCTTCTGATACAGTCCTTTACGAGTAGTTCTGAAATACTGATTTAACCGATAATCTCTTACCTTTACAGGCACCTACCCTAACCAATGTGCATCAAAGTCCTGAATAAATTCTCAAGTACGCTATCATCCGGGATCCAGCCCAGTCCCTCAAGGAGGGGCCCGATTACTCTCAACAACATACGCCCAAGGGGGATTACAAGAAGTGAAAGGAGAGGCCAGGCAAAACGAAAGGCTCTCCCAAAGACAATCCCTAGTGGGACAAATGAAGCCACGCACATCGGCCAACCATAACGGTAGAGGTACCGGCCCGTGAGGGAGGGAATGAGAATGTGAAATGCACAGAAGAAAAGGAAAATATAGAAAGTCAAATCTGCATCCCGCCTCATGCGTTTCGAAAAAAGGGCTAGCAAGACAAGGATCCAGTAGGGCGCCTTCAATATCGCAACCAGGGGGAATACAGAAACCTGGATAGAATTCCTCCATTCAGAAGGATTAATAGGGAAATCTGGCAGAGTGCTCATTCTACGTTCCTGAACGAACAGCAAGTCATAGTTAATGAAGAACGAAAGAATGCCAATGAGAGTGTTTCTTGCCGTGATCCATGGGTAGGCACGAACCGTCTCCAACGCAGCCTGAGTGTATAGTTACTCCATTCCGCGCAACCCATACT
>CAZUUK010000297.1:0-2577 GCA_964622675.1 uncultured Planctomycetota bacterium | reverse complement strand
GACGTAGGGCCCGCCGCGATTGTGGCTGAAGACGACGCCGCCTTGCTTGCCGGATCGCTGCTGGCCTTCTGGTAGAACTATGAGAGCCATGAGACTAAAGCTCCTTCGTTTGGGCTCGTGAACGCCGCCGTTTACGGCGGCGTTTCGGAGCGGCAGGAGGCGAGTTGCAGGCAGGACAGAGCATCGCGACGGAGCCGGTTGGCAGGCCCCGGGGATAGAACGTCCTGCATTTGAGACAGATCGTTGGCATGGTCGAGGCCTCCGAGAGTCGGAGAGTAGGTGGAGCTGGGAACCGCCGGCGGAGCCGGGGGGAGCGGGCGTTGGAGCTGCAGGAGGGCGGTGGGATCGGGCTCGAGAGAGATGGAGCCGGTCCACGCGACGGTGCAGCCGGCGGAGGATCCTGCGATCGCGAGGAGGCCGATAACCAACAGGTTGCGAGAGCTCATGCGAAACTCCTTCGTACCCGAACAAATGTTAGGTACCACCGGTGGGGGGTCGCTGTCAAGGGACCACACGAGGGATAGTAGGGAATTTCATAGAGGCCACCAGGGCACCAGCCGGGTTCCTGGTGCTCTCCGGAGGGGCATCTTACGGCCGACCGGCCGGGCTGCTGGCGGTGCCCGCCAGTTTGGCGGCGGCGAGCTCCGGGCGGCGGCAGTCGCGGCCATTCCGCAACCTGACGGGCCGCAGGCCCGATCGCGGCCCGCCAGGGCCGCAATAGATGTCGAGGCCGCGACGGGCTGGCCGGGAGTGGGCCCGCGTACCAAAGCCCCTGGGGAAATTGGGGCCCCAAAATCAGCACTGCGGGCCTGCTCCCGGCCAGCCCTGGGGGGTTTGGGGGGCCCGCCCCCCAAACGGGGCTGCCTGGATGGCAGCCCCCACCGACCGGGATACGCCGGAACACCGCCGCTTCAACGCGGCGGTGGGCCGTTGCGTCCCGGCGTTCCTTGCTTGCCGCCGCCAAACTGGCGGGCACCGCCAGCCGGAGGACCGGGACCGTTCGTGGCTCCGCATCGCGTGCCGGGCGTGTAAGCGTCCGGGATTTTCGAGTGAGGATTCACGTTGCATCGTGCAGGAAAGCTGCGGGGTCCACACTGCTCCGCGACCGATCTTCGGCGGCCGAGCAGCGTCCGAGGCGTGGCGTGGGGCCTTTCAGCCCCGCAGCACTCAATGTCAAACCTGATCGCCACGCTGCCGCTTTTGAACACACATCTGTGTTCAAACAGGCCATCCGTCCGCCGGACGGACCGAGACAGGCCGAGGCGACGGAAAGCGTCCCGGGCTTCGGCGTGAGACTGCGAGTTGGTAGCCGTTCACGAGTTGCGGTCAGGTTGGGCGTGCGTTGGCGGTGCACGTCCGGCGAGGATGGGGGCTTCCGGATTAGAGGCTTCGAGGGCTTCCACGATCAAAGCGGCGTCCGAATCCCCAGCTTCGAAACGCTCGTACAGCGTCGTCAGGGGGCAGATCGACTTCCATTCGGTGGCGTCGATCTTCTCGGTCAGCTTGCAGCCTCGCCAGGATCCGAACGTCAGCACGAGGCGGCGACCGGAACAAGTTGCGATGAATTCTGAGAGGGCGTCTGGCTTGTTGACGATCGTGGAGCTGAGAGGTTTGGAGATGTATTTGCAGACGTAGGCGGCGGCGGCTTTGGAGTCGGGGAGTAAACGGATGTCGATGATGTAAGAGTCGCCTGTGATCTTCCACCAGAGAGCAGCGAGCACGCGTTGAGCGATGAAGGAGCCGTGAAAGAGCACGTGTAGATGAGCGTGCCAGCGAGCAGATTTCCAGCCGTGCTTAACCTCGAGAACCGCCGCACCACCGGTGACACAGCGTTTCCAGATCGAGCGGGAGCGAAGGCGGCGGAAAGCGGAGTAGAGGCGATCGAGCTGAGTTCGGAGAGGGCCGTCGTTGGAGCGGAGAGTTAGAGTCAGGAAGCGGGTTGGTTCGTCGCCGAGCTTGAGCTGGAGATTCGTCGCGATCGTTCGTCCGCGTTCTCGAGCACAAGGCAGGCACCATCGCGAGTGACAATGATTCGCGAGCAACGTAAAGCGGGTGGGGTCCTCAGGGTCGACGGCTACCCAAGGATCACCGCCGCAGAGGTCAAAACGGGAGAGCTGCCGTGGTGAAGCGTGGTTGGTCTCCAGAGCCGCCCGTACTTTCGTCCGGATTCGAGCCCATCCAGAATGGCGGAAGAGGACCGGGGGATCAGAGCTTTCGATGGAAGTACCCCAGGGCGTGTCAGTATGGGCTACCGGTACGTTTGTTTCTGGGGGTTCAAGTGAAGAGGGATCGGTCTCGTAGTCGGGAGGCCAAAGGGCGGGGAGGCGGGCTATATCGGCGGGGAGGAAGTGAGCACCATCGCGGTACGTTGCTGTTGACATGGCGGGGATCTCCGTGGCGAACTAAGAAAAGCCCACTTTTAAACAGTAAGGCACGATCGGCGGAAGGGTTGGTCACGGAGTTGGGTTTCAGGCAAGTCGGTGACCGGTTCGCCACTGTGCCTCACGTCCGATTCGGGAGTGGTCAACCCGACCGGACGGAGACGATCATAGTTATCGCGGAAGATCCGAGCTAGAC
>CAZUUK010000296.1:0-2595 GCA_964622675.1 uncultured Planctomycetota bacterium | reverse complement strand
GCCCCATCACGGGGGCTCAACACAGAACCGCCAACCATTATCTTTGGTCGCACCCCTTGCGTTTGCGGCCGCCGCGACCACGCAACCTGCAGGCACCCCGTGAATCCAGGGCTTTTGGCTATACCCCCTCTGCCCACCTCGCCCGACCAGCCGAAGCGCCACAAGATGAAGGAATAGGGACAACATTCGCAAGATCGAGGAAGGAGAGGGATCGGCCTCGAGGGTCAGCAGCCCATTGAGAATGTGGCCCAGCCGCCCTCGGCTGGGGTGCCACAAGCACCTTTTCGCAAGGGTCGGCGCAGCCGGACTGCCGTTGCCTGTCTGCCGTGTCGGCGCAGGTAGGCGCACCGGTGTACGTCCCCGCCAATCTGCCGGGAAAGCAGGCTGTGCCTGCCGGTGGGCGAAGCCGGCGCTCGAAACTGTCCGCCGTCCGTTCCGCCTGTCTTTTCCCCCACATCGTTCCCTATCGTCGCACCAGTGATGTAGTTCTCTGCGGCCCCGGCGTGCTGTGCGGTGAGGCGTTCTCGTCCAACGGACGACAGCGGAAGCGAGTGAGGCGATTCAGCGCATCGGCCGGGCCTTCCGGACTGCCGCCCGTCTGCGTGCCGCAGAGTTCGCTACCCCAGGGGTACCAGTCCCTTCGGGTTCGCTCCGCGTCGTCTTGTGAGCGTACTCGGTGTACTTGCGCTCCTGTCCATGGGTCACTCAAAACCGGTTCTTCCGAGCTTTTCGTGAAGGTGGGCGGGAGATCCTCGTTGGCAGGGCCAAGAAGCGGATCTCTCGCCGACAGCAGCGACGTTTTCACGGCGATCTCGGAAGAGCCAAAACCGGCCAGGGAGGGTCACTTGAAAACCGGTCGCTGCCAACACGTCCTCCTAGCCGCGCGCAACACTGCTGCATGCCGAATACACGTGTAAACCACGCAGCAAACGAAAGCGAGTGCGTGGTGTATTGAGCCGCGGGACCACAGACCGCCGCGCAATCCACACAAGCGGCCAGGTGGCACCAAAGGCTATCCTTCTGTATCCCCGAGAGTGGAAGTCGGGGTCCTCGGTTTGACGATTATCACGTCCCCACCTGACTCTTCTGGCGGCCTCAGGACGGGCTCGAGGAGGACAAGGTGACCGTCCACTTGATGATAGAGGAGCATCTCTACCTTCCCGTCCGAACCGAGCTCGAACCGCATGCGTAGATTCCGGAGACCATCATAGAAGGTCAAGAAGGGCAACCCGTCCTTATGAACACCCAGTTGCGCCCTAGTTACTCCCTTTATGTCCTTGATAATGAGCCTTTGGGCGACCAGTTGGGTCGACACACCTGGTGCCTTCCCAGATGGACGCAGACTGAGCACGGCGGCAACGAATATCGCCGCAGAAGCAACGCAGGAAAGCACGAGCAGCCATAACCCCATAAACCAGCTCCGCACTTCAAGTCGTTTGACACGCGCCACCAGAGCTATGTCGTCTGAGGTCAGCGATCGCATCTAAGAGTTCCCCCTTCCGATTCTAGGCCTGAATCGTTCTCAGGCGCCTCCCGCCAAGTGGACCCCAGTCGTCTGCGCTTCAAATCTCGCCATCAACTACCCGCCTTTGACGATATGCCCCGAAGCTTAAGTTCCAGAAAGCCTCTGGATGCGACAGGCAGCCTCTCCACGAGTGCAGCGCGCCAGATGTCCGACTCGCCGCCAAGCCGTTTGCAGGAAACCATCGCAAGCCTTCCTTAGGCGGACTAGTTCCCGGCCGTCACCTCAACTCGTGGCCGCCCCGGGCGGTATTCCGTCGGAAGCTGCGGCGGTTCATAACCAGGTGGAAGGGGCCCTCCTCCCCGAACATACTCATCCCACGAGTCTCCCGTGCGTGGGGAGGAAGGGTCGGAAGGAATGGGCTCCTCATCTCCCCTCTCGCGGCAATTCTCGGTGTCGACGCCCGACACGTAATAATGCTTCCTCCCGTAGAACCGCCACCTCTGAATATACCGGTTATTCTGGTCAAAGACAGGTTGGAAGAATGTCCTTGTTGCTGACCACGTTTTCGGGCCGCCGCCTGCCTGTCGCGAGCCTTGAATAACGTCATTGCCGCCCTTCACTCCAATTACCACACCAACAGGCGGACACAGAAACCATGCCGGCAATGCCAAGACTCCGTACGCCACACCCACCTCCTGCCGCGCTTTCCCCAGTCGAACCTGGGTATCGTCGATGTAAAGCAAGGTCTGTTGATACCAGCGATACTTCCGCTCTAGCTTGAGAACTCCGTCGTAAGTGACCGTCTTCTCGACGACCCTGTCACAAACGCACTTGCAGTCTGCGCCTTTGCACACGGTCGACCTTTCAGTCTCCGTTTCCGAGTGATAGATGGCAGGCCCCTCTCTCACCGGCCGCCACGTATATTTGTCCAGCGGCTTGGGCGGTCCGATCGGTATAGCTTCTTGTCCGCCACAGGGGTCACACAGGACGTGGGGTCTATGGCCCGCGTAGGCGTACAAATTCATGTCATCTAGGTACCCATGCGGGTCGCGTTGCGCGAAACGGCCGAGGGCCGTGTGGAGGGCGCGGGCCTTGTAGTGGTAGAGGCCGGTTTCGAGGTCGAAGAGTTG
>CAZUUK010000295.1:0-2643 GCA_964622675.1 uncultured Planctomycetota bacterium | reverse complement strand
ATCCAGGGCCGCAACAACCGCCAGATGTGGGTCTACCGCCACAAAAAACGGACGGAGTGACCGCTTTCGGCACGGCCCGACGACGGCCCGTCGGTTGGCGGATGGTCGAGGCTAATGACCGCGCCGGCGGTCTCCCGTGACGTCATCGTCGGCTCCTCGGCTCCTCGGCTTTCGGCCGGTCCTCTGGCGATCATGTTGGCCGGTTTCCATGGATCGTGACGGCGCACGCTCGGGCTCCCTTCCGAGGGGCAGAGGCGCGAATCCCCTCTACCTTTGTTCTTTTGCGCCGCCCGGCGATCCTTCGCAGGGGATGTCGGATTCTTGTGTTTCGAGGGGAGCGGGTCGAACGTGTGTCAACCCACAGCCAGGCGGGGGCGAGGACCTCCGCGACAGTGGTCCAACACGAAGACGGGTTCGCTCGCTGGAGAGCGTGGGGGACGTCGGTCCTGGATGCGCGCCGCGGTGACAGTCAGGACAAATCGCCTGGGCATGGAAAGGTGACCGGGAGGCAGCTCAACGGGCAGCTCACAGGCGGGGAAGGAGCGCGAGCGGACTCCCCGTCCTGTGCAGCGCTATGTTGTGCTTTCATTCTTCTTATGCGTCCCCCTACTTCGGGGTAGCCACCGGACCAATGTACGAGGTGGCCGCGACCACGTTGTCGTGCCACTTCCGATTCGCGCGTTTCGTGTTATTGGCGATATAAAGGCCAAGTCCGAAGCGGTCTATCTTGAGGTCCTCGACATCTCGTAATCTCAGATTGGGGAAGTCCGCGATGAGTTTGCCATCCACCCACAGGGCGATGCGTCCGTCTCGTTTGCCCGGCGTGTTGACTTTGACCATATACTCGTAGCAATACCAGCGATCGATTTGAGGCGAAAAATCCGGTCGGGCCTCGAATTGCTTGCCGAAGGTGGCCGCGCCCGATCGCTTACGGGAGAAAGGCAGCACCGTGCCCGAAGGGAAGAAGTGATCGCCCCACCGGTCGCCTTGCTCCGGCCAGTAGACATAGATATTCATATGCCCGGGAGCGTCGCCGGTCGAGTTCTCGTTCTCGAAATTCGCCAAGAACTTGTTGCGCCCGTCAGCCCGTATCCCCGGAGTCGCGCGCCCCCGGTCGAAGTACTTGGCTGAAATCGATGCGCCGTTGTGGACCGACCCCCCAGGCACCGACCATCCGTCGTCGAACTTCATATACCAGCGCAAGAAGAGGATGTCCTGTGTATCGGTGAGCAATTCGGCAACGCCGGTGGCGAGGGGAGCATCCTGCTTGGGGATGGTCATCAGCAGGGATTTCCCCCCGCCATGTTTGTGGCCTGCCCCTTCATGGATGCTGAGATTGGCGTTGTGCGTCAGCACGTCCCACTTCTTCCGCAGGTCCGCGACGGATGAGGTCCGCTCGAAATCGTCCGCGAACAACACCGCGGGATCCTTGTCGATGCCTTTGTCCCCAGGATACTTCGCGGCGATGCCAGCGTTACCCTCGGGCAGTGTTACGTGTTTCTCGGCGGATGAGTCGGCCCCAGCGACGAACAAGAATAGCGCCATGGCAATTGCCGCGACGGTTAGCCTTTGGTTTCTCATGATTCCTTCCTGATAGTCACGTAATAGCCCGCCAATTCGTCCTTAAGTGCACAACGGACGGACGCTCACAGTGAGCGACGCGGCGAAGCCGCGTTCGCCCCACTGGATGGTTCGCCCTCTCATTTCTTCATCAACGCCTCGTCCAGGTAGCCAAGGTGTGGAACACTTCGGCTATTGTAGCTCTCTCTCAAGAACTCGTGGCATCTCGAGAAATAACCAGCCGCATCCTCAACGATGTGCTCAATCTGGCGCAAGAGCTGATCGACCTGTGAAGAAATCACCTCATAGTGCTGCTCGGCTCGACCTGAAAGCGACGTGCCCACCCGTATCCAGGAATGGATAGTGGGGAAATCCTTGTCTGGAGTCCTGCGCGGGATGCCGCAAAACTGGATGCCTGCATTCAGATAGAAGCGCCAAGGGCTGCTGGCATCGTTCCATCGGCTGCCCTGAAACTGGAAGGCTATCGAGTAGCCATCGTCCTCTTGGTGAAAGTCCTCCGCGTTTTGGTGAAGCCGCGTGGCTTGAACACCGTCGCGTGCAGGCGTGAGAAAAACTCGGTCACTTCTGGAGGTTCAGATGCCATGATCTTGCGGCGAACGTTGCCCATCACCCGTGTGGTACCGCCGGCCGCGAAGCGGCCGGCGGTACCAAATCGGTGTGCATGGGCTGGTTATCTCCATCGCATTTCAGTGTTGGTTTGTACGACGCATAGTCAATGGGAGGCAACACGCGTAGGATGTCTTCTATGGGGATCTCGCGTTCCCATGTCGTAGGGCGCAAGTAGTGCCGGTCCAGCCAATACAGGGGCTGGAAGGTTTTCATGGCGAGCGACTTGGGAAGAACGCGTACAACAGGGACGGAATAGCACCGACGATCGTTGATAACGCCCGGGCCGGGCAGCACCAGTAGGTAGTAGGCTCCGACATACAGGAGTGCGCACGATACCACCGCAAGGGTGATGCCCGAATAGTGTCTTGTTCCGTTCATTTTCTTCTCAGATAACAATGTTGGCTCTTCTCCGAAAAGTGTACCGCGCGGATCCGGTCTAGAGCGATTTCCCAA
>CAZUUK010000294.1:0-2659 GCA_964622675.1 uncultured Planctomycetota bacterium | reverse complement strand
GGTATGTGAGGCATAATCATCTCGACCAGAAACAGATCCTGGAACTTATGCTGACAGTATGCAGAGCTGTTCAGCATGCCCACCAGCTTGGCGTGATACACCGGGATTTGAAGCCTTCCAATATCCTGGTCACGGATGATGGCGAGCCGCACATCCTGGACTTCGGCCTGGCCAAAGCACTTGCGGACAAAGACTCGACGCGGACCCTGTCAATGAGCGGCGATATGATCGGCACTTTGCCCTATATGTCTCCTGAGCAGGCGGCAGGGCGCCAAGAAGAGCTGGATACACGTACGGACGTGTACAGCCTCGGTCTAATGCTTTACCACTTGCTGACAGGTGAGTCAGCGCATGATTTATCCGGCACGCAGTATACGGTTATGCGAAGGATCGCCGAGGAAGAAGTCAAGCGTCCACGCGCAATCAGTAAGCGTATAGATGGAGAATTGGAGGCCCTGTTACTAAAGTCGCTCGCACACAGACGCGAAGACCGCTACAGCACTGCCGGTGACCTGGCTCAGGATATAGACGGGTATTTGAAAGGTGAACCACTGACCGCCCGACCACCGACCATGACATACCAATTGCGCAAGTTCACGAAGCGCCACCGATCCGCAGTCATAGTGGCTTTGTCAGTTTTCGTCGCGTTGGTCGTTGGGCTTTCTATGGCCACGGTCGGTTTTCTAAGGGCCTCTCGTGAACGAAATCGAGCTAAGATGAACTTTGAAATGGCTCTCAGCGCGGTGGACGAAATGACAACAGTAGCAGAGAAGCAGCTCCAACGTATTCCGGGAACAGAGCAGGTGCGGCGGGAAATACTGGAGAAGGCGAAGGTTTTCTATGCCGGTTTTGCGGAGCAAAGCAGAGATGATCAAGTTATGCGTTCGGAGATAGCTACGGCCTATAGGCGTTTGGGCAGTATCCATATAGCGTTGGGAAATTTCGTGCAGGCCCGCGAGGCATTAGGCAAAGCAATCGGATTGCTGGAGAAACTCACGACCGAGTTTCCCGACCTATCCGAATACCGTTTAGAGCTCGTATATTGTTGGGGCCCCTGCGCATACACATACGTTTGGACGGATCAACTGGAAGAGCGGGTGCAAATTTCCCGCAAGGTTTTAGTGCTATTGGGGGAGCTTGTGTCGGACTTTCCGCAGGTACCGGAATACCAAGAACTGCTGGCGGGCGCCCATGCTGGCGTTGGCAACTCGTTGCGAAGCCTCAAGTGGGATGATCCAAATGCGTACGAGGCTGATTTTTTGGAGGAGACTGAATTCCACTTCCGCAAGTCTTTGGCCATACTCGAAAGGCTGTATGCCGATTTCCCCGAGGCGCCGAAGAACCTGGAGACTTTGGCCCATTGCCATCATTGGATGGGTGTTCATATGTTAGATGACAGCCGGCTTGCAGAAGCTGAGCAGCATCTCCGTCAAGCGCTATCCCTACGAGAGGAACTGTTGGCTGGGGACCCGAATAATGCCTGGCAGCGAGGATCTGTCGCTCATGTCAAAGCCTACATTGGTAATCTGCTTCGCAAACAGGGAAAGTTTGAAGAGGCAGAGAGGGAAATTCGCGAGGCCATTGCAATTCGCGAGGAGCTTTTGGCTAGGTTCCCTGGTGACCTTGAGCATCAGCGCAGAATGGGGCACTTACTGCACGACCTGGGTAAAGCGCTTATAGAGAGTGGTCGGCACCAGGAAGCTGAGGAGGTGCTGCGTCAGGCGATTGCTCACTGGGAGAACCTGACGGTCCGATTCCCGGGGATGTTCCGCTACCATCTGGACTTGGTTGGAAGCCTTCGTAAACTGGGCAAGATGTTAAGTGAGACCGGGCGGTTAGAGGAAGCGGTTGAGGTATTTCGCGATTCGACAGAAGTCTTGGAGAAGTTGATTTCGGATTTTCCGGATGGGCCTGAATGCCGGACCCGCTTGGCCAAAGGGTATAGGAAGTTAGGCAAGGCGCTGAAAGCTGCCGGTTGGGTGGACGAGGCCGAGGACGCCTATCAGCTTGCCGGGGCCATAGATGAAGAAGTTGAATCTGAGCAGACAGAGGACAGAGTGCTGGCGGATAGGCAGGATTAACGAATACCCAGCGACGAATCATATGCCGCTTGAGCTCACGCCGTGCGACGACAGCGCGCACCAGGGACATGACGAAACGGCCAGCAAGTTCGTTATCTCCCGTGGACGAAATGAAGGAAGTATGATACGAAAGCTGCTGTTTCTAATAAAGTGGGGCTACTGAATCTGGAGCCTACAGACCGGCTTGCATAGATAACACATTACAGCCTCCTGCAGAACAATGCAGACCATACTATCCGGAAGACCGCTTGCCGGCTAAGCAAGAGGTCATGGGGCCTTTATCACTTGACATGCCGAAAGCGAATCCATACAATGATGTTGAAGCCCACATTAGTACCGTTTTGAGCCTCGGTATCCCGCCCATCTCCCTCATTCCGCATTTCCGAGGCTCTATACTTCGCCGACTCCGCATATAGAGAACCCTTGAACGAAAAAAAGCCCCTGCCTCGCAATCATCAAGTAGCCCCGGTTGAAATGATAAATTGCCGCTAATATAAATTATGAAATTTACTAAAGTCATATTTACAAAATACCGATAAACCAACAAGAAATGGTGGTGTTCGTATTCGGAGATAAGC
>CAZUUK010000293.1:0-2669 GCA_964622675.1 uncultured Planctomycetota bacterium | reverse complement strand
CCTGCCCGGAGCGACTGACCTTTCTTCGTCTACATGGTAACTTGCGGGGGAAGGTCAGGATGGGGGGTATGTGACGAATTCCTTCCAGCCTCAGCGGAACGTATGGCAATAGTCCGGTGCGTAAGCGCGGCGTTTTAGTGGCGACGCCAGCACCTCGTTGAGCCGCCGCAGGGGCAATCGAGGCAGTTCGTTCGGTTGTATGAGCGCACTCATCCTGGTAGACTGATAAAACATGCCGGACGGAGGGGCAGGTGACCACCGTTCATCCTGAGTGAAAGTGATGCGCTACGAGTCAATCATCTCCTACGGGAATCTCATGCTCGCCTGGCGGCGGATCACTACGGGACTCAACCTGCCCTACAAGCGGTTCTACCGACCCTTGATCGCCGCCTATGAACTTGGCCTCGCCGATAATCTGAAGTATCTGCGGGAACGTCTACGAGGCGGCTGGTCTCCCATGCCGCCAGTCAAGATGTTCCAGCCCAAGGCATCGGGCCTTCAACGCCCCATATCTTTGCTCACGCTTGAAGACCAGATCGTGTTGCAGGCGGTGGCGAATCGCGTGGAACGGAAGCTGCGGCACCGTCGGCAGCGAGTCGAATATCGGATTGCTTTCAGCAACTGCGTCAGCGAGCGGGCCGCCGACTCCATATTCTTCGTGGACAGGTGGCAAAGGTCGTATCGACGGTTTCAAGAAGCCGTGACGAGAAGCTTTGAGAAAGGCCAGCGCTGGGTTGCGTACTTTGACTTCGCCGCCTTTTACGACACCATTTCTCACGAACGGCTCATGGCGACAATTGCGCCTCGGTCAGGTACCAACGATGTGTGGATGCGCGTAAAAAGATGGCTGAAGACCTGGTCGGCTACTGCCGGTGCCGTTCCTCTCGAACAGGGAATACCGCAAGGGCCCCTGGCGTCGAATTTCCTGGCTGAAGTCTTCTTGCTGCCGCTTGACGAGGCGATGTTGAAGACGGGGTTTGGCTACCTCCGATACGTCGACGACGTAAGGATGTTCGCCCGTGAAGAAAGCGAGGTCCGGCGTGCCGCGATTGCGTTTGAGATTGAGTGCCGCCACCTGGGTCTCATTCCCCAAGCCAAGAAGTACGGTGTCTCGCGGGTTACGAGTCTGCGTGAGGCCCTGGGGGCCTTGCCCAGCATCCCGGCACGAGGCGCCGGTGAGCCGGCGTTGGACGCAAGAACCGCATACAGAAGGTTCATGGGATCAATCTCCGGAAGACCGCAGCGAATAACCGACAAGTCACGTGCTCGTTTCGTGCTCTATCACGCCCCGAGTTCGCGGAAGCTACTCCGGAAGGTCATCCGGCTCCTTCCTCACCACCCGGAGCACATAGACGCCTTCTCTGCGTACTTCTCCGGATTCCAGAGGTCGAAGCCTTTGGAAAGGGCCCTGAAGGACCTGCTCAAAGAAGGAACGCCCTACCCGTACGTGCGCGGCGAACTGTGGAAAGTGTTAACCCGAATAGGGTCGTCCGCGTCGTTTAGCGAGATGGCCCCCCTGGCACGGGAGGACCTGCGGCGATACCGCCAGTGCTCGATGCTGCAGTGGGGTGCGCTCGCGTTCCTCCTCCGGTGCCAGAAGAAAGGTCTCTGTCGGGCTTCGCGACGGATGCTGCACCAGAATCCTTTAGTGCAGTCACTTCTGGTCGCCGCTCTACCCGAGAGCGAATACTCGCGTTCAGGCGTTGTCGCCGCACTACTCAGGGTGAAGGCCTACGAGCCTGGGATCGTACTTGCGGATGAACTGATCGAGCGCCAATTGGACCTGCGGACGTGCGGCATCACCGCGTCGCAGCTGTCTGTCCAGGTCCAGAACGTGTTCAAGAGCGTGGGCCTCATTGGTCGTCGAACTCGCACGACGTATGATCAAGTAGGGCGGATTCTCGCCAACAGGTACGGAATACCCTCTTGGGCCAAGTGGCGGGCCGTTTTGGGTCCAAAGTATTTGCATGCACTGCAGATCCTCATCGTCGCGGATTCTGCTTTCGATATTGCGCCGTCCACCTGGCTTCAACACCAGGATTCGTTCTCTGATGCGCTGCTGCGATGCGTCCTTGACCACTTGACCCGGCTGGGCATGCCGGGCGAGATGAGCACCATCAACCGGCGGGACGAACTGGTCCCGTACGGGGTTCTTCTCGATCCGAACCACCGTTTTGGACAGAACCATCCACCGCTCGCGAACGACCTCCGCCTGACGCACAAGCGCAGGAATGCTCTTCCTGGATCTCACCCTTACGAAACACGAAGTGGTCAAAAGACGCGGTACTTGCGTAGCCGAGAGAAGCTGTCTGCGCGTGCACAGTTTTCGCGCGCTTACGCACGGATTATCACGCTATTGGATCCTGTTCTGTAATGGACTCGCGGAAATTCTGGGGAGAGTTGCCTGCGGTTTCACGTCGTGAGCCCCAACGGGGCGGCATAGGATAGCCCGGGGCAATGCCCCGGGTAACGAGGCCCACAGAATAGTCGTAGCCCTGTAGGGGCGGAATAGAGGGAAACGATACCCCGCCGGAGGGACGATGGAAGGGGGGTATTTCGCCCCTTCAGGGCGGACGGGGTTTTTCGATGACCTGATCACCCGGGGCGCTGCCCCGGGCTAGTGCGCCTGCGAGCGTGCCGTGGTCAGAGGGGTGGAAGTCCCCTCCAGG
>CAZUUK010000292.1:0-2692 GCA_964622675.1 uncultured Planctomycetota bacterium | reverse complement strand
CTACAACGCCCGCGGGCAGATCATCGAGATGCGCCTCTCGGAGAGCGAGGAAACGCCTCCGGAAACGCTCTCGCCGCCGTACCAGTACGTCTGGGGCCTGCGGTACGTGCATTCGCCGATCCTGCGACTCAGCGCAGAGACCTTCTATTACGCGAACGATGCGAACTTCAACGTCACGGCCCTTATAGACACCGACGGCGCGGTCCTGGAACGCTACGCGTACGATCCCTACGGGAAGGTCCAGTTCCGCGCGGCCGATTGGACCACGCGCTCCGAGTCCGCCTATGACAACGACGTCCTCTTCACCGGCCACCGGCTCGACACCGAAACCGGCCTGTATTACGGCGGCTGCATAAGAGACTGTCACTACGACATCAACTCTGGAGAAAAGAGCATCCAATGGGCACGGTTGCTGTTGAAAGAAAAGACGTTGGCGCGGAGCCCAAGCGGAGTGACAGCACGGGGTTCGAGGTTTTGCGGGTGGTGCTCGCCTTAGCCTTGCTGGCGGCGGGCGCGATAAAAGGCGCGGTCGCCGACACTCCGTCGCCCCCCGGAGTACTTCGAGTAGTTTACTTCCACTCCCCCTCGTGCCACGAGTGCGAGCGGGTCAGGAACTTCCTTCCGCAGGTCACAAGTCGCTGGGGTGATCGCATTGCTCTGGAACTGCACAACGTGGACGACATCAACGTCTTCAATGAGTTGTTCAAGTACGAGAAGCAGTACAAGGTCACGGTGGCCGCGCCGCCGGCCATCTTCGTCGGCGATAAGGCGCTGGTGGGCGACGAAACCATCAGAAAGCAACTCCACGCCGCCATAGAAAACTCGCTCGCCAACGGCATCGCCACCTTCAGCCCCGGGCCTGCCTCGCCCGACGAGACAGCATTGGCCCAACAAGAGGCCGTGCCAAGCGAAATCCTTCGCCGCTTCCAGTCTTTCGGTCCCGGGGCCGTCGCCATCGCCGGCTTGATTGATGGCGTCAACCCGTGCGCGTTCACTACCATCGTTTTCTTCCTGTCGATGCTGGCCTATCTCAAGAAGACCCGCCGCGAGATGCTGGCCATCGGGGCCGGCTTCACCGTTGGCATGTTCGCTGCCTATTTCCTATTGGGGCTGGGACTCATGGGCGCTGTCAAGACCTTCTCTGTCAGCCACGGGCTGTCGTCGGGGCTGGCCTACGGCGTGGCCATCCTGGCCTTCGCCTTGGCTCTCTGGAGCCTCATCGACGCCGTCCGCTATATCCGCACCGGCGACATCAAGCAAGTGACGCTCGGCTTGCCCAAGAAGGTGAAAGACCGCATTCACAAGGTGATCCGCACCGGCCTGACGACCCGCGGCCTGATGATCGGCTCAGTTAGCGTGGGCTTCCTGGTGTCGCTCCTTGAGTCGCTATGCACCGGCCAAGTGTATTTCCCGACCATCGTCTTCATGACCCGCGCCCCGGGCATGCGGAGTGCCGCCATCGGCTATCTGCTACTGTACAACGTGATGTTCATCCTGCCGCTGGTGGGCATACTGGCCATGACCTACTTCGGCGTGCGGTCCGAGACGCTGGGCAACCTCCTCCGCCGACGACTGGCGGTGGTTAAGATTGGGATGGCTATCTTATTCGGAGGCTTAGGACTTTTTATTCTTGCAACCGTTTGATTTGAATAGGTGGAAGCCTTGAGAGCCGGCTCTCGAAATGCCGGGAGCCGAAGGAGTACTTGCCCCCATTTCTGATCCACCTGGAGTGAGACTTTTTCATGGCCCGCGCTCCGGGGCAACGGCGAACTCTCGGGTGGGTCAGGATGCCAGCCCAGGCGTCGTCACGGTGCCCGGCTCCGGCGCCTCCTCCACTTCAGAGGCGGCGACCAGAGACCCCATTGCCGAGTAATGAGCGGTATCTTCCCGTTGCATCAACATCAGCAGGTCCTTCAGGACCGCCCGCGCTTCGCTCAATAACGATAGGTCGTGCTCTGGCTCTCCGAGCGCGCCGCCATGCGAATACGTGTGGACGAACCGCAGAATGCGTATCTTCTTGGCCTCGTCGAACTTCACCAATTGCATCTTCTGCCACAGATCACCGGACGTGTGCGGCTGCCGAAACGCCAGAAACGTTTCCAGCAGTCGCCTTGCCAGATTCGGGAGCACGTAGTTCTGCTCAAGGTTCGGCTGCGGTGCTGCCATCGCCGTGCGATAGACGTACGCGAACAGGTAGTGGTATTCCGACTCAAACTGCTCGAGCAGCGGATCGAGCCGCCGGATGCTGGCGCAGCGGCGGCCCTCTTCGTAAGTGCAATCGAGCATGTAGAAGCGGGCCGGCCGCTGGGCCATGTCCCTCTTATTCTGCCCTTTGAGGTGGTGGAACCAATTGAGGACCTGCCGGAAGAACGTGAAGTTGTGCGTGAGGATCACGAGTTGGGCTGCGTGCTGAGTGCGCTCCCGGATGAATCCGAAGGCGGAATACAACGCGTTGGCGTCAAGACTCGATACGGGGTCGTCGAGGACAACCACGCCCTTCCCCAAGTCGAACCGCCGGTCTTGGAGGGATTTTAGAAAATAGAGCAAGGCGATTGCCGTCGTCTCCCCTTCGCTCAGCGCGTCGGCCGGGGCGTCACGGCGCATGATTGTGTAGCCGGTCTCTTTGATCTCCAGGCGGAGCTCGCCGTGCCCAAGGTAGCTGCGGAGATCGTCCTTCAGTTCCTCGGCCGGC
>CAZUUK010000291.1:0-2694 GCA_964622675.1 uncultured Planctomycetota bacterium | reverse complement strand
CCTTTCCACATTGACCACAGACTCTACGAAGTCGATGCTCCGGATTTCGGCGGCTAGTTCCGTAATGTTCCCGGAGAGGTCGACTACCTTTAGCCCCGCTGGTGTGCGCTCCACCCAGGCAATGTCAGTGAGGCTGTCCCGTTTCTTATCCGTTCCATCACTGACGAACTCGATCTGCGCCAGACACATGGCGAACCTCCTTTATCCCCAACCCCGCTGAGCGGCGCCGGCGGCCGCCAACACAGAATCCAGCAGCGACTGAACTTCTCCCGCCACAGGTGCCGCGTTCAGTGGCCTGCCTTCCAGGCCGGCCTGCAAGAATTCGCGGCGAAAAGGTATGGTCGACAGGACCGGGATGCCGTGCTGCTGAAGAGCCTCCGTAAGTCGGGCCGCAACCTGTTCACTGCCGACCTTGTTCAGAACCGCGCCGGCGAATGCTGCCCCCGCTCCGGAGGTCAGTTCCTTGATCCGCCCAGCCAGGCTGAGCGATTCCAAGGAAGGCTCGACGACCACCACCACGGCGTCGACGCTTGTTTCCACACCCCGGCCGAAGTGCTCGACGCCGGCTTCCATATCGACCACCACGATCTCATCGTCCTCCGTCCGGAGTTTCCTGAGGAACTCGCGGGTCAGCACGCCCATGGGGCACGCACAGCCCTCGAGCGCTTGATGGATTTTGCCGATGCAAACCAGCCCGACGCCCTCCATCCATCGGATGTGGGCACTCGGCAGGTCATCTGCCCGTAATTCGCCTCGGGCCAGAACCGGTTTTTCCTGGTAATCCCCGTTTTCTGTAAACGCGGTGCGGAGAACGCGCTGAACGCTCTTCTTGCCGCCGGCGAGTTCCATGAGCGGAGTGGGCGGGTCCTCGAGCCCAAGCATCCAGTAGAGCCCCGCATTGGATTCGTCCGAATCGACGACAAGAACCTTTTTCGCTCTGCTCTGCAACTCGGCGGCCAGGAGGGCGACGACCGTGCTTTTACCGCTGCCCCCTTTTCCGCAGATGCAGATCTTCATCTGATAGCCTTCCGTGCCGGAGGCTTACGTCCCTCTGCCCAAATAATCTGTCTTCGCGCGATACGCCTAGATTTTACGTTTGCAAAACCAGCGCGCCTCAGCATTCCAACCACTTCCGTCGGCACGTAGTAGTTTTCATTCCATAGCCGCTGGGCCAGCGAGCCCCTGGGGAAGTCCACGATCAGGATATCCCCGCCGCGGCGCATGACCCGGTTTGCCTCTTTCATGACGTCCAGAGGCTCTGCCATCTCGTGCAGTGCGTAGACGCTCACCACCGCGTCGACAGAATGGTCCTCCATGAAATCCAGCCTCCGAACGTCGGCTTTGCGGCACTCCAACCTGCTATTCACAGCCTGGCTCGCCGGGAAGCCGCTATCGGAGATGTCCACCCCGATGACATGCTGGCGGTTCCGTCGGGCGAGAAAACGGGCCAACTCACACGCGCCGCATCCGAGGTCCACAACCTGCGCGTCAAAACGAAACTCGCCAGCAATGCGTTCCCAGAGATCCTCCTTAACGCGTTCGTAGAAATCCTCCGGCAAACCCGAGACTACACTGGTGCCGCTCTGCGAGCGCATCAACTCGCCTTTTTTGGCAAAAGGTGTTCCGTGGGGGCGTCTGCGGCTCGCTCTCCGCGTCCGACGCCACATCTCGCGTGCTATCCATTTCTCGTCTGATCGATCCCCCGGGCCGGGCTCGAATCCTGTTTTGGTTTTCACAACCCAATTCTTCGGCCTTCACTCCAGCAGGCTGACATGCCTGCTACATAACCAGCCCCTTCACGGCTTCAGATACCTGTACCCTCCTGCCTGCAGTTCCATAATCCGCACGACACCGCTTAGGACAATCTCGATTCCCTCGATTAAAGCAGGCGCATCTCCTGTTTCCTTTTTGAGCTTATCGAGCGTGAATCCGCAAACACTGAACGCAACGCCCTGTGCTACGAGCGCCTCAACATCGTTTCGTAAAGGGCTTTCTCGAAAAAGCATCTCGGCTCCGGACCCATGTGCGACCAACTCGAATGCCACGTTACCTTCGCCGAGCACCTTCCGCACATTATTGATGTTCTTGATCGCCATTTCCTGGGTGGCCAACTCTCCGGAATTAACGTGCAATACCAGTTTGTCCATTCCATCGACCTCCCATTCTGAGGAGCATTCTCCACCAAGGGCCAGGCCCTTGGCCTTACCCGGTTCCACCGAATGTCCGGAATTTCTTCATCTGCTGTGACCATAATTCCATCCGGATTATCGCCTTCTCCTGTTCGGTCAACTCGGCGAAGTTGAAATTCACGGTTGCCGTCCCCTTCGCACGGTCCAAATTCTTGAGGCCTCTCAGGTCCGCACGCTGCATATTCGCGTATTCCAGATCAGCCGCCTCGACATTTGCCCGTGGTAGTGCAGCCCCGACCAGCCGAGCATACATGAGGTCAGAGCATCGTAAGTCCGCGTTCCTCAAGTTTGCGTGCGACAAATCCGCCATCGCCAAGGCTGCATGCCGCAGGTCCGCGTTCTCGAGGTTTGCACCTTCAAGGTTCGCTCCCAGGAGCGTCGCGCCCTTGAGGCAGGCACCGCCAGCCTCCACGGCCCCGAGGGTCAAGCCATCCGCCCCGATGGACCTGAAAACGGCATCCGTGAGGATGAGGTGGTCGCCGTCCGAGGCCATGTCGGCCAAGGC
>CAZUUK010000290.1:0-2695 GCA_964622675.1 uncultured Planctomycetota bacterium | reverse complement strand
CAGCCGCTTGCTCTACCAATTGAGCTACTGAGGAATCCTTCGCTCAATTCCTATTTTACGCGCGCCGTGCAACGGTTCAAGCGAAACCTGACGTCTCGCGCCCCGCTCGCCGGCCCTGCTTGCTGCGACGTGGCACCTCTCGCAGGGCGCCCTTGACGGTCGCCGTCGCATTTCGCCCCAATCTTCATGCCGCCGCGTCTGAATGCGCCGCCACTCCCCTCCCGCCTATTTCCGCCGCAGCAATACGACCGAGCGTCCTTCCAGCCTGAATTTCTCACCCTGTTTCACCAGCTTTTCGGAGTCAGCCAAGTCGCTCGAGTATGTCTGAAGCACAACCTCCCACTCCCAATCCGGGTGCGGCAGCACGAACGCGATCTCCTCATGATGCGCGTTCAGGAGAATGAGGAATGTCTCGTCCCTTATTCGTTCGCCGCGTTCGTCCAGTTCGTCAATGTCCTCCCCGGAGAGGAGCAGCCCGACTGTGCGGACATAAGACTCCTTCCACGCCTGCTCCGCCATTTCGCTTCCGTCAGGCGTAAGCCAGCTAATATCCTTAACCGACGAGCCAAACAGATTCCGGCCCTGGAAGAATTCTCTCCTCCGCAGCGCGGGATGCTCGCGCCTGAGCTTGATCAGTCTTCGCGTAAACTCCACAAGTGACGACCTACTCTCGTCTGAGCTCCAATCCAGCCAACTGATCGGATTGTCCTGGCAGTAGCTATTGTTGTTTCCATTTTGCGTGCGGCTCATTTCATCGCCGGCTAGCAGCATCGGAACGCCCTGCGACAGCAAAAGCGTCGCCAAAAAATTCCTTTTCTGCCGCTGTCTGAGTTGATGGATCTCAGCGCTATCCGTCGCACCCTCCGCCCCGCAGTTCCAACTGATGTTCTCGTCCGCCCCGTCGCGATTCTCGTCCTTGTTGGCCTCATTATGCTTCTGGTTGTAGCTCACCAAATCGCTCAGTGTGAACCCGTCGTGCGCGGTTATGTAGTTGATGCTGGCGTAAGGTTTCCGCCCGTCGCGTTGGTACAGGTCGCTGGAGCCGGCCAGCCTGTAAGCCAGCTCGGCGGTCTGACTTTGATCACCCCGCCAGAAGCGCCTTATCGCATCTCTGTATCTCGCGTTCCATTCGGTCCACAGCGGAGGGAAGTTGCCTACCTGATAGCCGCCTTCTCCAATATCCCACGGCTCGGCGATAAGCTTCACCTGCGACAGCACGGGATCTTGCTGAATGATGTCAAAGAAGCTCGACAGGCGGTCAACTTCGTGCAGCTCCCTGGCAAGAGCCGAGGCAAGGTCGAACCGGAACCCGTCCACGTGCATCTCCAGAACCCAGTACCGCAGGCTGTCCATGATCATTTGAAGCACCCGCGGATGGTTCATGTTGAGGCTATTCCCCGTGCCCGTATAGTCCATGTAGTAGCGAGGATCCTCAGGGCTTAGCCGGTAATAGAGAGCGTTGTCTATTCCGCGAAAGCTCAGCGTAGGGCCCAGGTGATTGCCCTCGGCGGTGTGGTTATAAACGACGTCGAGAATGACCTCTATACCGGCGCGATGAAGCGCCTTCACCATTTCCTTGAACTCACGAACCTGCCCGCCCAAAACCCCGGAGCTCGAATACTCCCAGTGCGGCGCGAAGAAGCCCACAGTGTTGTAGCCCCAGTAATTCGTCAGCCCCTTATCCACCAGCAGCTTGTCATCAACATGCTGATGAACCGGCATTAGCTCAACAGCGGTAATGCCCAGGCCGGACAGATACTCGAGGACTTGCGGGGAGGCCAGCGCCGCATAGGTCCCTTTCTTCCCTTCTTCCACACCGGGGTGCCGGGCAGTGAATCCCTTCACGTGGAGCTCGTAGATCACCGTTTCGGGCCATGGCGTCCTCGCCAGAGCGTCCCCTCCCCAATCGAAGGCTGGATCAATGACTACGCCCTTAGGGATGAAAGGCGAGGAGTCGCGTTCATCTCTCGTTAGATCTTCCTCGGCACCTCCCAGGACGTACCCGAATAGTGCATCATTCCATCGTATGTCTCCCGCAATTGCCTTTGCGTAGGGGTCGATGAGAACTTTTGCGGGATTGAAACGAAGGCCCTTTTGCGGCTCGAACGCGCCGTGGACCCGATAAGCGTACAACTGTCCAGGCCCGACATTGGGAAGGTAGCCGTGCCACATACAGCCCGTTCGTTCGGCGAGGGAGATCTGAGCAGTCGGTTTCCCATCTTCGGGCGACCCAAAAAGAAGGAGCTCCACGGCGGTCGCGTTCTCTGAGGCGAGCGCGAAGTTCGTGCCCCGTCCATCCCATACGGCCCCCAGGGGGTAGGGCTTCCCTGGCCAGACACCCAACGGAGCCATGATGCACCTCCTCAAGTAACAGCTCAGACCAAGCCGGGCTTTAGCTCACTTCCATAAATGTATTATGAGAGCGGGAGAGCGGGGGTCAACGCTCAGTCAGCCGGAAACACTTGCTTTGTCCCGCTGAACCGAAACGGAAGTCAGCCGCACTCGCAGAGGACGATACAGTCGATCTGCCCGCGCGACTATTGGTAGGCGCGGGGCTTCTTCACGCCGGCAAACCGAGTGTCCCTGTCAACGACGCACAGCCCATCCTCAGGAGCTGCTGAGAGGCCGCCCTGGCAGAGCTCTCGCTACTCCGTTCTCGTGACCCTCAAAATCTCCCCGTAATACACCCTGTGGA
>CAZUUK010000289.1:569-2699 GCA_964622675.1 uncultured Planctomycetota bacterium | reverse complement strand
CCCCATATCACAGGTATAGTTACCATACCGGGCAGAGCATACTTGTCATAGTAGTGGGTGAATTCCTTTTCCTTCCCCGGCCCGTATCTCGTAAAAATCAGCCATATTGTAGGCTTAATTTCGACTTCATGTATTCCCGGCTTGCCTATATGTAGCCCATGAGGCTTGTAATGCCCTCGCGCTGCCGTCTTTACGGCATCCTTCCCGAAAGTCTTAATCATATCTTGGTGAAGGTCCCTGAGTTGCGGGCTATTCATAATTGTAGGTATGCTACCTACACTATCAAGATCATACCAGGTCAGGTACTTCGGAAATGCGAGGTCAACAACATTATCAATTATGTTATCTTTAAGCTGATCCGTGTAATTGGCTGTTTCGAGCGCGCTGTAGCGGTTGGCCCGTAATACCCCGGGTATTTTTAACATCTCAGGAATGCAAGATTTGTTATACCAATCATTGAACTCATTTTCCCTGTCCGAGCTACACTCGTTCCATACTAGCCAAATAGCCGGCTCGTTATACATTCTCTTAAGCCCCCTTATAATATCAGTCCTGTCAATCGGCCTACATTATATTGTATAGCAAATCAGTTTGTCAAGACGTCGAATTGACTGGTCCTACGTAAATAAGGCTGTCTATGAACTCTATAGCGCGGTGATGCCCAAGTCTGAGGTCAGGTAAGCATAAGGCCTCATAACCAGATAGATTGAGTTCTGCAGAATGCTTGTCAATCGCTTTCGCTACGACATGGCTTACATGCTTTGAGTAGTGTACATACAGTCACTTTAAGCATATCACCATCCGGGAAGAGTTCCCCGGATGATAATACGATCATAGTAGGAGAGGACACCATAAATCTGGTCTCCATGCCCTTTGGTAATCAACATTGCCCCTCGTCCATAGTCAAGCATTTCATCTATTGTATGACGATACGGACGAAGCAATCACTTCCTGGTTCCGGCTTATGGATAAAAGAGCTTTTGTGCTGCCTTTTTTAGCTCTGCCCGGAAGTTGGGGTGCGCAATGGCAATAAGCTCATTTGCCCTTTCGCGGAAGTTTTTCCCATATAGGCGGGCGATTCCATACTCCGTGACTACGTAGTCAGCCCAGTAACGCGGTATCGTCACCGTGGCGCCTTCATCAAGCTGCGGTACGATTCGGGAAACCGTGCCGCGCATCGCAGTTGAGTTAAGCAGTGTGATGGCCCGGCCTCCTTTGGAATGCATAGCGCCGATATGAAGTTCGGGCTGACCTCCGGGCCCGTTCCATATCCTACTCCCAAGTATAGTCTCAACATTAATTTGTCCCGTTAAGTCAATCGATAAAGCATTATTCATTGACACCTGGTTATCGTTGGCAGCGATTTTAACGACATTGACTACATCTTGCGCATCGTAGACTTCCACCAAGGGGTTCTGATGAAAGTACTGGAGTTCATCCCAACTGGCGCCAGTGAGGCCCGTTACAATCATTTTGCCCTTATTAACGTTCTTACGCTTTCCCGTGATTACTCCCGTTTCCATAAGCCTGGGAATACCCCGGGCTATCATCTCGCTGTGAACACCCAGGTCCACCTTATCGTCGAATACGCCGAGACTAGGGAAAAAGCCGGCAGGGCTACCTATACCAATCTGGATGCAATCACCGTCTTTGACCAGGGTTGAGACATATTCCCCAATACGCTTGGCTTCTTCCGGAGGCTCGACCAATCCTAAAATCCGAGAAACTGCCATCATGTCGCTTTCTTTCTCGGCGCTCAGGATCCAGGAAGCCCACGTGGCGCGTTGATTGGGGTCCATGATTCTAAAAGCTTTTTCGGCAGCGTCTCTGAGCCCTTTCGGTTCGATACCTCCCACAAGTCCGGTGATATCTTCATCACGAATGAGCTTCGGGGTATGCTCAACAAAGTAGTCTATCTCCGAGACATGGATGTAGTTGCTGCCGTAAGTCCTGATCTGGTTTTCGTCCACCTCGGCAACCACGACCTTGGCCCTTTGGGCATAGTTCCTCTTGTCCCAGAGAGCAAAACCGAAGCTGCAAAATCCGTTCCTGTCTGGGGGTGACACTACACACATGAAGACATCAAGCGGTTTCACTTCCCCTGGACGCTCGTTCAGCACTTTCACCCGG
>CAZUUK010000289.1:0-532 GCA_964622675.1 uncultured Planctomycetota bacterium | reverse complement strand
CTCTCCGCAACATAGAATTGAAGCACAACCTGGAAATGTCCCTCAAAATCAGGTTGGAACCAGCCAGGGTCACCGGTAGGGGCTTCAAGAATCACTTCCACATCGTGTAGCTCATCCTTGCGAGCACACAGTGCTTCTCCCAGAACTTTAGGCTGTTCGGGTAAGACACCAAAAACCAGCCTGTCTCCTGATTTGACCACCTTGGCCGCCTCTTCCACTGATACGATTTTCCTACTGTATTCTTCTTTCCAGTCCATGTTATGCATACTCCTTTCCACAAAGCTTCGTCTACTTCCGGGTCACCACTAAGGCTACGTTAATCATTGCACAGAATAACATGGCAGATATCGGATGTCAATCAATATGAATGTCAATCCCTCCGCTGATTTTCGTCAGTGCCATTATCATTATGTTGTCGACACCAGTTTCAATCAGCTTAGTCTCCAGACTATATACTAAACTAGCTTTGGTGGCAGTCGGCAGTCGGATGGCTGATAAGGAGGTTTCGCCGCCATATCTCCCCTTTTAGGAC
>CAZUUK010000288.1:0-2703 GCA_964622675.1 uncultured Planctomycetota bacterium | reverse complement strand
CGGCAATCAGGACATTCGTGTCGCAGTACAGGGCGGCGTCTTTGAACAGCTCAGCGGACAACAAGTCGCCGGAGGCGTCGAACCCAAGCGCTTTCGCGACGTAAAAGTTCTGAGCCATATTCCACTTGATTTCGTCAAACCGCGGAGAGGACTCACGGAAGAAACGGTTCACTCCATACAGAAACGCTTCCCTATCGGGAACTGGCTCCTTTGCCAAAGCTTCATCTACGGCAGCGGATAACAGTTGATGTGCCGCAAACTCCTTGGCTGGTTGCCTCATGGTGATGACTTGCACGTAAGCTTCGGTCAACTTTGAGAATACCAAGCAGAGCAACCTGAGGAATGTGCCCCTATATGGTAACCGTTCACGGATTATGGTGAAAGGGTGATGCTTTTGCCCCCGGCGTTCGGGTATTGTACTGGGCATGGCTGATGCGCGAAGCCCGGAATGCCCGAACTGCAAGCGCCTGGAGGCCCGTGTGGCGCAGTTGGAGGCGCTTGTTGTGAAGCTCCAGGTGCGGATCGAGGCCCTCGAAGCTGAGAACGCCCGCCTGCGCAAGGACTCCTCGACTTCCCATAAGCCCCCCTCCAGCGACGTCACGAAGCCTCCCCGGGCCGCGCCGCGCCGCGGCAAGAAGCCCAAGATCGGTGGGCAGCCGGGGCACCCGCGCCACGAGCGCCCGCCTTTTTCGCCCGACGAAATTGACCAGACGCGCAACTATGCCCTGGAGAAATGCCCCGACTGCGGCGGCCCACTCAAGCCCAGCCGCAATCCGCCGCGCACCGTGCAGCAGATCGAGCTGGTGGAAAAACCGGTGATCGTCACCGAGCATCGCTCCTTCTCGTATTGGTGTCCGCATTGCAAGAAGCTCCACCGGGCGTCGCTGCCGGCCGAGGTGCAGGCCGCAGGGCTGGTGGGCGCCCGGCTTACGGCGCTCATCGCCTGGCTCAAGGGCGGAGCACACTGCTCGTATTCCACCATCCAGGAGCTGCTGCGTGACGTCCTGAAGGTCAGGCTCTCCAGGGGGCAGCTCGTGCGGCTGGTGCAGAAGGCGAGCCGGGCGCTGGAGGGGGCCTACGACGAGGCGCGTCGGGTTCTGCCCCTGGAGGCGCTGCTGAACGTCGACGAGACGGGGCACAAAGAACGCGGCAAGAAGCTGTGGAACTGGTGCTTCCGGGCGCAGGGGCACACGGTGTTCCGGATCGACCGATCGCGCGGGTCGAAAGTGCTGATCGAGGTGCTGGGCAGGGAGTTCGGGGGCGTGCTGGGCTGCGATTACTTCTCGGCGTATCGCAAGTACATGGGCGATCTGAGCGTCGAGGTGCAGTTCTGCCTGGCGCACTTGGTGCGGGACGTGAAGTTCCTGACCACTCTGGACGCCAGAACGCGCAAGTATGGGGAGCGGTTGCTGGAGGGGCTGCGGCGTCTGTTCGGCGTGATTCATCGGCGGGAGAAGATGAGCCGGGAGCGGTTTCAGGCGGCGCTTGAGCGGGAGCGCAAGAAACTCATGCACGCGGCGCGGCATCCGCCCTGGACCAGGGAGGCGCGAAACATGGCCGCGCGATTTCGCCAACATGGTGATTCCTACTTCCGCTTCATCACGACGCCGGGGGTGGAGCCGACCAACAACCTGGCGGAGCAGGCGCTCAGATTCGTGGTCATTGACCGACGCATCACGCAGGGGACGCGGGGGCAGGCCGGTCGGGCATGGTGCGAGCGAATCTGGACGGCGGTGGCGACGTGCCGACAGCAGGGAAGGTCCCTTCACGAGTTCCTCTGCCGCACGCTCGAGGCCCACTTCAGCGGTCATCCTACCCCTTCGCTCCTCGGCGCTTGACCGCAAATCCGTGAACGGTTACCCGTTCACGGATCTTCTTGAAAGACTGATGTTTTTGCCCTCGGCGTTCGGGTATTGTGCTGGGCATGGCGGATGCACGACCCACAGAATGCCCGAACTGCCGGCGGCTGATGGCGATCATCGAGCAGCTCGAGGCGACCTGCAGCAAGCGCATCGCCGAATTGCAGGCCCGCATCGAAGCTCTCGAAGCCGAAAACGCCCGGCTGCGTAAAGACTCCTCCAATTCCCACAAGCCCCCCTCAAGCGACATCGTCAAGCCCAAGCCGCCGAGGCGGAGCGATGGCAAAAGACGCTCCATCGGCCAGATTGCCCGGCTGGTCCGCAAGGCCAGTTGCGCGCTCGATCCGGCCTACGCCGAACTCCATCAGGCGCTGGAGCGCGAGCGGACGAGGTTTCTGCACGCCGCCAGGCATCCGCCCTGGACGGCGCCGGCGCGCAACATGGCGGAGCGGTTTCGCCGACACGCAGATGCCTACTTCCGCTTCATAACGACGCCGGGAGTCGAGCCGACCAACAACCTTGCCGAGCAGGCGCTGCGATTCGTGGTGATAGACCGTCGCATGACGCAGCGTACGCGGGGCGAGTCGGGGCGGGCGTGGTGCGAGCGGATCTGGACGGCACTCGCCACATGCCGCCAGCAGAGGCGATCGCTCTATGAGTTCCTCAGCCGGACGCTTGAGGCCCACTTCGGCGGTCATCCTACCCCCTCGCTCCTCGCCGGTTGACCCGAAATCCGTGAACGGTTACCATTGCTGTTTGCTTTGTCGATTGCGGTTTCCTGCCCAATTATGGCGGTGTATTGCGCGGCTCGGGCAACGTCATCCGGGAGACGAGAGACGTCAGG
>CAZUUK010000287.1:0-2723 GCA_964622675.1 uncultured Planctomycetota bacterium | reverse complement strand
CGCGAGTACTGCAATGTCCACGGGTTGTGGAAAGGAGAGCAGGAAAAATGATCGGCAAGAGAATGGAAGAGGAGATGAACGAGCAGATCAAGTACGAACTTGCGTCTGCTTATCTTTATCTCTCGATGGCGGCTTACTTGCACTCCAAGGGTCTGGATGGGATGGCGCAGTGGATGCGGGCGCAGACGCAGGAGGAGATGGCACACGCGATGAAGTTCTTCGATCACATCAACGAGCGTGAGGGAAGGGTGAGGCTGCTTGCGCTGGATGAGCCGAAGAGGGAGTGGGATTCGCCGCATGCGGTTTTCCGGGAGACCTACGAGCACGAGCAGTTCGTGACGAAGAGGATAAATGGGCTGATGAAGGTGGCGGAGGAGGAATCGGATCGG
Organism: uncultured Planctomycetota bacterium; assembly: GCA_964622675.1. Lineage (GTDB taxonomy): Bacteria > Planctomycetota > DG-23 > CAZBND01 > CAZBND01 > CAZUUK01. The sequence continues at coordinate 2,334 of CAZUUK010000287.1, read as the reverse complement.
GCGGCTGTGGGTATGCTGCAGTGGTTCGTGAAGGAGCAGGTGGAGGAGGAATCCTCGACTTCGAAGGTCGCGCAGAAGTTGGAGCTGATAGGCGATTCTCGCGAGGGACTGGTGAAGCTGGACCGGGAGCTAGGGACGAGAGCATTCACGATGCCGCCGCCGACGGGTGAAGCGGCGGGTCAGTGATCTGCGTTAGCAAGGAGTCTGCACGCAGCCGCAAGACAACTGAAGCGCCGAGAACTGCGCCCGCGCGGCGTAGACGGCGTGGGGTGAAGCGGGAAGAGCGCTGTCCTTCTGGTGAGAACGTTATCGATTCGAAAGAAAGGCGGGGGAAGGTCTATGTACGACTCTTTCAAGGCGGTAAAGGTGACCGACCACGTCTACTGGGTGGGGGCGATTGACTGGTCGGTGCGCGATTTCCACGGATATCTCACGGGGCGCGGGTCGACTTACAACGCCTACCTTATCATGGCGGATAAGGTGACACTGATAGACACGGTTAAGCGCCCGTTCAAGGACGAGATGCTTTCGCGCATCGCCTCGGTGACGGAGCCCGCAGACGTGAGCTACATCATCTCTAACCATGCGGAGATGGACCACTCGGGATGCCTTCCCGAGGCGGTGGAGGCGATCAAGCCGGAGAAGGTTTTTGCGTCGGTTATGGGGGCGAAAACACTGCCGAAGCATTTCCCTGCGGGGCCGGAAATCGTCGCGGTTAAGGACGGCGAAAGCTTGAGCTTGGGTAATATGGAGGTGTCTTTCCTGGAGACGCGGATGCTTCACTGGCCGGACAGCATGTTCACCTACCTGAAGGAGGAGAGGGTTCTTTTTTCGCAGGATGCGTTCGGGATGCACCTTGCGACGAGCGAGAGGTTTGCGGATGAGATCGCTGACGAAATTCTGGAATACGAGGCGGCGAGGTATTACGCGAACATCCTGCTGCCGCTCTCTTCCTTCGTGACGAAGCTGTTGGATAGGGTGGGGAAACTTGGGCTTGAGTTCGACGTCATAGCGCCGGACCACGGGCCGATCTGGCGGAAGGATGTAGGGCGGATGGTGAATTACTACGGCAAGTGGGCGGCGCAGGAAAGGACGCGGAAGGCGGTGGTTGCATACGATACGATGTGGGGAAGTACGGAGAGCATGGCGAAAGCGATAGGTGAGGGGCTGGAGGCGGGCGGGTCGAGCGTGAGACTGATGAACCTGAGGCGGGATCACCGAAGCGAGTTGGCGACTGAGATGCTGGATGCCGGGGCGCTTATAGTCGGATCGCCGACCATTAACAACAATATGTTCCCTACGGCGGCGGACGCGCTGACGTACCTGAAAGGGCTGAAGCCGAGGAACCTGATTGGAGCGGCGTTCGGATCGTACGGCTGGAGCGGGGAGGCCGTTGGGCACGTGAAAGAAATCCTGGAGGAGATGAAGGTTGAAGTGATAGGAGAGCCGCTCAGGGCGCAATGGGTGCCTGACGACGAGGCGATTTCGGATTGCTATTCTCTCGGACTGAGAGTGGCGGAGGAGCTGAAGAAAAGATGGGCGAAGTGAAGTGCGAGCTTGAGTGGAACGCTTTGTTCAGCTTGAGCTACGGGCTGTACATCGTAACATCGCGGCTTGGAGAGAAGCTGAACGGCCAGCTTTCCAACACGGTTTTCCAGGTGTGCGACGAGCCGGTGTACGTAGCGACGTGCGTGAACAAGAGGGCGCTCACTCACGAGTACATTTCGAAGAGCGGAGTGTTCGGCGTTTCCGTTCTGGAAGAGTCCGCTCCGATGAAGCTTATCGGGCTTTTCGGATTCAAGTCCGGAAGGGAGGTTGATAAGCTTTCGCAGGTGAGTTTCAAAGAGGGGGTGACGGGGTGCGCGCTGGTTACCGAAAACGCGCTTGCGGTGCTGGAGGGAAAGGTGACGGATCAGATTGACGTGGGCAAACATACGGTGTTCGTGGCGGAGCTGGTGAGTGCGGAGGTCCTGCGCGAGGGCAGGCCGCTTACGTACGCTTTCTACCGGGAAAGGATGAAGGGGAAGACTTCAAAGAACGCGCCCACCTATCTGGCTCCTGAGAAGCGGAGGAAGGAGAGGAGTGAAGGTGGGCGCCGGCGCGGGAAGAGGTACGTCTGCGACGTCTGCGGGTACGTGTACGACCCGGAGGTCGGCGATCCGGAAAACGGCCAGGATCCGGGGACGGCCTTCGACGACCTGCCCGACGACTGGGTCTGCCCGGAGTGTGGCGTGGGCAAGGACGAGTTCAAGCCGGTGGAGGAATAGGCGCTTTCTGCCGGAGAAGCCAGGGAAAAATGAGGGGATGCGGCATCTAGCCGTACCGTCCATGGCC
>CAZUUK010000286.1:0-2723 GCA_964622675.1 uncultured Planctomycetota bacterium | reverse complement strand
TACCCCGAACTCGCCGTCTACGAGTGGCTCCACTTCACCACCACCATCGGCCCCGGCGAGCAGTGGTCCTTCCTCTCCAGCGATTCCGGCGGAACAATAGACCAGGATAACGGCATCTATCAAGCCGGAGGAACCACAGGCACCGACGTCGTCATGGCATCGGTCATAGGAGATTCCGCAACCACCGACGCCACCGTCACCGCCACCTCCAGAGACCCGGGCATCGTAGGACCGTTCACTTCCATGGACGTTGACGGCGGCGGCGTCAGCATTGGCGACGTGATATTCATGCTCAAATGCGTCGTCGGCACCGAAACGCCCACAGCCCAGCAGACCAAATCCGGCGACTTCGACTGCAACGGAAGTATCGGCCTCGCCGATGTCATGAACGCCCTTCGCGTCGTCGTCGGCCTGGATCCCTTACTGTAGCGTACCTCGAGGAAAGCAAGGAGGTGGTAGTATGAGAGCAGCGAATCTCGGTGGCACAATGAAGCCTAGGGGAAAGCGCGCCGGCGCACTCACCGGAATCATCATCTTCGTTCTCGTGATATGCGCCTTGGCAATCGGGATAAAGGCCGCCTACAACCGAAAGGCCCGCGCTGCGCGTCAGGAAATCCTCGCCCAGATCTGTGCGGAGCAAGTTGTCGCAGCTTACTTGTCGTCTCAGGGTGAAAGGGGCAAACTGTTCGAAGCAAAGGAGATAAAGCCGCGAATCGTGGGCGAGGAATTTAAGAGGGCGGCTCTGGCGAAGACCAGATTGAAAGAGGATACGCGAGATTCAGGCGGGCCGCTTTCATTCGCTACGTACGAGAATTTCCGCTCGACGCGCATACGGAAAGGAACCTACCAGCTTAAATCTCACGTGACTTGGCCCGATCCCGCAACGAGCGGCCGAAAATGGACCCTTTCCTACAACTGCCGCGCTGCACGCATGGGTGATAGTGATGCGTGGAACGTAGACAACATCCAGCTCGAGGGAATCCCCATAGATGATTCGTGGACCGTACTCTGTTCTGATGTGCAACTGCAGCGCGCAGAAGGAACGTGGGAAGTCACCGCCGGAAAGCTGACGCTCAGAATCGCTGACCACTCACGTCCCGTCACACAGGTAGATCTGGCATCACCTTCCGGAAGCTGACCGGCGCCGTCCGGCCGGGCCTAGATACGAGACCCTTATTTCCCCCATTGACATATTACATCCAGCTGCCTACAATTCGCGCCTGTACGGGTGGGGGCAAGCATGGGGGAAGGGAGGATGCGTCGAGTACGTTTGGTATCGGCTACTTCGGGGCTGTCGTCTCGCGCTGGCCTCTACTTTCTAACCACCCAAGCCGTCTGCTCCTGGGACGCAAAACATTCAAATAGACCCTTGTCGGCGTGCAGCGAATGCATAAGTCAGCGGAGCTGGCCGCTGGCCGCACAGGATCCTTTCCGGGGATACGGAGTGCAGCGATGAAAGAAGATTCTCGAGTACATTCGAGGCTAGGCAGAAGTACGAGACGGTTTTTTAGCCTCATCGTCCTTTCTTTCGCGGCCATAGCTTTCGCGGTGTTGCCGGAATGGGCAGAGGCCGCAGACCCCCTCTTCACAGAGCGGGTGATTTCCACGAACGCGGAGTGTCCACTTTCAGTATTTCCGGCGGACATCGATGACGACGGGGATATCGACGTGCTTTCAGGTTCACGTGACGACCACAAGATAGCCTGGCACGAGAACGACGGGGGCGCTCCCCCGTCATTCGTAGAACGGGTGATTTCCACGAACCCGAACAATGCGTGCGATGTCTTTGCTACGGACCTCGACGGCGACGAGGATATGGACGTGCTTTCGGCTGCGGGATATCAGCACGACTACAAGATAATCTGGTACGAAAACGACGGCGGCGTTCCTCCCTCGTTCACAGAGCGGGTGGTTTCCATGACAGCGGAGTTTCCTTCTTGTGTCTTCGGGTCGGACCTGGACGCGGACGGGGATACGGATGTGCTGTCGCGTGTGGGCATCGAGATATTGTGGTACGAGAACGACGCCGGGGCAGATCCCACCTTCACAAAGCGAGTGATTTCCACAAATGCGCTATGTGTTCGCTCTGTCTTTGCTTCGGACGTGGACGGCGACGGGGACATGGACGTTCTTTCCGCTTCCCAAAACGACGACAAGATAGCCTGGTACGAGAACGACGGCGCGGCTGACCCGGCCTTCACTGAGAGGGTGATCTCCACCAGCGCGGACTGGGCTACCACCGTCTTTGCTGCCGACATGAACGGCGACGGCGATATGGACGTGCTTTCAGCATCGTGTCTCGATGAAAAGATAGCCTGGTACGAGAACAACGGCCGCACTCCTCCCTCCTTCACAACCCGCCTGATTTGTGCGGGTGCCAACGCCGCCTCCCTGTTCGCTGCGGACGTGGACGGCGACGGGGATATGGACGTGCTCTCGCCTTTATTCTCGGACAACAAGATAGTGTGGTACGAGAACCGTATGATGGTAGTGGTCCCTTTCGGCCCCGTAGTCTCCCCGGGCGACTATCTCAACTTCGGGACAAGCGCCGGCCCGGGTGACATCTGGTCGCTTAGCTCGAACGAGTCAGGGGGCTCCATAGACCAGGACAGCGGAATCTATCAGGCGGGGGCGTTCCCAGGCCGAGACGTCGTCGAGGTCTCCATCGCTGCGGAGTCGGCAACAACGGTCGTCACGGTGCAATCGACACCCCGGCCCTACGG
>CAZUUK010000285.1:0-2742 GCA_964622675.1 uncultured Planctomycetota bacterium | reverse complement strand
TCATGGACGAGAACACCTGCATGGTGGACGTCGCTAAGTACTTCATGAACTTCCTGAAGGACGAGTCGTGTGGGAAGTGCTTCACCTGTCGCAAAGGCACGCAGCGGATGTACGAGATCCTCGACGATATCTCCAGGGGAACCGCCGTCCTCAAGGATCTGGAGCTCCTGGAGGAGTTGGCCCTCGCAGTGAAGGACACCACGATGTGCGGGCTGGGACAGACGGCGTCGAATCCGGTCCTGAGCACCCTTCGCTACTTCCGTGATGAGTACGAGCGGCATGTTGTGGACAAGAAATGCGATGCGTTTGTCTGCACGGAACTTATCGGAGCGTCATGTCAGGCTGCCTGCCCCCTTGACACCGAAGCCTGGCGATATGTCGCACTCGTTGAAAAGGGGCAATACGAGGAAGCTTACCAGGTTATCCGGGAAGCAAACCCGTTTCCATCAGTCTGTTCCCGAGTCTGCGACCGCAAATGCGAGCGAAGGTGCCGGCTCGGTGTCAGCGGGGAGGAGCCGGTGGCGATCCGAGCCATAAAACGTTTTGTCACCGACCGCGTGGCCCCTTCGGCCTATAAGCCGTCCAAAGCCATTGCCCCCGGTGAAAACGCAAAACGGGTGGCCGTTGTCGGCGCCGGCCCCGCCGGACTCGCCGCCGCTCATTACCTCTCACGCCTCGGCCACAAAACCACTGTTTTCGAAGCCGATGCCGAACCCGGTGGAATGCTGATTAGCTGCATCCCTCCGTATCGCCTGCCGCGAAGCATAGTGCGGGATGAAATTAAATTGCTCCTGGACGAGAACATTACTGTCAACTGTGGAACGGCGCTGGGCCGAGACGTGACAATCGACGACCTGTTCGGTGAGGGGTTCGCCGCGGTCTTCCTGGCGACGGGGGCGGACAAGAGCTGGCGACTCGATCTGCCCGGGGAGGATCTTGCCGGGGTCTATTCGTCCATGGAGTTCCTGAAGGCGTTCAATTTGAGAGGCGAGGAACTGGCAGGTGGACACGTGGCCGTCGTCGGCGGGGGCAACTCGGCAGTAGATGCCGCTAGAGTCGCCATTCGCCAGGAAAACGTCCAGTCCGTCACATTGCTATATCGCCGAACCGAGCGAGAAATGCCCGCTTATGCGGAAGAAGTCGAGGCGGCCGTCAAGGAGGGCATCAAGCTTGAAACCCTCATCTCGCCTGTCAAAATCAGGTATATCGAGGCGGCCAAGAAAGAAGGAATTCGCGTCGAGACGATGGCCGAGCCTGTGAAGATATATTCTCAGGCCGGACATATGGTTGGGATCGAGTGTATCCGCAACACACTCGGCGAGGTAGACGCAACCGGCCGCCGCAGGCCGGTTCCGATCCCCGGTTCTGAATTCAGCATATCCCTCAATACGCTGATCGTCGCCATCGGCGAGCGCCCAGATAGCGACCACCTGAGCTCGATGGGCCTGGAGGTCCACAAAAGCGGTCGCGTACCGGCGGATCACAGAACGTTCCAGACTAACCGTGAAGGCGTATTCGCCGGCGGGGACCTGGTTACAGGCCCCAATACCGTCGCCGAGGCGATTGCCGCCGGGAAGAAGGCGGCTTCCGTGATCGGCCGCTACCTTCGCGGGGAAGCCCTCGTCCGAAAGCCTGAGATCAAACTGCCCGACATCTTCGTGGAACCGGCTGAATTCAGCGAGTCCGACCGCGACAGCCCGCTCCGTGCCGAGCCACCCACCATTCCCGTCGAGTCGCGCAGGAAAAACTTCGCCGAAGTGGAAATGGTCCTGTCGGCCGAACAGGCGCACGCCGAAGCGCGACGGTGTCTCCGATGCGACCTGGCGTTCACCCGCCAGCAGCCCAAAGAGGTCCCCCAGGCTGCCGGACAAAGGGAACAATCGCCATGATTACATTGACCATCAATGGGCTGGAGGTGTCGGTCGAGAAGGGTTCGACACTCCTGGAGGCCGCGAGATTCCTGGGCTTTCCCATCCCAACGCTCTGCCACATGGATGGCCTCTCCCCTTACGGCGCTTGTCGGCTTTGCGTGGTGGAGATCGGTGAAGGCCCCAAGGCCAGGCTGGTTTCCTCGTGCACGTACCCAGCCGAGCAAGGGCTCAAGGTGCGCACAGCTTCCTCGCGTGTGCTGCGAGCGCGGCGGATGGTGCTGGAACTGCTTCTGGCCTCTTGCCCGCAGTCCAAGACAATCCAGGACCTGGCGGCGGCCCATGACATCCGGCAACAGCGCTTCAGACAGGAACACGAGGATTGCATCCTTTGCGGGCGGTGCGTGCGCATGTGCGAAGAGCAGATGATGGCCAAGGCCATCGGTTTCCGCGGCCGGGGATCGAAGCGGAGCATCGGCACACCGTTCGACATCAAGTCCGATGTTTGCCGGCAGTGCGGCGGCTGTATCTACGTCTGTCCGACCTGCCAACTGCGCTGCACCTACACGGAACCTGATAAGGCTATCTGCGGCGCCTGCGCGAACCTTACCCCACCGTGCATCGAAAAGGAGCCATTTGACGACATGATGTGCTACATGGACCCCTGTGTAGCCTGCGAGATACCCAAGGACAAGTAAACCTCCAAAGGAGCCGGCTTCTATGACCACTACGTTTTCCAAGATGAACGCCTCCGCGGCGACTCTGACGAAAAATCGCACTGGGGGCTCGGTGGTGCCCGCCTCGGGCATGTGCGCCACCTGCGTCGACGGGTGCATCGGGATGTGCGAGATCGGCAAGAGCGCCTACCGCGGGC
>CAZUUK010000284.1:0-2752 GCA_964622675.1 uncultured Planctomycetota bacterium | reverse complement strand
CTCGATTGCCATCCGCCGAACTACTATCCGTGCTTCATCGGCCTCGAGGACCGGCTCCGCCCCGGCGCCGTCGCCGTGGCCGACAACGCCGGCTACGGCGCGCGCGGCATGGCCGACTACACCAAACACGTCCGCTCCAAATACAACAGCCACATCGAATGGTTCGACATCAACCTCCCCTGGGCCAAGCGCGACGCCATCGAAGTAACCATCATCGAACCGCCGAAGGGGAAGAAGGAGTAGGGAAGCGAGCGCATTTCGGATTTCGGAATGCGGATTGAACGGCAAACGGCCCGTTCCGAGCCGCGACCGCAAGGGAGCGGAGGCGCTGGGGAGCGCGTACTCGCAGGGCCAATGCCGAATGACAAATGACAAATGACCCGCCAGCCGCGGGGACCAGGGCCAAGCCATTGCGGATTGAACGGCCGACGGCAACGGCGGGAGCCTGAAAGGCTCGGATTCGATAGCCTGGGGCAACGCCCCAGGTCACCAGGTACGCCGGCCCAACACAAATCAAGCCCTGAAAGGGCGAGACAAGTCGGCGGGTGGCATGGTCACCCCGAAGGGTGACCAAGTTGCGCCGCTGCCCGCTTGCCGCTTGCAGCGTGGGGCTTGTGGCTTCACAGGCATGGCGATCATGCTGCACAGGGGGCCTGAATTAAACAAGACGTCCCCGGAATGCACACTAGATGGAACCAAACGCCGTGTTCTCAGAGGAACACAAAGACGATGCGCTTCGGCTCGTGGGCTTTGCCTTTGAGCAATACCTGGAAGCCTTCTACAAAGCGCTTAAGGACATGGAACAAGAACACGCGCGGCTGATGCAGCAAGAGCAGGCCAAACACCCTGGCATGGAGTTCAACTTTCAGCGATTTGGTCACGGGACCTTTTTTGAGGTGGCGTCTTACCTTCTTTTCCGACTCGATTGGACAATGCACAACGAGAAAAGGAAAACCGAAGAGCGAAAGGACATTCTCGCTTCCTGTGAGAATCTTGTAATACGCAAACTGCGAAGCCAGTACAACGCAACTGATGAAGAATTCCGGAGCGCGTTTGAGAACCGTTATGAAATATACGCGCGGGACATTATGGCCACAAAAGCCCTCGTTGAGGCTTCAAACGCTGCGCTCTTTCGATTTCAGCAGTTGATGTTGCGATTTACAGACAGTGACACTCTTGAGAAGGAAGAGATTCCGGCCCCGATTTACGTAAATGGCATGTTCGTTATTGCACCGTTCAAGAAGGCTCTTGGGATTGCGGACGAGGAGTTTGGCGTCGGCTTTGAATTTATGTGGCGTCATGTGTTTCACTGCTGTTCAGATATTCGACAAGCTGCACCACACTTATTGAACTTGCTGTTGTTGTCAGGGAAGGTTTATGCGGAGGAGTTGATAGAGAGTACGAGGAAGGATAATCAGGCACCACAAGGTGAGCTTTGATTCGGGGGGTGGCACGGTCATCCCGAAGGGTGACCATGTTGGGACCGGCACGGCGACGTTGCGGCTGCGGACTGCCGCGAGGGTGCGGAGCACCCGCCCGGCAACTACCACTGCGCTCGCGGCCACAGCGGCCAACCTTTCGCAACGGCGTCAAAGCATGGCACCCGGCTTTGAACATGGTCACCCTTCGGGCTGACCATGCCACCCGCCGCATCGCTACTTGATCCCGTGACACCATTTGACTTTCTTGCCGCTGCCACACCAACACGGGTCGTACGGCTCGACGTTCGGATGAAGCCTCAACATCTCGACGCCGTACATCCTTTTTCTTCTCTGAATCTGCTCGTACTCTACGGCCTCCTCGCCCTCGATGATGATTTCACCGTGCTGATACGCACGCTGCCCCCGGTTTATGAACTCAAACTCTTCGTCGCACGTCTTCAGGAAGCGATCGATAGATGGATGGCTCATTAGCGCCCTCCGAACATTTTTGACCTGGCGCCCTTCGTACTGTCTAGAAGGGTCCACCAAAAAGAGTATCCGCATAGTAGGGTGATTCTTTGGTGTGACGTCGATGAGCCCGTTGTTAGGTGCGCGCCATACGGCGTGGAACTCCGCCTCAACGAAGAGCTTCGGCTGCTCCCCAATCGACCAGCCACAAACCGAGGCTCCGCCCTCAGCCAGGACGCGGTCGTGCACGATATGAATACACTCCTTGATCGGCGCTCCTTGAATAGGGCGCACATCCACGTATTCCGGCTTACCGCCCGGGACGAGTTCTTGACACAGCGCAAGGATCGCTGACGATAACTTCGCGGGCGTAACTGGATGCAGAAGCGTGTCCATGCGGTTTAACACTACGCATCAGGCGCGCGGTCATCCGCGTCGCGATACCCGTGCTGCGGTTGGACCAACTACCGGCAACTCCAGTGCGTTCTCAGTATTCCGGCAAGCCTCCGAAGCGCTGGCATTCTGGCATTCTGGGGACGCAATACTGTTTTTCGAGCGGTCCGCTCGTACCAACCGTTCCATGCCGATACGCTAACACAAAAGGCCCCGCACGTCAAGGTCAATGAGGCATCGGGATTCCAGGACGGGGGATGGTTGCGGGCAGTGCGACACCGCGGGTTTGCCAAGAGCCCGCCTCGGCGGGCTTGGCCCCGAAGGGGTGTAGGCCGGGGGTTGTACCCCCCGTGGCGTGAACGGGACCGCTCCCCTCGCCCCTCCCCCTCTCCGGCCCGCGCCGCGGGCCGGAGGGGGGGGAGGGAAACCACTTGAGCGAACAGACTGGCCACGCGTACCATGCGACGGTC
>CAZUUK010000283.1:0-2822 GCA_964622675.1 uncultured Planctomycetota bacterium | reverse complement strand
GCACTGGATGGCTATTCCGCTGCGCTCCATAGCCACCAGTGAGCTTTCACGTTAGTTGCCGTGTTATAGCAGCACAGGTGCTTTCGGCGTTACGAGGATCGAGTCCTGCAATCTAACACTGACTTTTGCTAGAACTCAGCAAAGTCAGGCCTTTTTTCACATCGACGACATTCTTGTCCGTGGCGGGGAGCCGAGAGGAGCGGCCGACTCAATCAAGAAGCAGGGTGTGCATGTTCGGAGTGCCTTTCCGGCTGCGATTACGTTCTGCTGAGGAAGTGGCCTGTGCAGCGGCCGGACTCTAGCAAAAGTCGTTGCCCGACATGCTGTGTGCTCATCCCCTGCGCGGGTGAGCGTGTGATTGCCCATCTAAAACGTGTTGCCTGGTCGGCAGCGAGACAATTACTTGATAGGATATGGTTTCTACATCGGTATACAGGAATGGGCATGTAAAAGAAGTGTTGACAAAGGATGGCCGTGCAAGATAGGGTGAAGTGTGCTCGACACCGCCACCCGCAATGAAGCGGTGGGGTTGGCCAAGTAGCTAACGCGAAAAAGAGAACAGCAAATGCAAGGAGGTGAACATGATAGAAGGGAGAGAAGCACTCGAGGCATTGGACAATGCCGTAGCGGAGATTACTCGTGTCCAGACCGAACGCGGTCCAAAGGAATTCTGCAACACGTATCACAACTTCCGGAAGACGGTGGAAACCTGGCTGCCATTCATAGAGGCGTTCCCGCTCTTTGGAAAGAATGTCGCCGAAGCGATTCGCTTCCTGATGAAGCTTGCGGACATGGCGTGCCCTGCGTCGTAGGGCCTACCGCACTGAGTGTTTACAACAGCCAAAATCACGGTGGGACTTCGTAGAAGACATCGTTGGGGGTGTTGTTCTGATACGTATTGCTGTCAGGCAAATCGAGTGCTAATTGGCAATCGTACATTACGTAAATCGCTCCACCACCGGCCAGTCCAGTCGCGGCATTGCCAATGAACGTATTATCGGAGACCTGCGTTGCCAGTGCATGCCCGGGCTCTTTGCCCGGATCTGTGGAGGCCAAATGGATTGCAGCACCCGCTTCCGCGCTGTTTCCAACGAAGTGATTTTCCTCGATCGTCGGAAAGTCTACGATGCCCGCGGCGGCCAGACCACCTCCCTGTGGTGCTTGATTAGCACTGATTGTGTTGTCAACGATAAGGGCACGCGATTCGAACAAGTAGATGCCGCCCCCTGCGAAAGCTGCGGCGTTATTGAGGATGACGTTTTTGCGAATCGTCGGAGACGCCCTGTTGATGTAAATCGCGCTTCCGTACGAACCCACTCTCTGAAGATCCCCTAAAATGGTGAACCCCTCTAATGCGGCCAACCGTGTTTCCCCACTAGAGAGCGTCACAACAGGCCGGTCGTATTCTTTTCCCACAAGGATGGTGGCATCCACGATGACCTGGTCTTCTGGCTGTTCGCTTCGCACAGTAATCTGCTTGCCGTGGAAGTTGAAGTTCTCCTTGTACGTGCCCGGCGAGACGATGACTACCTCGCCGTCTTCGGCGGCATCGATTGCTGCTTGGATCGACCAATAATGGTCAGGCACCTTGAGCTCTTTCACTGCGCGAATGACGTGGGTGATGGAGGCTTTCTTGCCCTTGTCATCGTACACGGTTAGACGGACAGAATACTCCCCGGGCGAAAACGTGTGTTGAGCAGTTTGGCCGGTGGCGGTAGAGCCGTCGCCGAAATCCCAGTGATACGAGACGATAATGCCGTCCGAATCACTGGACTCTGAGGCATCGAAGGACACGGTGTAGTCGGTCTCAAACGTCCACGCAAACTGCGCAATCGGGTAGGCGTTCATGAGGATGCATCCCGCGATGAGTGTTGGGACCAATAACAGAAATGCGACTGCCCTGCCTATCCGCTTTAGATCCATTGCCGTCACCCACCTATAGATTACGTCTCCGTTCCTTCTTTCCAAATGATCTCTATCGGCAGGTCTGCAGACAAGCTTGGATAGACGCAGGTGTTAAGCCTCTTTTGGATCGCACAACCAACGATGTCTTGGGCACAGGCTTTCACTCCTCGCGCACCCGGCGGATTTCGAATACCACTGGGTTCTTCGCATCGGGACAGGCATGGGTCGATACATCGGGATCTTCCAGCCACGGAAACTTCGCTCCGTAGCGCATTGCAAAGACCTTGGGGAGGAAGCTGTACAGTGCGTGGATGCAGAGCTTGCCGTTGATGGTTAAGCCATCGAAGATGACTTCATCACCAACCCGGTGGCCGGCATGGCAGTGCCCCTCTTGCTTGATCACCTTGGCAACAATGGTATAGCCATCGCTCGCTTTCGTTGATTGATTCATACCCAGTATCTCCTTCCTGCGATAAGTCTCACTTTTCTCCGAGTCAGGAACCCTTGTGTATCCAAGCTGAGAAAACGCCGCACAGCAGGATATGCGCGCCACGTGGATGAATCAACTACGGGAAGCGTATCTTGAATGGGCCACCGAATTGGGTGATGAGACCGGAAACAGACATGTTTGGAAGAGCACCGCCATCTGAACCGGTCATAAGCCTTCTACCGAAGTCAGGCCGTGCAAGAAGGTGTCAGTCAATATCGGAGGATAAGTGTGCAGAATTGACAACAGGAAGAGAGTTGCCATGCGATGCTTTCCAGGGTAGTCTATCGCCAAGTTGCACAATAATCATTGTTGGGCCCCGTATCGGAAGGACTTTCGTGTGTGTGGCAAGATGACCGATGAGCGCAAGGCCGATCAAGAGCGCATTGTGGGAAACGCCTTAGCGGATGCGTACTGCGAGGTTACCGGC
>CAZUUK010000282.1:0-2834 GCA_964622675.1 uncultured Planctomycetota bacterium | reverse complement strand
TGTTTACCCAATGTTTACCTATGTCTGGTATGATTCTATTAGATTAGGAAAGCAAACTCACAGGAAAGGAAGACCAATGTCACAAGACAAATGCCCCGACTGCCACAAGTATTGGGAAACCACCTGGAAGGGTACAAGATTCTGCCCCTCCTGTGGTCAGACTCCCGAACAGGCACAGGCCAAAGGCCAGGCCAAGCTGCCCAGCCCCAAACCGCCCAGGCACGTAGCCGCAAAGTTGAACGCTGCGCAAGAATACGCCCTCGCGCTGACAGATCGCCTTTACACCGACCACCTTATCCTCGGCCACGAGCCCACCGTTTTCAGAGCCCGACTTACCTCCTACGTCCATTCACCCAGGGGCTTGCCACAAATTGTTTTTGGGTATCAAAGTGTCAACAGGGCCCACGACCTCGGCTTTTCTGAATACGTTTCAATCTCCTATGTGTGGGACAGCCAAGGCGACCTGAAGGGCATGCGCGGGGTTTGGGCGCTCGCCCTCCACGAATTTGCTCACGTCCAGCAATTCAGGAAGGAAAGACTCTACTCCAGGACAGGCCACCGCAACAAGTACCACAACGAGCAATTTGTGGCGATCCTCCGGGATCTCCAGGCCAAGTATCCCTTCGGGAGCTAGGCGAACTTTCACCTAATGTTTACCCTCACCTGATATGATATTGTTAGATTAGGAAAGCAAAACCACAGGAGGATCTACAATGAAGGTCTGCGATATGCCAACAAAGGAAACACCCCAATATCGGGCGGAACACTTCGGCACAACAGCGCTGAGCAAAGCTGAATTGCTCCAGGTGATCTGCCGAAACCACGATCTCGAAGCAAACTACACCCTAATCAACCAGGCAAAAACACTCTCCAGACTAGCCCAGATGACTCCTGAAGAAATCGCGGCCACCCCAGGAATCGGCAAGAAGGGGGCACTCGCGATCAGGGCGGCGCTAGACCTTGGGACCAGACTGGCAATAGAATCGACCGAGGACCACCCTGTCATCCGGTCGCCCTCTGACATCGGCATGCTGTTAATGCCGCAACTCAAGGACCTAGAGCAGGAACACTTTGTCGTCCTGTTCCTGGACACCCGCAATCGGGTGATCGGGCAGCATACTCTCTACATCGGCTGCGTCAACGCCATACATATCCGGGTAGCTGAGATCTTCAAGAAAGCGGTGCGCACCAATGCAGTTGCCATAGTCGTCGCGCACAATCACCCATCCGGCGATCCCGCCCCCTCGCCCGAAGACGTGGCTATCACCTTAAACATCAAGGAAGCGGGCGACCTACTCGAAATCGAGCTCCTCGATCACGTAATCGTTGGCAAGCAACGATTCGTAAGCCTGCGCGAGCGCGGCCTTGGCGGGCTCACGTAGGATTGTACGCCCACCCGCTATCAGCATTCTATAGAATAGAAAGGACAGACCAATGACCAAGCAAGCCCAGATGTTCGAGTTTGAGGACCTCCCACTTTTCAGCGGGACAGCCCCACGGGGACAGGAAGCCCGCTTTGATCCTTCCCCTACAGCCACGCAGGAAAGCATGGCCACTTGCAAGACCTGCCTCGACACCGGGAAGGTTGCGGCCACGCGCACAGTGGGAGTCAAGTTCTGTTGGTGCAAGGCGGGCCACGAGGCCCGCGCCCAGGAACGGGCCAAATACGTCGCTATTGACGCCGCCTGCATATCTTCTGGCACTCTCTCAAATCTCACCGGGCTGCGCGAGTACGCAGACATCGCGCGTGTCCAGGCCGAATTTGTGACTTTCTGCGAATACAACGCAGGCCATTACAGAACTTGGCAGGAAGCGTGGCGGGCATTTGAAATCAAAAAGGCAAGCCAATGGTAGAACAAGTCCACGACCTCCTTTGTAGCGAGATCCAGCCAGGAGACAACGACCGCAAGACGTTCTCCGGGCCATCTCTCGAAGAGCTTGCCGAGTCCATCAGTGAGCACGGCTTGGCCCAGCCTATCACCGTGCGGGCATTGTGGAAGTGCACGTGCTGCGGCAGGGAAGATCCCGACTTCCCGGAATGGTGCGAAGCCTGCAACAACGACACCTTCTCTCACTTTTACCAGATCGTAGCCGGTGAGCGGCGCTTCCGGGCCGTCAGTGAAGTGCTCAAAGGGGACACAATCGCCGCCATCGTTCGGCAACTCAGCGACGAGGAAGCGGATGCGATCATGCTGGCCGAAAACGTCCACCGCCAGGATCTGCGGCCTACAGAAGAAGCACAAGCCTACAGGAAGCGCATGGATCGCTATGGATGGAGCCAGGCCGAGGTCGCGAGAAAAGCCAACGTCTCAGCGGGGAAAGTGAAGTCACGCCTTGACCTGCTACGGCTTGCTCCCGACATTCAAGGACTGGTAGACACGGGCGAGCTCCCCATCTCGTTTGGGGCCCGTATGTCCATCCTCGATCTCAACAGGCAGCGGATAGCAATCCGCTGGCTACGCGAGCAGATCAGCATGCCCACCATTCGATCCTTCGGGGCCGTGGTAGACAAGCTCTACTCGGACCAGGTGCAAGATGCGATGTTTGACCTGGACGCCCTACTGGTGCCCCAGGTCATTCGGGCAATGGAAGCCGCCGACGCCACCGACCTGGCCGGCGTCCTACCCACTATCTCCCACCTACCCGACCTTCCCACCAGGCTGGGCGGACTCGGGCGGATCCTCGACGACTACATTGCTTTGCTACTCGAGCGCGGGCAAACAAACGCAGCGGGGATCATCACTCACCTGTGGGTCAAGCTGATGGAGGCGAACTACTGCGCGATCCCGCCAGTAGAAAGCCGAACCCTACAGGCCATCACAATTGCACAATAG
>CAZUUK010000281.1:0-2840 GCA_964622675.1 uncultured Planctomycetota bacterium | reverse complement strand
GAGAAGGTCGAGATCGTGGAGAAGAACGCCGACACCTACGGACTGAACGTGACCCTGGACGCGATCGGGCTGCCGAAGAGCACGTGGTACTACTGGAAGAACCAGAAGGTGGACTACGAGGAGAAGTACGGTCATCTTCGAGAACCGCTGATCGAGATTCTCAGGGAGAATCCGGCATACGGGTACCGACGCATCGAGCCTGACCTGAAGGAGCTTGGCTACCCAGTTGGACAGACGGTGCTGCGCCGCATTCTGGGGATGTGGGATCTGTCGTTGCAGCGGTGGGCCGGCAAACCAAAGCCTTCTGTGCCGCGAAGGGTTCTGGCCACGGGTAGTCACGGGATGAATCTTGTGGCTGGGATTGGGAAACCGGAGCCGCTGCAGGTGTTCTACACGGACTTCACGACGATTTGGTATGCCGACGGAGGGAAGAAGGCATACCTGATGCCATTGGTGGATGACGCCACTAAGTGGGTCATCGGCTGGGCGGTAGGGTTTCATCCGAACACAGAGCTGGCGCTTGAGGCGTTGTCGATGGCGGCAGTAAGCTTGGACGGTGTGGGTTTGCGCCTGGAGGGGCGGATCATCCATCACGACCAGGACACGGTCTACACCGGATACCGTTGGCTGCGAGCGGTGTTGATCAAGCATCGGGCCCGGATCTCGTTCTCGGAGAACGGGGCAAAGGGGAATACGACGATGGAATCATTCAATGGCCGTTTCAAAGGCGAGAACAAGAGCCTGTTTCATGAAGCGGCAAACATCTGGGAGCTAAAGCGTGTGATCGCCCGGCAGATGGAGTACTACAACAACAGACGGAGGCATTCGGCGTTGGGCTACACCGCGCCGATGAACTACATCATCCGAGAGAAAATCCTGCCACAGCCAGCAGTTGGCTTAGCACTTCAATGCACCTAAACCGGTGCAGGATTCCAACCGCATATCCTAGGCTTAACCAGTCGACAATGTGTCCAACTCTATGATTATACTACATATACTGTCGTGATGGAGGACAACTATGCCCAGATTTAGTGCTAATTTAAGTGTGCTGTTTAACGAAGTCGACTTCCTTGACCGTTTTGAGCGGGCACAGAAAGCTGGTTTCAAGGGAGTGGAATTTCTATTTCCGTATCAGTGGGAGAAGGAGCAGCTGGCAGAAAAGCTAGGTCAATATAGTCTGGAGCAGGTGCTTTTCAATCTGCCGGCCGGAGATTGGGCGGCTGGGGAGAGGGGCATTGCCTGTCTGCCCGGGCGGAGGGATGAATTTAAGGAAGGGGTTGGTGCTGCCATAGACTACGCTAAAACCTTTAAGTGCTCCCGAATTAACTGCCTGGTAGGGCTGACACCCAAAGCCGTGCCACGAGAAAAAGTGCACTGGACACTGGTGGATAACCTCCTCTATGCTGCCAAGGCTCTGGGGAAGGAAGGCATAACTCTGCTGATTGAACCGCTGAACAGCCAGGATATTCCCGGATTCCACCTGCTGCATACCCGGCATGCACTTGCTTTGATAAGAGAGACAAATCACCCCAATATTAAGATTCAGTACGACATCTACCATATGCAGATAATGGAGGGTAATCTCGCCAAGAACATCCGGGACAACCTACCTCTCATTGGGCATATTCAGTTTGGGGATAACCCGGGACGACACGAGCCGGGCACAGGAGAGATTAATTTTTCCAACCTGTTCCGCTTTATTGATGAAGCGGGTTACGATGGCTGGATTGGCTGCGAATACAAGCCGGCCGGTGTAACTGAAGATGGATTGGGCTGGCTGAAAACTTATCTACAAAAGGAGGAACCAAGATGACACAATTAGGATTTATTGGACTGGGCATTATGGGTAAACCGATGTCCGGGCACCTGCTTGAGGCAGGCCATACCGTTAACGTTTATGACGTAACTGCAGAATCGGTTAAGGAACTGGCGGTGAAAGGAGCCGTGGCTTGCAGTAGCTCTAAAGAAGTAGCGGAAAAGTCAGATATTATCTTCATAATGGTGCCGGATACGCCGGATGTGGAAGCTGTTCTCTTTGGCGAGGATGGCGTGGCTGAGGGTGTTAAGAAGGGCGCTATTGTTGTTGATATGAGCTCTATCTCACCAATCGCCACTAAAGACTCTGCTAAGAAGCTGGAGGCTAAGGGTGTGGAGATGCTGGATGCTCCTGTTTCCGGCGGTCAAGTTGGTGCCCAAAATGCTACCCTTTCCATCATGGTCGGTGGAAAACCCGAGATATTTGACAAGATAAAGCCTTACTTTGAAATTATGGGTAAAAATATTGTTCGCATCGGTGGCAATGGCGATGGCCAGACCTGTAAGGTAGCCAACCAAATTGTGGTAGGCTTGACCATTGAGGCAATTAGCGAGGCTCTTCTCTTTGCCTCCAAGGCCGGTGCTGACCCCAGCAAAGTGAGGGAAGCACTACTGGGTGGTTTTGCCCAGAGTCGCATCCTTGACCTACATGGCGAGCGGATGATTAAGCGTACCTTTGACCCCGGTTTCCGCATCGAGCACCAGCAAAAGGATCTGGATCTCGCCTTACGATCAGCGCGTAGCCTAGGCCTGAGTTTGCCTGGCACAGCTGTAACACAGGAGTTGTTTAATGCAGTGGCAGCACAGGGTGGTATGGACCTAGACCATTCAGCCTTGGTACTGGCGCTAGAAACACTGGCCAATTACAGCATAGCATGTAGAAAGGAGGAGTGAATTCACGCTACCTCGATCGAATCCAACTGAGGACAAAGCTAATGCAAAATGATATGGGGGAGAATCCTGTTCTCGAGATCCTGAAGGAGGACCTGGATCGCGTCGTTTCGAGAGACTTTCGAGAGTTCTCC
>CAZUUK010000280.1:0-2844 GCA_964622675.1 uncultured Planctomycetota bacterium | reverse complement strand
TTCTCAAAGCGGGCATACTTTGATTGTACAACTCTCACCCTCGCGCATTCTATAGACATCACAGTCAGGAGGATCATCGTGTCAAAGAACATGCTTGTAAAGACTCAGATCAAAGACCGGGAAGCGCTGGCAGATGCGCTTCTCCAGGTCTGCGCCGGCAAGGATATCAAGGTGCAGGCCGGCGACGACCTGACGTGCTCCCGCTATTCAGGTGCAGTCACTGGTTGTCAGTTCGTGATCCCCAAATCCGAACTCCGCAGGGCCGGCCACACAAGCACCTTTGGTGACATCGGCTTTCGGCAGGCGGCAGATGGAACCTACGAGATTCTGCTCGACGACTTCGACAGCCGCGACCAAGCACTGGCTAACGAGATCAAGCGAGAATACGCTGTCGTCATGGTCACCCGGCGAGCGGAAGCACAGGGGATGCGCGTTGAATTCCTGGACGACACACGCCAGAACTTGAGACTTCATCCTATGCAGACCCGCCGCCCCCAGATCACACAGCGGCGCTATTGAGCCGCTCAAAGCCAACGGGGAGAATTCCAAAATGACGCACATAGACATCACAATCACAGAAGATGGGGGAATCGAGAGCGAGGTATTCGGGACAATTGGCCCAGAGTGCGACACGCTGGCCGAATTCTTGCAGGAGTTGGGCGACGTGGAGGAAGAGAGAAAGCCGGAATACTACCGCCGCAAGCAGGCCACCGCCACCCACCAGCACGTAGGATAGCAGGCACATCACTGCCTTGCCCTCGGCTGTATCAGAGGCACCGGGACCCAGCCCGGGAAGATTGGATCTGATACAGCCGGGGGCACGCAGCGCGATGGAGGAGGACAACGCAACCTGCATCACCAGGGAGCGCGGGCATTGAATGACCCAGTAGATCGCCAATTATACCTTTAGGCTCTGATACACCAAGGGGGAAAAGACAAATGACACAAGCTAAGGTTACACGAGTAGAAATTGCGCTGGTGGTGTTCATCGAAGATGTCAACACCGACGCAGCCCTACCAGTTGACAAGACCAAGGCACTCGCTGACGAGTGGATCGCTGAAAACGAACCCACGGGTGGATGGCTGTTTGATTACATCTATTGGGTCACCCACAACACCGCTGAGGTGGTGTACGAGCGATGAAGAGAAAGCCAATGACCGCAGTCTTAGACATGGTAGTCACCCGCGCCAGGGCCGTGGTAAGCAAACCCAAAGTTACGCAGGTGGAAATGACGATAGTATTGACAGTCGAAGATCCCAAGGATGGCTGTCTAGCAGAAGAACAAAAGTGGAACGCCGCCGCTCAATGGATCACGCTACTCCAGCATGCTAACGGCTGGGAGTTTTCTTCCTTACACTGGACAAGTTACAACACGGTAAAACTGGTGTTTTCACCATGAACATAGGTTTGCTCTGGTATGACGACGACGCCAAGCGCCCCCTGGCCGACAAGGTGCGCTTGGCCGCCTTGCGTTATGAACAGAAGTTCGGTGTCCAGCCGAACTTGTGTCTCGTCCACCCGGGCGCCCTCGCCGACAAGGCACTCATAGTAGACGGAATCACCGTCGAGGGTTTACCCAGCGTACTCAGTCACCACTTCTGGCTTGGTATATCCCCTGACCATAAGGTTAGCAACACAAATGCACAGGATACTAGCACTTGACCTGAGCACCAAAAACATAGGCTACACCTTCGCCCTGGGCGAGGAGTACCTGTTTGGCGGGTCGGTCGAACTCCAGGGCGACCTACTAGACACTCGCTTGACCATGGCTACTCGTTGGCTGAACGCTGTCATGGAAGATATGCAGCCCACCGTCGTCGCGATTGAAGAACCTTGGCCCCATCGGGGGAACCACAGGGTTGACAGGATGTTAGCCCGGGCATGCGGCCACGCCGAGGCAGTCGCCCGATTGCACGACGCGCAGGTCGTGCTAGTACATCCGTCAACTGTCAAGGCGACGACCTTTTCAAAGGATAGGATCAGACACACCGCCCGGGCGATAGGCAAGACCACTATCACAGGCCATGAGGCTGACTCTGTCGGTATTTGGCATGCAACGCTTGGCGTGCTACAATCTGAGCGATTCGAGGAGCAAGCAAATGAATGACCACAGCCAGGCCAGGCAAAACATCCAGGCCGTGCTCGAAAGACAACACCAAGGCGCGGCCAACGCGATCACGTCCGCAAGGCTGGCAATCAAGGCGGCCATAGCGACACCCTTCGACAACGTGGGCCAACAACGCCAGGCACAACGACTGGTACGTGAGGCGGTCCGCGAACTCCGGCGCGAGGGAGTGCTCATACTCTCATCCGTCAGGCAGCCCTACGGATACTACATCGCCGCCGATGAGGACGAATGGCGGGCATTTCGTGATGGACACCTGCGCAGCCGAGCCCTCGATCTGCTCACCACAGCCCGAGCGATGTCACAGGCAGCTAACCGGCAGTGGGGTGGGCAGGGCGATTTTTTTGAGGACCTCGCTCTGGAGGCGCTGGACATCCAATGAACACGAGCGTAATTCCGCACCCATCCCAGGACCTGGATGTAGCCATACCCCAGGACATGGCCATACCGCTCGTGGACGGTCTCGCCAATTTCCTGCGGATCAGCGTAGCGCAGGGCGATGCCAGTGAGCTCACGATCAAGGCATACCTGGCACACATCATGCAGTTCGTCGAGTGGTGCAGACTGGAGGATGTCCCACCAGGCCAAGCCACGGAATATGACATAGTAAACTACCGCCGTGCACTTTCCGAGGCAGGCAACGCCCGCGCTACAATTGGCGCGAAGCTCGCAGCCATCCGCCAGTTCTTTGCGGCGGCGGTGTGGCGAGGCCTCCGGG
>CAZUUK010000279.1:0-2846 GCA_964622675.1 uncultured Planctomycetota bacterium | reverse complement strand
CCGAACGTCTGCTTCACGGTGGCTTTCCAGTCGGGAGAGGTCAGCGACCATCCCGGCAGCAAGCACTGCCATATCGATTGCGATAGCGTCATCTGCCGCGGCCAGGCGCGGATCGTCGAGGATCTGGCAGAGCGCGGCGAGGTCCTCAACGCCTTCAACCGCGCATTCAACCCGGATGCGGAGGACATGTCGGCGGAGAGGGTTGCCGGATGCGGGGCGGTCGAGATCACAATCCGGGAGATGACTGGCCGTCGCGAAAGGGACGGAAAGCCCCTCCTGTGGCGCTACGTGCCGGAAGCCTAGATCGTCCTCGCCGTCCGGCCGACTGTGCGCTATCATTATGATAGCTATCCGGACTTCGTCTGATGGAGGGCCACCCATGCCCGATATACCGGTCCGTGGACTGGACGACGAAACGGTCAAGCGGCTGAAGGCCCGCGCCAAGCGGAATGGCAGGTCCTTGCAGGGCGAAGCCAAGCGCGTCCTCGAACAGGCGGCCGGCGCGAATGCCGACGAGGTGGCAGCCATGGGGCGGAGGAGGTCGCTGTCGGTTGTCGTCTTCCTATGTGTGATAGTTACAGTACTTGGGTTTGAACAGCCAGGGGAGAACACGTTGATTGCGGAACCGTCGTGGATAACGTCCAAGACCCCTGTCAAGAATGATTCTATTCCTGATTCGGACATGTCGTACCTCCGCGCTTGGATCGAACGCCATTCTCAACCGGCCGCCGACTACCTGGTCTCGCTCTTTCAGAGGCACCAGGTCGTCATCCTCGGCGAGTTCCATAATGTGAGGGAGCACAAGGAGATCCTCATCTCTCTTATGCCCAGGCTCTACCGCGACGCCGGTGTGCGTGTCATCAGCTGGGAGTTCTCGTCCCAGGCAGATAATGAACGGCTCCACGCGTTGGTAACCGCCCGCGACTATGACCCCATGGCTGCGTTGGACTTCGCGCGTGACCAGTTAGGCCATACATGGAATTCCAAGGAGCACTGGGACGTGATCGAGGCCGTTTGGCGCTTGAACAACAGCCTGCGGCCGGATGAGGAGCCCATGCAGCTCGTTGGGCTCACCTGCGACATGTTCCAACTTGTCTCAGAGATACGGTCAGAGCTACAGACCGCGGTACAGAACGAAGCGAGGGACTCACCAGAATTCCAGGAACTCATCTCACGGCACGACGCCACGATGGCCGAGAAGGCCGAGCAGATCATCTCCAGCGGTCAGAAGGTGTTGATCTTCGTCGGCAGATGTCACGACTTCACGCACTATGAGTTCACGCGCGAGCAGAACTTCGGTCGCCCCATCATGGGCAAGATCCTTCATGACAAGTATGGGGATCGCGTCTTTCAGGTGTGGCTCGGAAGTGGAGGGTTCCTCCCGACCCTCCGGAGAGCCGTGGGCAGTGCCTTCAAGGAGCCCATTGGTTTTGACCTCTATGCTTCCCCATTCGCCACGATCTTGAGTCCGGGCGAATGGAACGATGCACCGGAAGTCCCGATGGGAAAGCTTGCCCGCGGGTACGTATACTTTGGTGCGCCTGCGAGTCTGCATCGCAACACGCCAATCAAGGGCTTTGTGACAGAGGAAATGTTCCTCCGCTACCGGGAGTTCTATGAGCAAGATTACGGAAGAACATTTGAGAACGCCAAGGAGTTCGACGTTTGGCTCCAGGAGCACCGCTTTCCCATGTAGTGACGCTCGGCGTAGCGCCGGCCAATGCCAGGAACAGCGGGGACGTGCTCAACATGTGCTTTAAGCGGGGGCGGTCAACTGCGGGGCCCTGCTCCCGTGCTCGGCCGGCGAGCCCGGGCGTGCCCCAATCGCCACCAGCGCCGCTTCGGCCGCCACGATCAGCAAGCGCTCGATCCTGTGCCTGGTGTCCCGCGGGGTCTTCGAGCGGGTTAAGAAGCACTGCTGGCAGTTGAAAGCAACGCCAGGACCCGATCTCAGTCCCTGGCAGCAAAGAGCCCCGCGGTCCTGGGTGTCGCACCTGGGGACACTGCGGAAGGTGCAGGCCGTCCTCAGCCTGTGGGATTCGCGTCCGTGCCGTGCGCCCGGCCAGCCGGCGGGCTCGGCGCATCCGTGATGTGCACGATGTCCCCCGCGCGGTCGAACGTGAAGACCCGGTTCAACTCCAGCGTTCCCCCTTCCTTCGTAGTGGCCTGGTAGCGATGGCGGATCGAGTAACTGCCATCCGCGTGCTTCTCTGCTTCGCCCCAGTCGATCGGCTTTCTGGCGGCCACGTCCTCGCCATTATGCAGGAGGTAATCCTCCACAAGCGCTTTCAGCGCTTCTGCTGTGCCGCGCACATCCCGTTTCTCCAACGAGAGCACTTCCCCCGTTGGGCTGAACGTGAAGACGGCGTCGAAGAGCAGGGCTTCGCCGTCCCATATGGTCCCATAGAACGTGTATCGGATGGAGGAGTTCCCGTCGGTGTCAGTCTCGACCTCGCCCCACTGAAGCGACCTTCGGTTCGTAAGGTCAAGCGCGTTGTGCTCGAAGTAGTCCTCGATGAGCGCGCTCAACTCTTCCTTCGTGCCGCTCAAGAGGCGACCTGCCGCTTCCCCAGAGACGGCCTTCTCCGGGTTCCGCCAGGCGTCGATGGGCCCCAGTCCATCACGCCATTTCCTTCGAGGCATGCCCCAGTTCCCGCTCATCCAGGCGATGAAGCTGGCAGCGTTCGGCTCGCGTCCATAGGTTTCGGACCAAGACTTGCCGTGCATGATGCGGGTGCGCCTCTCGATCTCCTGGACGAACTCGTCGGTGTAGAAGCCCGGTATCAGTGGGGAGAAGATCTCATCCTCCAGAGGACCCAGGTAGAGGTAGGCGCTGTAGCCGTCGC
>CAZUUK010000278.1:0-2850 GCA_964622675.1 uncultured Planctomycetota bacterium | reverse complement strand
TGTGAGAGGCGACTCGACATACTGTGCGAAAAGCCGCCGGCGGTTTCGCTTCAGGATTGCCGAGAGATGCAGCGCGCGATCGCCGCAGCCGGAGTCAAGTACTTTCAATCCTTCCCGCAGCGCCTGATCCCGGGAAATCTCATGATCAAAGGGTTTCTCGAGGAGGGGGCTGTCGGGCGAGTCACCCATGTCCGCAAAAGACATGGGCATGCTTTCTTCCTTACCGACCTTGTGCGGGACATGCCGTGGGTGGTTGATCCTCAGGCCAGCGGAGGCGGGGCGTTTCTCGACGAAGGAGTGCATGAGGCGGACCTGCTGAGGTTTCTTTTCGGGGAGCCGGTGTCCGTGGTTGCGCAGATGGGCTGCCGAACACTTTCCGGTGTCGAGACCTCCGGCACGGCCATCTACCGCTTCCCGGAGGACATGCTGGTGGTTCTGGAATCCGGCTGGAGGTGGGTCGCGGGGGGGCCGACCACAGAAATCTACGGCGATGAGGGAACCATCATCCAGAGCGGTCTGGACTGCGCCTCCAACACTGCAGGCGCTTTCTGGCCGCCGCTGTCGCTGTACCGCAAGGGTGCCGGCCGTTGGCAGACGATTGATGCGCCTTTCGACTTCTCGAGCATTCATACCCTGGCCCCCGGGGCCTTCGTCAACTCGATAACCCGGAATACCGCTCCGCCTTCCACCATCCAGGACGGACGGAAAGCCCTGGAAATGATCATCGGCGCTTACCGCTCAGCGGAGACAGGGAAGAGGGTCGAGTTTCCACTTTGACTCGTTTCTCAGGAAAGGGGATGCCGTGCGGCTGAACCCGTACTACGGCGACATACACAACCATTGTGGCATCAGCTACGGAAATGGTTCGATTGAGGACGCCTTTGCCAACGCAAGGCTGCAGCTCGATTTCGCCAGCGTGACCGGCCACTCTTCATGGCCCGACATGCCGGTCGACGATAAGCGGCTGAAAGCGGTGGTCGACTATCACCGCAGGGGATTCTCAAAGCTGGGAAGATCATGGGCCCGCTTCCTGGAGGTGACGGAAGGCAACAACGAGCCTGGCCGCTTCGTCACCTTCCTGAGCTACGAATGGCACTCGATGCGCTTCGGCGACTACGTGTTCATGACACGGGAGGCCCGGGAGTCTCAGTTGAAACCACGGACTCTGGGTGAATGGCGGGAGAGTATACTCGAGGAACGGGGCCGGGGACTCGGCTCCCTGCTCATCCCCCACCACATCGGCTACAAGCGCGGGTACCGGGGGATCAATTGGGATACCTATCTGGAGGAGATCAGTCCGGTAGTGGAGATCATCTCTATGCACGGCTGTTCGGAGAGCGACGATGCGCCGCGTCCCAATCTGCACACGATGGGACCGAGAGACAGCGGCAGTACGATGCAGGCGGGTCTGGCAAGAGGATATCACTTCGGCGTGCTGGGTTCCACGGACCACCACAGCGCTCATCCGGGGAGTTTCGGCTACGGACTGACCGGGCTGTGGGCCCCGGCTCTCACTCGGGAAGCCGTGTGGGAGGCGATAGCGCAGCGAAGGACCTGGGCGCTGACCGGCGATCATATCGAGCTTTCTTTTTCTATCAACGGACATCTTTTGGGCTCGAGGCTGCCTTTCAGCCGGGCGAGGAGAATCGAGATTGGGGTGAGGGGAGGCTACAGCCTCGATCATGTCGATCTGATCAAGAACAACGAGACTCTCCGTCGCTGGGATTTCACCGGGAGCGTGGGGCGGCTCTCCGCGGGTGGGGTGCGTGGGAAGGTTTTTATCGAGCTTGGTTGGGGAGAGAAGGGCCGCAGCTGTGAGTGGGATGCCTCCATTCAGATCGCGAACGGGCGGCTGCTCGGGGTTGAGCCGAGATTCAGGGGAATTGACACGGTGGATCCGCAGGATGTGCAAAGGAACCACTACAGGTTGACCGAATGGAAGGAAGGCAGGGCGAACTCGGTCAGCTTCAAAACGATGACCCGAGGCAATCCGACGGTCATGACCAACACTAACCAGGGCGTTAGTCTGGAGATAGAAGGCACGGGAGACACGAGAATCGAGCTATTGGTTAACGGCGTGAATCTGCATACGCATCTGAAAGATCTGGCGGCGGGTTCCAGGGCCAACTACCTTGGAGGATTCTTGAGCGGGGCGGTGCACATCCACCGCTTCGTCCCCGAGGCCGAGTATTCGACGAACATTGATTTTGAGGATCTTTCCTCCGGGCGGCGAAGTGATTTCTACTACCTGCGCGTGGCCCAGCGAAACGATCAGTGGGCGTGGAGCTCGCCGATACGGTTTTCCGCTCCTGAGGATTGAGCGGTGGGGGGACTCGAAAAAACGGGAGTATTAACGATGAACGATTTCGAAAAGAAGAGCAACTGTGAACGGCGACCCAATGTGGTGGTTTTTTTCACCGATCAGCAGCGGTGGGACACAACCACTCTTGCCGGCAATCCTTTGCCCCTGATGCCGAACTTCGACCGGCTTGCCGAACGGGGAACGTTCTTCGAGAACGCCATTTCCTGCCAGCCGGTGTGCGCGCCGGCACGGTCCTGCCTTCAGACCGGCCTGTACGCCACCGAAACGGGGGTGTTCCGCAACGGGTTGCCGCTCAAGGAGGAGGCGGTCACTCTGGCGAAGAGCTTCTCCGCGGCTGGATACCAGACCGGATACATAGGGAAGTGGCATCTAGGAGGTGTCTTCCTCGGTTTAAAGGGCGGCCAGGAGCCGGTGCCCGAACCCCGCCGCGGTGGCTATCAGTACTGGCTCGGCTCCGAGCTACCCGAGTTCATGTCCGGACCCTACAATGCTGTGCTGTTCGACAACGACAATACGATGGTCAGGCT
>CAZUUK010000277.1:1276-2854 GCA_964622675.1 uncultured Planctomycetota bacterium | reverse complement strand
GATAGCGATCTTGATGGTGATTTGTGCCGCGCGTGCCGGCGCGCGGGGGAGTCGAGCGAATGACCGACCTACCCCCGTGCTACCGCTGCGGTCGCCAGCCTTGCGAGTGCAAGGATGGGATTACGCTGTACTGTGCGGATTGCCGGGACGTGTTGCCGTTGCTGGAGTCAGGGACTTACGCAGCGATTACCGATCCAGTCTGGCCAAATTGCAAGGCGCCGTTGCCGGGAGCTGACAGGCCGTATGATTTGTTCGCTGAAATGTGTCTGTTGCTGCCTCACGAAACAAAGAGACTTGCGGTTCAACTTGGTTGTGACATTGATCCGATGCTTCTTGCTTGTGCCCCGAGCGAATTATCCTTTTTCCGCGTGTGTTCGCTGGAATACGTCCGACCATCTTACAAGGGTCGCCTAATGAATACGGGGGATATTGCCTACCTGTACGGCGAGGCGCCAAGAGCAAGGAAAGGGGCGATGATAATTCCCGGGCGTTGCATAAATAGGGATACAGCCAGCAGAAAAAACGGCCATCCATGTCCGCGACGATACCAACACGTCCGATGGCTCGTTAATTGGTGGAGTGCAGAAAGCGACCTGGTTCTCGACCCCTTCGCTGGCAGCGGCACAACCGGCCGAGCCTGCAAGGACTTGGGCCGTAGGTGCATTATGGTGGAAATCGAGCAGAAGTATTGCGACATAATCGTGGAACGCTTACGGCAGGAGGTGCTGTTCCGATGACCGACCATGCCGTCGCTTTAGCCTTTGTTGCAGGAGTCATTCTCGCCAGTGCGTGTGCGGCGCTGGCCGCCTGGCTGGGAGACCGACACGGACGGCGGAAGGCGCCATCCAAAAAGCGGCAAGACAAGCTCTTCGTTATCGCCCTCAAGGGGGAAGACAAATACATCTGGGGATTTCGTGAGGATGAGGCGAAGGCGATTGCGGAGAACGTGGTACGGCAGGCGCGCGACCCGGGCCTTAGCCTGTCGATGCCGGATGCGTGGTGGATTGTCGGCGAGATCAAGCAGCAACTGGCCGGCGGTGAGCCGCTGGCGGAAGTCGAGGACGTGCTGGATTGGCACGATAACGCGAAAGGAGCGAAGCGATGACTGACGCTGAAATCAAACGGCTGCAAGCAGAGAACGCGGAGTTGCGGGCCACGTCCGACCTGCGGTGGAAAGCAGACCATCGCGCGATTGAGCGCTGGCAGAAGGCGACTGGCAGAAAACTGACTTGGCCGGATCATGTAGACCTAGTGATTTACCTATTAAAAGAACTTGAAGCGACGGAGGTGGTAATCGCCGCGGCCCGTGTACCTGGTGGGATCAAGCCGATGACCGATACCGAAATCGACGCCCTGGAAGGGCCGGAACTTGCCGCTGCGGTAGCGACGGAAGTGATGGGGTGGCATCCTCCGGGTTCAGCCGAATGGGAGGCAGGCATTGAGAAACATGCCGCCGAAATGAAAGAGACTTATGCGAGTTTCCGGTTCATTGCTCAGGCGAATAAGTGGTGGTTGTGCGATACGACATACGCAAATATAGACGACTGGCGTCCCGACCGCGACATCGCCGATGCGTGG
>CAZUUK010000277.1:0-1176 GCA_964622675.1 uncultured Planctomycetota bacterium | reverse complement strand
CGCAATCTGCCGCGCGGCGCTGAAGGCCGTCCGAAAGGAGAAGCTGTGACCGATTCCGAGCACCAACTTGCGGCGCTTCCGTCGGGTCTGGCGCGCTGCGTGCGCTGTAGTAAGCGGTGCCGGGTCGCATCAAAGG
The DNA here is from genome assembly GCA_964622675.1 of uncultured Planctomycetota bacterium. Classification (GTDB taxonomy): domain Bacteria; phylum Planctomycetota; class DG-23; order CAZBND01; family CAZBND01; genus CAZUUK01. The sequence goes on along the minus strand of CAZUUK010000277.1, from coordinate 1,040 downwards.
TCAACCCGCGCGCCAGCCTGTTTGTCAAGGGGACTGCGCAAACTGGCCGATTTTGCGCGGAGTGCGTGTTCGTCGATTTTCTCCAGAACTGTGACATTGGACCGGCCACAGCCCTCGGGGAACATTACTTCGACCCGCACAAGCCGCAACCGGAATATGAGAAGGGGAAACCTGATCGGCGATTCGATGCCGAAACGCTTCGGCTACCTCACGTCCAGTCGCAGATTCGGGCGATCGTCGAGGCGGCGGCACGGCAGTACGGCGCGGAGTTGACATTTGCGGAGATCGACTGGGACGAGGTAATTGCGAACTGGTCGCTGCCGTTTCCGGCGAGGAAGCAACGACGTACAAAAGGGGAGAAGCCATGACCAACGCTGAAATCAATGCCCTAAAGGGCGAAGAACTTGCCGCAGCGGTGGCGAGAGAAGTGTTTCATCGTAAGGACATTGGCTACTATGGGCCGCCTGCGAGCGGCCCGTGGCGGCACGACAAGTCTGTGCGATTTGATACGCGGATCGAAGCTGTATCTGCCTATCGTAAGTATCATGCACAGGAAGGGGGGTCGCGGTTCGGTATCCAGGAGCCGGACGACTTCGAGCCGTCTTTGTGCTACTGGGTGGATGGATGGGGACCGCGCATGTGCGGCGAATACGACCGCGACATCGCCACCGCGTGGGAAATTGTCGAGTGGATCGCCGTGCAAGCTGATCGTCGAATACGGAATAAGTTTGATAAGTCAATGGAGGGGTACTGGCTCGGTCCAGCCAGCGAAGTGGCCAAGAACATCTGCCGCGAAGTGTTGAGGGCAGTACGAAAGGAAGAAACGTGACTGCAACAATAACCATCCGACGATTCACGATGTACCCGCGCGACAAAAACGGGCAGGGTTTTCTGATAGAGTGCCGCAAGAAAAAATGGCAGCACTGGACACGGTCGCGGAAGCAGGCAGAGAGAATCCGTTGCCGTTGGCAGCGGCGCGTTGACCGCGACTGAGCGACCCGGCCCCGACCGCCGCATACACGAACCACAAGGAGAAACAA
>CAZUUK010000276.1:0-2863 GCA_964622675.1 uncultured Planctomycetota bacterium | reverse complement strand
CGAGGTGTAAATGGTCACCTCATGGTTCATCCTTCGCCCTCCTCTTTCAACAGTTCGATGAGGCTAATAAGGTCACAGTTTAGATGGTAGCAGTTTCGCGTTCCACTTTTCTCCCGGACGAGGATCCCCGCACGCTCAAGCTTGCCAAGATGGTAGGAGATCGCCGGCTGGGAAAGCTCGCTGGATTCCAAGATCTCCTGACACTCCAGTTGCCCCCTGATCAGCATCTCCACAATCCGCAGGCGTGGCTCGCTCGCCAAGGCAGAGAAGATCTCCACCCACCGCTTTCGCTCTTTGCTGTCCATCTTTGTTCGGCTCTTCCTCGTTAGAGTTACACCTTAGATTATAGTAAGCATCGCAGGGTTTGCAAAGTATTTGAATACTTCAATAGACGGAGGTGTGATAGAGAAAACGACGGTGGCCCTTCTCGATGAGATGTGATTTGCCAGTTGCGGCGACAGCGGGCACGAAGTGTACATGGATGCGTCCCAAAGGTTGGCGGAAACGATTCCGCGGCGAGTCCGCTTGAGCTAATGCTTTGTGCGCTTTGCGGATGCAGAGGGATGGACGTGACCTTTGCAGCCACTAGCATTCCTTTAAACATGGTTATCTTCCTTACTTTTCATAGCTGTGCGACCATAGATGATCGCGGCGGAGGAGCTATCGAGCTGGTTCAGCAGCATGCCAAGCGGAATGGCGTCGGTTTTGAAATCCGTCGAGAGGAGGCAGACACTCTCCTGCAGGCTACCGTCGGCCCGCAGCCGTCGGTCATAAAGCTGGCTTCTTCGATCCTCGCACCATTCAGCCACAGGTAGATCTCCATTGTATCGCCACACCACCCTCGTACGGTTGCTTGTACATCTGACTTGGCCAACCGGCCCAGATTCTTGGGGTTGGAGAACTCCTTTGTGACCCTGTCCGAATAGACGGCCCGGGCCTCTTCGATAATTTGCTGCTGAAGCTCCTCCACAAAGTGGTCGAGGTCGGTTGCCCCGCCCTGCTGTCCCCCTGTGATAGACTCTGCGGAAACAGTCGAGTTACGAGCGTTTCTGGCGCCGGCGACGAGCGCCCCGAGCGCTGCCCCATCCACCGCGGTTCCCATGACCACGGATAGTAGGTGCGCGTCGCGGTGAGACCGGCCAGGGCTGCTGCTCTCGGTTCCTCAAGAAAGCCCCCACCTGCGGCACTACTCCTCTGCTGATGTACCCCAGTGCTTTGCCCAACCGCAGCCGGGGGCTGCCACTAAGCTGCGAAAGCCGCGCGAGCGGCTGAGCCAAGGCCGGAGTCGGCCTTTCGGCTTCGCTTGGTTCCCGCACTGCCGAGATGGCGCCGGTTGGACAGGCAAAAACACAGGCTTCGCACTCCCGGCACAAGCTTTCATCTACCCGCGCCACGCCATCTACCACGCCGATGGCACCGGTCGGACACGTCTCCACGCACACGCCACAACCCTTGCAACGACCCTCGTCAACAGATATCACTGCTATCACCTCGTTAAGTACTGATCTCGATCTTCCCCTTCTTGAACCCCTTGAGCGGGGACAGTACTCCCAGAATGGTGCTTCTCACGATGCCGGAGATAAAGGGATTCATCGGCATCGGCTGGCCGTCTATTTTAACTTCCGTGGTCGGCCGCAAGGAGACGCAATCCTCCACGCTGGCTTTTCCCCCGACGATCTCGCGAGCCAGGTCGTAGCACCGTTCACGTCCGCAACCGCCACAGTCGAGGTTGGGCAACTTGAAGGCTTTCTCCTCTACGAGGTCGGCGATCTTGCCCACCTCGTCCTTGCCAAGGAAAAGGATGTCCACTCCCTCCGTATAGTCGGTTGGCCCAACAGCGCAGATCGACAGACCGTCGAAAAGATCTTGGTCGTCAGACTTTCCCCGCAGGCACACAATCTTGGGAAATGTCTTCTCCTCCTTGAAGCCCTCAACGAGAACAACGTCCGCGCCCAGAAAGGGAATGATGTCCTCCAGGCTCAGCGGCTTCTTCCAGAAGACCGCTGATTCCTGCGGCGAGACAACCCCTACTTGATCGGCGACCTCTCCCAGCAGTGCAGTATCTTTGCCCGGCAAGTCCAAGTGACGGGATGAATGCTTGATTATGCCCACCTTGTACCCTCTTGCCGTCAACTCGCGAGCCAATACGCTTGCTAAGCTCGTCTTGCCGCTGTCCTTGTATCCGATGATACCGATTGCTCTCAAGGCTGCCTCCTATAGTTTCGCGAGTATCTCTGGCTCGCCATCGGTGATGAGCAGGGTATGCTCGAAGTGAGCCGAAAGCGAGCCATCGGCAGCGACCACCGACCAGCCGTCGGGGAGCGTTTGCGTCCGCCAATCGCCAACTATCGGCTCCGGGGTAGAGGTTTTGCCCAGCGGAAGGCAGGCTTCTCGACCGGGTGTCTCGAAATTAGAACTCGGCGATTCCTCTTGCTTCGCACCCGCCGATCTGCTCGATCGCGTTAACTGTGAGCCTAAGGTCGCGATCGAACCCAAAGAAGAACGAACTAGCCATTGTCGTTATCTCCTTTTCCAAAAGCTTGACCGCTGCGATTATATTCATATGCACATAAAGTGTCAAGATGAAAAGCTGTCGTTCCAATCTGAATTTCCTTACTCACTGTACATTGAAGATTCGCGTTCGCAGGCGCAGAAAAGGGCCATATAGTAGGCTTATGCACTTTTATGAAGATGGCGGTAGTCTGAAAGAAGAAACCTCTTTTCTGCAGCGAGGTTGCAGGGCCCAATCTGTTGAAGACGTCACGCATTCCTCTGCGAACATCTAAAGCCAAAGTTTTGTCAAATAGGCATACCACTTGACAAAGGTAGGTCTGTCGCTTGTAGAATTTAGTGGTAGACGGTG
>CAZUUK010000275.1:863-2867 GCA_964622675.1 uncultured Planctomycetota bacterium | reverse complement strand
AACTTTCCGTCCCCGTCGGTCTGGACCTGGGCAGCCACATCGAAATCCCACGCCATCCTCGGCTCGGCCAGTGTCACGACGTAAACCGTCGCGCCCGCAACGGGGTTGTCCGATTCGTCCACGACGACACCGGCTATCTCGGCCGCCCCGGCAGCCCAACCTATGCCGCACGCAAACACCAGTGTCGTCAACACCAGCTTCACAATCGCCTCTCGTCCAATCCTTTTCATGTCACGGTCCCCCATTAAGTAGACGCCGGAACCCGGCTTTTGGTGACAAATAACATTCGCACATGTTCGTTCCGACCATTATAACCCTATTCAATGACGATCCAGGGAATTCCTGATCATAATTAGTTCCTGTTACGGAACGGTGTTCTTGGATGAATCAACGCCGAAAGCCTTATTTCCCGTCATTCTGAGCGTAGCGAAGAATCTCGCTTGCGTGCGGGTTCTGCGCTCATTGGAGATCCTTCGCTACGCTCAGGATGACGGGCTTGGGGGGTGACGGGTTGGGGTTGTGGTGCCTGGGCTTTCCGCAACAGAAACTAATTAGTTCCTGTTGCGGAAAGGTCGAAATTGGCCGTCCGCTGTACTACCTCGTGGTGCAAGTTTGTGAGCGACGTGTTGTTTTGCGTCGGAAACTGTGATTTGCACGTTAATTTCCGCCGTCGAGACATGGTCCACCCTTCAGCCCCCTGAGAGGCTGCAAAATCCGCTTGCGCCGCCAGTTGCGAGCCTACAATCGTGCCAGCAAGACCAGGTTGTGACAGAACACGGCGCAGCCAACGCTGGCGGCGAAATTCTTAAACCCTTTGAAAAGACAGCAATTGAGCTTGAATGCACGTTTTAAGACCGAGATGCTGCCTTCGACGCCGGCCCGAAATCGTTGGCCTTGTTGAAAATCTTCAGCGTGTTCCCGTGCTGCCTGTTCTACCGTGCGTTTGCCCTTCTTACAGATGGAAACGGTCTCGATCTCCTTTTCGAGCGCGACCAGTTGCTTGACGCTTTCATAGAATCCTTTGTCCGTGGCAAGCAGCCTGGGCCCATGACCAAACAACGCACGATGCGCGTCCAGCGCGCCAGGCAGCAGCTCTTTGTCCTCTTCGCGTTCGAGCATAGCACGGTAATGACTGATGAACTTTTCTTTGGTCTGGGCGATGAGCACCATGTGTCCAAACTCGACCCGCTTGCCGGCCTTGCCACGTATGAGCATCTCGGTGTGCTCCTCGAACAGGCTGTAGAGTTTCTCGTCACGCGCAACAACCTCACCGTGAAAAATCCGGCGTTCGGTTTGGTCGATAACGCGTTCGACGAGCGGCTCGAAGTGTTCGAGTTCCAAAACCTCGAAGAAAGCCAGGGCGGCCTTGGCCCTCACCTGCTTGGACACGTCCACAATCCAACCAACCCGTTGTATCAGCATGCGATAGGTGGTTTTGACCTTTCGCTGCTTGCTCTTACTCTTGCTGCCGGCGTTGCGCCTAATGAAATGCGCCAGTTTCTTGACCTTGTTCACATGGTAACGATGCTTGAGCCCCAACTCGGGATGCACCTGTTGAATCGCCTTGAGTACACGCGCCAGCACCCGGAAACTGTCCCACAACAAAGACGAATCCGTGGGGTAGTGGATGTTCGTCTCATAGGCCGTCGTATCCACGCGCAAATCGTCTGCGCTGATCTTGTTTTCGTCGCGGGCATAGTGGCCCAACGCATCGTTCATCGCTTCCCACGTCTCGGGCGACAACGCCGCGAACGCCTTACTCATGAACGTGAAGTCCATCATGATCTTGTACATGCCAAGCCCGACGAAGTTGCGCAAGAACTCACTGTCCTCGATACGGACCACCACATCCCGATAGCTGTCCTGTTCGACAAACATCACCACCAGCGCCCGAAGGATCTCATCCGAGGTGTAGCGGCTTTCGCGCCCTTGCTCCGACTCAGAAAGATACGTGCAGAAATCCGCATGAGCCAAGTCAAGAATCTTGGGATTGTCCGCAAGAAT
>CAZUUK010000275.1:0-853 GCA_964622675.1 uncultured Planctomycetota bacterium | reverse complement strand
TCTTCGTGTATTTCGTCCGGTACTCTTGCACCACCTTGCGGCTTGACGGCAACACCATATTCAGGTACATTTGTAACGAGGTTTTGAGCCTCATGGTCCGCTCCTTTCATGGTACGTTTTGTAACCTTGACGCAAAAGGAGTGGACCATTTAACGATCAATATGTCAAGCAATTCTTCCTGCTGTTTTCTTTCCGCAACAGAAACTAACTAACACAACACGGCCTAACGCCGTCCACCTGGATGGCGCGCCCATCGCCCGACGCCACGACGTCGAAACTGCCCCTGACGCCTGCTGGCGCTACGATCCCGCCTACGCCTACTTGTCCGTCCGCGTTCCCCATGATCGCGACGCTGCGATCCGCATCGACGGCGCAGCCTTCCGCGAGGTCGAACGTATGCCGAGGATCCTCGATGCAATCGCATTCGAGTTCGATACTTCGGTGGAAGGCTGGCTTCCCGCACACGACATGGCCGACCTCACCACCGGCGCCGGCCTACTCCGCGGCACAATTACTGGCCCCGACCCATACATCGTCCGCACCAACCTCGAAGTAGATGGCGACGCTTGCCCGGTCATTCTGTTGCGTATGCGCATCACCGCCGGCGCAGCCGGCCAGTTCTTCTGGACCACCGAGTCCTCTCCACAATTCGACGAGGCCAAGTCGGTCCAGTTCAACCCCATCGCCGACGGTCAGTTCCACGAGTACCGGCTCTCGCTGGCCCAACACGCACAATGGTCCGGCGAACGCATCACCGCCATCCGCCTGGACCCCGAGCAGGGCGCCCCCTCGTGCCTGTTCGAACTTGACTGTTTAGGCGCCGGGCAATAGCCCATGACCCGCACAGTTGCCC
>CAZUUK010000274.1:0-2875 GCA_964622675.1 uncultured Planctomycetota bacterium | reverse complement strand
CAGTGAGGGTGTCCTGCATTCCGGCTCCCCTTGTGAGGCAGTTGGTCCCAGTCCACACGAAGGACTTGAGCCTTGTCCAGGTTGCCGCGCAAACCTTCAAACAGGGTCCATCCAGCGTTCAGCAGAACGTAGTTGGTGGAGTCCTCTTTCCGCCAAGTTTCATGCCAACTGACCCAAAACGTGCAGAGGCGGAAACTTGAGGGTGTAGATAGAGGAAACACAGAAACCCTGTGAATCTGACCGTCTTCCCGACGCATTCTACTGGCGACTTCCGATTCTACAGTGTCCACAGGGACGAGTTCAAACTGGACTTCACAGCCATCGCGAACCTTGTACCACTTCGCTTGGCCCGGTGTGTAGAACCTCACGCGCGCGTCGATGACTGTCCGCACCTCGCAGGCAACACCATTGTGATAGGGCTCTATTTCTCCTCTTCCAGGCATAGGCTATATCTACCTCTGCTAAAACCCATAGAGAAGTGACACATGCTTGTCGAGGTCAGACGCAACTGCCTTAAGCTCTCCAGCATGAATCGCCTTCCCAAGATCAACAAGATTCCCCACAACTTTTGCAGGGCAACTCATCTCATTAGTCACGTCTGGCAGCGGCACCTGGGACAAAAAACGGGCTTCGAGCCGCATCTGTCCGCCTTGCAGTCGCACAGAGAACAGCGACATGATCTCCTCGAAAGCCTTGCTGTTAAGGATCGCCAGATAAGCCCAAATAGCCGGTGTTTGCTCAAAGGGAACCTGGGTATCTTCACACAAAGCGACTGTATCCTTGGCCCAAAACCACGCATGACCATTGACGGTAATATATTGTCCGGCTTCATCAAAAGCAAAGCTGCCGCTCTCCCCAAAATAGGTTGAGATTAGGCGAGGGGCACGTGTCGCCTGCCATGCTCGTTTTTCCGACAGTTCCCACCACTTACGATCAGAGAACCGTGCTCTGCTGGCCAGCGCCGACTTGGCAGGGGCCAGATACTTCGCATAGTAGCTTGGCAGGTTGTCCTTTAGTTCTTTTTCCGAGGTGCAGAGCAAACGTCCATCCGTGGCGTATGGATAGAACACGTACTCCACCGGGTGCAGTTGACCATTTGTTATTGATCCACCTCCGGCAGCAGGACGGAAGAATTTCCTCTCTCTTCGACTGAGCTCCTCGTACTGGCTGACTTTGAGGACGAAAACCCGATTATTGCCAGTGCGCACGCCTTGCTTGATCTTGAATAGGTCATCAATTCGAGGCAAGGCGAGAGCGGCTAAGCGATCCTTCTCCTTATATGCATTTTGGCTCAACGGTCTCCAGCTCTCCGAGGAAAAGGCCCGCAGTGGCCGTTCGAATCGCTCGACGCCCTTGATGGATAAGACAGCTTCTGACTCGAGACGTAAGGCCCGAAGCGCAGCATCCTCAGATCCCTCTTCAGAGATCAATACTTCGACTGCTCCAAGCTCGCGTTCCTGTTCGCCTCGCTTCTGGTAGATCAGGAAAGCTGTCTCAACCAGCGAAGTGGGAAAGTACTTATAGCCTTCAAAGCAGCCGAGCAGTTGAAGACTGCCCTGTTCGCTGAGCCGTTCGCGCCATGAGAGTCCAGTTTGGCTGGTCAAGAGCGATGCGGGCAATACACAACCAAGAACACCACCGGGCGTCAAAGAATGTACAGCCTTACTTACGAAAGCCATCGCAATATCGGGGCGTTGCTGGGCGGTATCACCCAGTTCATCGCTGACCTTTCGGCGCTGTTCGGAAGACAGTCGCTCCCACGGAATGAACGGAGGATTCATCAGGATGATGTCTGCGCTCACCCAAGGATTCTCAAGCGAATCGCGTCTTGCGACCTGCGTCTGCACGGTACGAGAACCGACGGCATTGTGTGTGTCGTGCTCCAAACAGAAGCGGGTCGTGTACTCGGAGATGGGGCTGATATCGTATCCCACCGCTCTGATCTTACGGCAGCGGACGCTGGCATCGGCACTGAGTTCGCGAATCGCCTCGACCAGGAACACGCCTGAGCCACATGCAGGATCAAGAATAGTCAGGTCCCGTCTCCGGTCGGGCATTGCCTCCAAAGCCTTCTGAACCAGAGCCCTCGCCAGATTGGGCGGCGTGAAGCGAACGTCGCGCGGCGACGCCGCGCCGACGGGTTCGTGAGTTGGTTCGAGGCCGGGAAAGTAACCCTGTGGATTCCGCTCAATCTCCAGATGAGCTTCCTGATAGAGCCTGCTGGCCGCATGTCTGAACAAGAGAGCTGGGAGCAATTCACACCCAGTATAGGGATCGGGGGCCACCATATTTTGAACTAGGTTTCCCACGTCAAGAGCAGCCATCTTGCGTGGAATATCCATCAGCCCACAGAGCTCACGTTTTTTTTCAGACAGCAGTTTGAACGCATCGCCGAAGGTTCTGATGGCCTCAATGTCACTCCCCCTGGCACGCTTTTGCGCCGCCTCGGCCACGAGCAGAAGACCATTCAGGAACTGCACCGCCAAGAGCGAGTCTTTCACACCTATGCGTGACCGAATCTGGCGGAACGGCTCAAGAACATGGCGGACAACGTTTGGCCGTCTCGGCTCGGCTGCGGCCTCGAGTTCTGCGAGCAGGGAGACCGCCCCCGTGCCCTGTGGCGGCACCTCAAACTTCCGGATGGTTTGCGGCTCATCCCATCGCCTAACGTACATCCGGTCGCTGGCGGGCAAGACCGTTACCATGTGCCTGACACAGGACGACCAGGACCAGGAGAGGGGTTCCATCGTGTCAGCAAAGCTCGAGTCCTCAGTGCGCATGAATGCAAAGGTGCATCTGGAGCCGTCGAGGAGGATGGCAGCTTCTCCAGAGTCCTTTTGAGACTTGCGCGCTCCACACATCGACACGTGAACCA
>CAZUUK010000273.1:0-2896 GCA_964622675.1 uncultured Planctomycetota bacterium | reverse complement strand
CTATAAGGTCAATCGCCTCCGCAAGATTGCCGACAGTCTCGTCTATGGCTGATTGTGGGTCGTCCATGACGACACCGTGCGACGGAAGCACCGGCTGAAGGCAAAGTCGCGCTTGCAATCGAGCCGCGGGGCTGCTAAGGTGCGGGATTCTTACTCGGGAATTCTCCGCCAACTACAATCTCTGGAGGAATGTCAACATGAGACATTCATCACGGCTTTTGAAACTGGTTTTAGGCATCGCTTGTCTTCTCGCGGCCTCGTGCGTGCATTCGGCGGCGCGCGACGGGGCGGGCAAGGTGGAGATTCTCCGCGACGAATGGGGCGTGCCGCACGTGTTCGCCGACACCGACGCGGGGGCCATGTACGGCCTGGGCTATGTCACGGCCGAAGATCGCGCCTTTCAGATGCACTACTCCCTTCGCACTATCCAGGGGCGCCTGGCCGAAGTTATCGGCGACGTGAAGAAAATCAAACTACCCGTCAGCTCGGTTCTCAACGACGAAATGATGCGCACAATCGGCTACGCCCGATACGCCAAACGAATCGCCGCCAACCTTGATCTTGAAACGCAGCGCCTCCTTCAAGCCTACTCCGAAGGCGTGAACGACTATATCGATCGGAATCCCGACAAACTTTCCCACATGTTTAAGAAAATCGGCCTGGAGCCTGAGCCTTGGACCCCGGCCGACTGCCTTCTTTCGTGGTGGCGTATGGGATTATTCTTCACCAAGAGCGGCCTGCGCGACACGCGGCAATACCATACTATCAAGGGCGGCAAATGGAGCCCGGGCAAGATAATCGTCGACGATTCGGCTGCCGTCGTCCGGCGAACCGACGTGAGCGAAGAATGGATTCGAAAAACCCAGGAGTTCGCCGAATCTCATGGCCTTTCGCCCAAACCCGTCATCCGCGGCGAGAGTCCCAAGTTCAGCAACGCCTGGGCGGCCGGCGGCAAGAAGACCGGAACCGGCGCCGCGGCGCTGGTCAGCGATCCTCAGACCCCCGTGGCCAATCCATCGCTGTGGTATGAGTTTCACGTCAGCGGCAAGACCTTCAACACCCGAGGCGTCGGCGTGCCCGGCAGCCCCATCCTCGTGATCGGTTGGAACGAGAATGTGGCCTGGGGTGGAACCGCTCTCGGAATCGACCAGGTCGACTTGTTCATTTTGAAGACCGACAAAGAGCATCCGGACCAATACATGTATGACGGCGAATGGCGCGACATGCAGGCGTATGAAGAGACCATTCGCGTCAAAGGCGGCGAAACCAAGACGCTGCACGCCCGCGAGACGCACTTGGGCCCGGTGGTCACTTCTTTCGCCGTCGGCACCCAGCCGGGCGAAGAAGTGGCGATGAAGCGCCTGCCGATATGTGAACTCGAGCGCGAAACGATTCAGGGCGCGCTGGCCATGATGAGGGCGAAAAACGTCAAGGAGTTTCTCAAGGCGCAGGAGGGCTGGCGTTTTCCCGGCCTGCACAGCGTCTGCGGCGATTCGGAAGGGTCAGTCGGCTACCGCATGCTGGCGGCCGTGCCCGTGCGGTCGCGCCACGCTCTGAACAGCGGCGAGTCGGCTCACGAAGGGTGGGACTCGAAAAACGACTGGCAGGGCATGTTGCCCTACGACCTGCTTCCCACAGTGGTCAATCCGGAGCGCGGCTATATCGTCAGCGCCAACCACCGCCCCATCGCCTCGTTCTATCCGCTGCCGCTGGATCTTTCGTCGCATTCCGGCGGCGACTCAACGCGCGCCTTCCGTCTGCGCGAGCGGCTCGAAGCCAAGGAATGCCTCTCGCCCGAAGAGGTCTTCGACATTCACTTTGACAGCGTCAATGCCGTTCAGCGCGATTATGTGCGCTTCGGATTGCACCTGCGCGACGTACAGAAAGCCAAACTCTCGTCGGAAGCGCTCCAGACACTCAAGCATCTGGAGAAATGGTATAAAAACGGCGCCAAGAGCGATTTGACCACCGACGAGTTCGGTCTAGTCAACTGCATCGATGGAGGATTCAAAGACTTCGGCGGCAATCCGATGATAAAGAAGTACGGTTACAAAGGCACGGGGGAGTGTCTTTTTCTGAAAGTCGCGCAAGCGCGGCTGGACAAGGGCGCCGAGGCCGCATTCCCCGAAGATGAGATAAACCACGTCGACAAGGTCCTGTCCAATGCCTGGGAAACCGCCGTTCAGCGTTACGGGCCGGACACATCGACGTGGTCCGACAGGGCGAGGAAACCCTTGCTGAAGAAGAAACTCGGCTACTACCAGAGCCTCGACGGCTTCCCCTCACTCGATCCGGAACAGGATTTGCCAGTCCCGGCGCTGACGAGGGTCGACGGCAACACGCCCGGCTCGCAGCCCGGCCAGTCCTATACCCAGTTCGTTCCGCTGCACGACGTGGACGCCGCCCGGTCCATTCTGCCCATCGGGCAATCGGAACAACCGGGAAGTCCCTGGCGAACAACCAACATGAAGGCCTGGGAAGAAAGCCGGCTGCATCCCGCGCCAATCACGCGCAAGGCCGTCGAGGCGTACGTGACGAGTGCGACCAGGCTGAGTTATTCCGAGCCGCAAGACTGATCCCGAGAGGCTGTGCCTACCTCAAACCCCGTCGTTGTTGCCGTGCTTGAAGTTGCGGGGATGATTGTCTGCGGGCCGTCGCGTGAGATTCAGTGCTTGGCAAGAGCAACCGCAGCTTCTATCATGGTGAGCAGTTGGACGTAGATCAGGAGTCCTCTACAGCGGAAGCACTCTTTCGCAGCGAACATGGAGCCCCATAATCTTCACGGATACGCATGATCTTGCAGCCCGCACGGCTGCGCGTTTGTCGCCGGAGCCCTTTCGCAGCAATTGGGACAAATGTCGCGGCGCGGCCCATCCCGACTACATGACCGAGCAGC
>CAZUUK010000272.1:0-2899 GCA_964622675.1 uncultured Planctomycetota bacterium | reverse complement strand
GTGACCGCAGAGTTTCAGGGCGGCCAAACCGTCATGCTCCGACGTCGTGACGACCAAATGCTGAAAGTCGAGACGGTTGGCAAGATGCTTGGCCTGAAGAGCACTGAGGGCTGGGCGCAGGTTGGCAAGTGGGTGAAGGTTTGGATCTAGCTCCACAGTCCCCTCCCGCTGGCCGCTGGGCTGGATGCCGGAAGCCGAGGGTTCGAATCCTTCGGTGGCGGCCAGGAGGAGGGGACAAGAGAACCACAGGAGAAAACCATGGACACAACCAAACTGGGTGACAAGCTGGAAGGTGAGGGGAGTCTCGCGAAGGCGATTCGCGGCGCAGCCTACAACGTCGCGATAAGACAAAGCGTAGACGTTGACGACGTACACCAAGACATCGTATTGGCAATCCTGGAGAAATTCGCGGTCGAGCCTGAATTTCTCGAACAGACAGACAGCTACATCGTGTACTGGGGTGTCTGGAAAGCGCAAGAGAACCTCCGGGCGATGAGAACCAGGACCGAGAGGGACAAGCCCCTTGATCCCGTCCACTTCGCTGGCTCCAGCAATCCCTACGAGGAAATTGTTGCTGGCCTGGCCGACGACCCCTGGGATGAAGTCAACGCAAACCTCGATCTCCCAAGCCCTGATATGGCAGCCTGGACGCAGGAAGTGGTAGCTGGTCTCGATCCCCAAAACCGCGAGATCTGCAAGTCTCACATGGCAGGCAAGCGCGCCCGGCAGATCGGCCCCGAGGTCGGGATACACTGGCAGACAGTCTACTCTCGGATGCGCGGCGAGATCCGACACGAGTTTTTGCGGGCAGGATACCCCGGATAATCCCTACACCCACCCAAGAAAAGCGGCCCCACGTGGGGCCGCTTTTACGTTATACAACTCTAGGTGGAAGGCATTCTATAGACACCACAGACTACAGGAGATTGCGATGATTCGGGAATTGTTCGACCTGGTAATGATCGTGGTAGAAGACAAGGAAGGGAAACGAGATACCCGCTTTCGGAATTGGGTAAAGGAAGTCACCAAGATTGACGCCAGCCAGGCCAACGGCTATGCCTTTGATGGCAAGTGGATCAATGAAGGCACCGTTGACGTCACGGGGCCGAAGGTCTTGTTGGTGAAAACGACACGGGGCAGCCGGAAATACCAGACTGCTACCTACAACGTCATCGTGATGAATGCGGCCGGCGAGCTCCGGCTGACGGACATTCGCACGACCGACAAAAAGCGGGGCTGGGCCTTGCGCATCCGGGATGCGGTTGCCGCTCTCTTGACAGAGATTCACCAGCAGCCCAAGCCCGAGCCGCCTCCCAAGACCAGGGCGCCCTTGATCCTTCCATCCGACAGCGCCAAGCCCAAGGTCACTGTTATCCTCAGTGCGGCAGGCGTGGCCGACCTGGAAAAGCTGCGCCTGCGCCTGCCGGCACTGACAGACGCTGAGATTGTCGCCGCGTCATTGACCTTGAACGAGATGCACACCAGGAGCGCGCAATGAACAATCTATCTACAATCTTATGTCGGCACTGTGGCAAGCGCGTCCGGCCCTACCTAAGCGCCAGCTTGGAGGAACGGGCCGGCCAATCGGTGCTCGTAGTACAAGCCGAGTGCCCCGTCTGCAACACGATCCATGAGGGAGTCACGCCATTGAGCCAGGCCACATTGGTTTACTCTTTTGCGGATACCCGTCTTGTGTACGGATCGGGGCAAGTCGTCAACACTGAAGAAGGCAGGGCCACCTATGGAGGATACAACAGATGACCAATCAGACTACATCGGGGGCAGAAGAAGCCCACTTGCCTTTGCTAACCTCGTCGGGCGAGCCAGGCGAAGGCGCACAGATCTGGCTCCAGCAAGTCTTGGGAGACCGTGACAGCGTACGACAGTATGCCAGCCGGCTGAAAAGGTTTATGCCAGGTGGAGACAAGCTCACCTGGGACGAGGCTTTCGTCCTCGCGCAGTACGGCATGCTCACCGGTGCCAATGTATTCAGAGGCGAGATATACGCCTACACTCGTCGGGGCCAAGTGATTCTGATCGAAGGGTATAAATTGCTCGTGCGGTGGGCCAAGCACAAATCTGACTACCTGGAGACCTACGAGGATTTGGCCGTACCCGAGGGATGGCTGGGGCAAAGGTGCTTCATTCTACCCCTTCCCCGCCGCGAGTTTCTGGCCGTATTCCTACAGGCAGGAATTGACTACATGGACGCCTTCCGGCTCGTCGCCACTTTTGGAGACGGGACAGTGCGAGCAGATGAAATGGTGTCCACCAAAAACGGGCAGCGACGAGCCATTGACCCGCCTGTGGGATGGACGTGGGATCAGCGCTGCAGAACACGCGCCCTGAAGCAGGCGCTTCGCTTTGCCTATGGCGCTCCCACTGTGGCGGAGATCGCACAGGAAACATGGAGGGTGGGTAACACCACCACCAGCGCTCAGGACTGGGAGACAGCGTTGTCGATTCCCGACCTGCAGGCGCCGGAGCGGGAGCGCGTGGCGGTGCTCAGTCACGACACGACCAAGCAACTGGCAGAGCTCGAGAAGTTGACCACCACCGAACTTGCGGAACGACTCCAGGACAACAGAACACTTCTCCGAGGAGAGCCAGGCGATGGGGAGATTTGACACCCCGGATCCCCTCCTGCCGGAGCAGTATCGAAAAGACGTAGACAGCCTGCCACCTCCACCCGGCGACGAGGAGCGGGCGCACCTGTATCACAGCCTGCGTCACGGCTCCCCAGAGGAACAAGCCGCCGCCCGTGAACACTTGGCACTCACCAGCATGCGGCTGGTGGTCAGTGTCGCCCGGAAGTTTCGATGGGCCGGGCTGCCCTACGCAGACACCGTGCAGAACGGCAGCATCGGGCTGCTGCGCGGGGCCAGGCAATTTGACCCCG
>CAZUUK010000271.1:0-2917 GCA_964622675.1 uncultured Planctomycetota bacterium | reverse complement strand
CGGATGCAGAGGATGTCGCCGAACAGCTCAACGATCTCTATTCCGGGCTTCAGGAACAAGACTATCGATATTGGTGGTACCCTCGTCCCCAGCAACGTGCCAAGACGCGATTTGTGCCGGAGCGACGAACGAATACGCTGATCGTCATTGCGCCCCCCGCTGAATTCACACAGATCGAGGCGCTCATCGAGAAGCTGGATGAACCGATCAGCGGAGCCGAGGTTACCCCCCGCATCTACCACATTCAGAACATAGACGCC
This sequence comes from uncultured Planctomycetota bacterium, assembly GCA_964622675.1. GTDB lineage: Bacteria > Planctomycetota > DG-23 > CAZBND01 > CAZBND01 > CAZUUK01. Next base: position 2,657 of record CAZUUK010000271.1, on the reverse strand, counting down.
AAGGAGTTGACGGATGTTCTGAGCGATGTCTTCGGCGTGGAGGAAGAACGGCAAACGGGAGGATACTACTACTATCGTAACCGCACGCAAGAGCGCGAGGTGGGCAGGCTCTATGGGAAGGTGCGCTTCGTCCACGAGCCCGGCACTAATTCAATCATCGTAGTCACCAACAACAAGGAGAACTTCCCTATCATCGGGGCTTTGATTGAGAAGCTTGACAGAACGACCCCCGAGTACGCGAATACTATGGTTTACGAGTTGGAGAACGCTGACGCCGCCGATCTGGCCCTTCAGCTTAACAGGCTGTTCGCGCTACCGGGCGCCGGCGGACCGCCCGATAAGAAAGAGGAAGAAGAAGAGGCACGGCAGTCATACTACAGTTGGCTTTTTGGCGCGCCCGGCAAGAAGGAAGAAGAGCGTCCTATAAGCAACCTGATCGGCCAGGTGCGTGTCGTCCCGGACACGCGCATCAACGCCCTTATCATCACTACGGAGGTACAGCACTTCAAGGCGATTAGCCAGCTCATAGAGAGACTGGACACGGAGTCACCGAAGGTGCTGCTCGAGGTTCACCTTGTCGAGGTTATTCGTACGCGGGAGAGTCGAATCGGCACTCGGCTCTCTTCCAACGTCTCCCTCTTCCAAAGCAGCGACTTTAACCAGGGGCTGTTGGCCGCCCTGGGATTCACATGGGAGGAAGTAACGGTTGATACTGTTCTGAGCGCCGATGTCGATCTGTCCCTCCTGATCCAATTCCTCCAGCGCAACTATGAGGCCCGCATCCTGTCTCAGCCCACGCTCGTGGTGAACAACAACCAGCCTGCTGAGCTCTTCGTTGGCGCGGACGTCCCTTTTCTAAAGGAAAGCACGGACCAGCCTGGAACCACCGAACGGAGGGACAAATTCGATTACGAGGCAGTCGGCACGACGCTTATAATAAAGCCCCACATCAACAAGAGGGACAAGGTAGTCACATCCATTCAAATCACATCCTCAGAAAGGCGTGTGGGCGAAGTGCTGTTCGGAGCCGAGCTCCGGGATCGTCGCGATTACAAAACCGAGCTCTCGGTCGAAAGTGGGCAGACAATGGTAGTCGGCGGAATAATGCGGCAGCAGGAGTCAGAAGTCATTCACAGGGTGCCCATCCTCGGCAGCATCCCGGTGCTTAAACTGCTGTTCAGCAAGAAGGACAACGTTGTCACCACCGAAGAATTGATTGCGTTCATCACCCCAACCGTATTGAGAACACGTGCCGACGACGACGAAGTAACAGGGAGAAAACGCGATGAGTTGAAGGGCCTGGATGAGCAGATGCCCGAGCAGAATGAGCCTGGCGAAGATAACGATGAGTGAAGGGAGAATGGCATCGACCACGGACAAAGGAGCATTCGGCGCTCCCGCGTGCGCTGCATTTCCCCGGCACACCCCCTTTGTGTGAGCCCTTCCCGCTTCTTGTGCCAGTTGTTATGAGAGGATAGGATGGGGTTGTCGCGCTGGCTGGTCCGCAGGGAGAGGTGGAATGACGCCATAGTGCTCCTGAAGGCCACCATCGCAGAAGACAGACTCGTCTTCACGGCATGCTAGTGCTACTTTGTCAAGTCCTTGATTTTGGGGTCGGCAGTTGGAGATAAGCAGTCCAGAGGAGGTAAATGCCAATGGACTGCGTCATCAACGAGCCGGACCCTGTTTGCGAACCGTTCTTTGACAAATTCTCGGAGCTTTGGTCGCGACCGAATCAGGCCCAGGCTTTCGGCGCGTACGTGCGGGGGCTCATCTCGGAGACCCATCGCAAGAACATCGAGGCGATCAATGCCAAGGTCGTGGGGCAGCACTACCAGAGCCTGCACCACTTTCTGGCGGAGTCTCCCTGGGATTCTGAGGCCCTGAACCGTCGGCGCATCGAGCTTCTCCAAGGTGATCGTCGCACGGCCTCACGCAAAAAGGGCGTGCTGATCCTCGACGACACGGGCGTGCCCAAAAAGGGCGATCAGACCCACGGGGTCAAGCGCCAGTACATCGGCCAGATCGGCAAAGTCGCCAACGGTCAGGTCTTCGTCACCAGCCACTACGCGGACCGGCGCTGTCACTGGCCCGTAGACATCGCGCCCTACGTGCCCGACAACTGGCTCGAAGGCGGCAAGGACGATCCGGCCTTCCGGACCAAGATCCAGCTCGCCCTGGACCTTGCGGACCGGGCGGTCGGCTGCGGCCTGAGATTTCGGGCTGTGATCGCTGATGCCTGGTATGGCCGTAACATGGGCTTCATAAAGGGCTTAGAGGGGCGCTCTCTGCCCTACGTGGTCGAACTGGAAGCGACGCAGCGCATCTTCGCGCGGCTGGCTGGTGAGATCGGCTCCAACGAGCACCGGCTGAAGGAGGCCCTGAGCCTCCTTGTGCCAGAGGACTTTCGCCCCGCGCGGCTCCCCAACGCCGACGGCACGGAACGGGAAGCATTTGTCGCCGCCCTGAAGGTGAAGATCAAAAAACTTCCAGGCAAGCGCCGCGTCGTGGTAGTGACCAGGTGCCCAGAGGATCCACCTTCGGACGAAGACCTGCGTTTTCTGTTGACCGATCTGGTCCAGTTGCGCAGTGACACTGTGGCACGTTTGTATGCTCTGCGCAACTGGGTGGAGGTCTTCTACAGCGAAGCCAAGGAC
>CAZUUK010000270.1:0-2920 GCA_964622675.1 uncultured Planctomycetota bacterium | reverse complement strand
CCACGATGCGGTGTATCGTTTCAGCTTCACGTTCCCCCACACGACCAAAGCCGCAACGCTGGTGTTCGCCGGCTCGGGCCTGCAGGAGTTGACCGACGAAAGCTGGGGATTGGACAACGTCAGAGTGGAAGTCCTCCCCGGACCGCAGCGGCTAAGCAAGAAGCCGCTTGAGCAGCATTGGCAAGCGCTGCGCGGCGACGACTCCGCCAAGGCCTTCACGGCGTATCGAGCGATGCTGGCCACGGCCGAGCAGGCGGCTGACTTCCTAGCCGATCGCGTGGGCAAAAGCAGCGTGGATGAGACGCCGGATCGTGCGAAGATTCGGAGCGAGTATTCGCGGATCATCCGTCTGCTCGAAGCCGCTGGCTCGAAGAAGGCTCTGACAGGTTTGGAACGACTGGAGCGCAGCGCCCCGACGGAGGACATAAAGCGCCTCGCCCAAGCGACGCTCCGCCGCATGACTCAGGTTGGAGTTGCCCCCGCTGGGGTCGCCGGCGCGGAGCAACTACGGGGGCAGATTGTCTCGTATTTCAAGGACCACGGTATCTCACTGGAGTTGAAGGACTCCGGTAGTGGGGACAAGCACGGTGATTGGTATAGATACCACGGCAAGTGGGATCTCAAGGCGTACTACCTGAACCTCACATTGTTCTTTCCGAAGCGCGGCTGGTCGCGAGAGCGGTTCAGTGAATCCTTCAAAGGCGTCATTGGGCCGACCATCTACCTCCACCCCCGGCTGAACATGGCCATGAAATACGTGGCCGCCCTCGCACTCAAAGGCCCTTGGCTGACGACCCAGGAAGACGACCGAAAGGTCGACCAACTCATGAAGGAGTTTATGCGACTGTTCCTCGCGTTCGCGCCTCGCGTTCAGGGGGACCTCGCCGGCAGAACCACATGGGGCAAGCCGAGGGACGGGATCCGATGTCGGTGGGTCGCTCCCGCGGCGCCGGTTGTCGCCCGGACCACTCCCACCCTCAGAATCGAAATGGAGAAAGTCACGGAGGGGAGAATATCCTGGCAGTGCTTGAGCGGCACGAGTCTGAGGGTACGCCTGACGCGGCCCGGCTCTCTGAAACCGGGGGAATGGAGCAAACCGAAGTTCGCCATCGAACCCGGCCGCAACGTTAGAATTGTGCCTCGGAAGCCGATTCCAGAGGGCGTGACGGCCAGGAATCTCCCAGAGGGGACATATCACTTCTTCAAGGGCGGGAAGCTCACCCTCGTCTTTGCACTGCCCTGGAAATTCGATGATGCGGGCCGGTATCAGGTGGAGTGTCAGCTCTGCCAATGGATGGACGCATTCGACCCTCCCCGAAATACCGTCATCACCTGTCCGCCACTTGTCTTGGAGGTCGCCGCGAAGGCTGCCGGCAACCAACAGGCCATCAGAGATTTCGGCATCTCCAGGAGCGAGCCGATTGATGCGGGGTATTTCTTCTACAAGGGGAGGTATATCGAGGCTCCCTACGTTGTGGAGCGTCGGGGACTTGACATTTACATCAACGACGTTTTGGTGAGGTCCGGGCCGGAATGGCCAAGGAAGGTGCCGCAGCCCTCGGCACCGGGCGAGGCGGAGGCGAATGACCCCGGGGACCCGCCAGAAGGCATCTCACCTACCGACGAGTACTGGGAAAGGAAACGCCGGTGGCTGTTTTCAAAGTACGACTGGAAAGAGGCAGCGAAGCGGCTCGCCGAGACGTACGGCAAGAGCGATGCATTTGCCAAGGCACAACTCGCGTTCAGAGACGAGGGGCGGGGAGTCTACCTGCTCGTAACGCCGAAAGATAGCCATTTAAGACGGACGATTCGCCTTTGGCCGCCCGATGTGCCCCGCGAAAATCCTCTTGACAGGATGAGCAAGGAGGAAGTGCTGCTCGCTTTCGAGAAGAGCAGGGAACACCTCGTCGGCATCCTCGAAGGTGACTCGGTATACTTCTTTGTTGAGGGGGCAACCAAGCTCGTGTCGGGCCAGAAGGCCGTCCAAACACTGGCGATCCTTCTGAGCGGGGCCCCTGCTGAACAGAGGAAGAAGGAGTTGGAGCGTGTCAACGTGCTCAGCTCGATCGACCAGATGTTTTATCCGATCGTATACGACTTCCAGGCTTCTGACCAGCTCCGGGAGCGCTTCCAGAAGCAGTTGGAGCGGCTCGGGTTGACGCCAAAACGACAGGGCGCTCCGAAGCCCAAAGACGCAGCCAGAAAGGCCCCGCCTTGGGGCGAAGCGGTCGAGGGCGTGCAGGTGCGTCTGCGTGCGGACAAGGTGAAGTGGAAAGCGGGCGAGACGCCGACATTTTCACTCGACCTGCGCAATCGCAGCAAGCACCGGCTTCGCTTCTGGTCGTCTGCTTACGTCTCCTCCCGACTCGAGTTTGACGGGCTATGGTACAAGGTTACTGATCGTGTCAAACTCAAGGCGGGCATGAAGCGAATAGAGTCGGGCGCGGATGCGATGAATGCGATCAAGGTTATTCTGCCCAGATGGTGGGTGGCGAAGGACAACAAGAAGCCGCTACAACTGACGCCCGGCAAGCATGTGATCCGCGTCGCGTTCACCGCTCAGGGCACCGAAAAGGAGACCGCTGGCACGCAAATCCGTGCCGTCAGCGACCCGGTCGAGATCGAAATCCTGCCGGATGAGGCCAATGCCGTCGCCCCCGCCGGGGCAGGCATCCAGCCAGGGGCCAACAAGAAGATGTTTGACCGGGAGACGGCGCTGGCGGAAGCAGCCAAGAACGGGCCGATAAGGATTGCTCACCTTCGCGAGGCCCTGCAACTGGCCCCGGCCGGCATTGACAGGCTCAAGGCTGAGTACAAATTGGCCGTCGCTATCAGGAATGGGTCGCGCCAGCCGCGCGAGGAGGCCGAGGCGACGCGGAGGCTTCATCGCATCGCGATGCGCGAAGATGTCATGGACTAC
>CAZUUK010000269.1:0-2937 GCA_964622675.1 uncultured Planctomycetota bacterium | reverse complement strand
GGTTCCGCACCGGGGTCATCGCCCCCTTCGGGCTCATCGTCCACAGGGCTAGCGTTCCAACGATGGGGCATTAACCCGGGCGTTTCCTCGTAGTCGTCAAACCCCAAGGCCGGGTAGGTGATTGGCGGAAAGGCGGGGAGTGGCGGAAAGGCGGCGAGGTGTTCACCCTGCCCCAGGATGTTCTCGTATAGGCGGGTTCCACTCAAGTCAGGATCAAAGCGATATAGGTCGACCCACTGTTCTGCCCACCGTTCTGCTTTCGGCGTTTCTGGCTGCTGTTCCGCCTGGTCTCCATCCAAGGGGGGTTCGTCGACGTACAATAATGCGTCGACTTCCGCCAATTCTGCCGGCCCAGGGTCAAGATGGAGAGTCGCGAGCATCAGTGCCCGCTGACATGAAACATTGCCCGTTGTCTCAAATCCCCGTTCTTCGAAGCATACCCAGTAGCTCTCTCGATCCCCTGCACCCCACAGGTCGGAGGTATCAGGGAACTCGATAGGACTGATGGTAACCAGCGGCGCGACAGGTAAAAACAGATACGTGGGGCGCTCCATCGGGTCGATCTCCCAGACCAGCATTTGGGTTCCCAAATGCACGTCCTCTTCTCGTTCAAGGTCCTCTAGATTGCCACCCTCCAGCCGGACACGAATGTCTTCGCCCCTGGCACTGTCGAGGGTATCATTCCGGTAGTACCGTCTGCCTCCTCCCTCTTCGGGCACCTCAACCCAGGCTGTATATGCAAAACTGCCATCATCCCAAGGAAGAGGCCATTTTACCACCACCGGCGGTTGGCCGGCCTCACCCGCCTGGGCTGTTGTTGCCCCCGTCTCTACGTCAAATCCAAATTCGGAGACGCCCCCAAACCCCCCTGTTAGCAGCGCATCCCCCCAATTGATTAGGTCCTGAGCCGATAAGCACACGCCGTCGGATTGGAAGCCAAAATCCACGTACACGGGGTCTGGAATGTATGTGAGGTTCTCGCCCTCTATCGTGATCTCCAGCTCTTCTCCCCCGGTGCCATGGCCGGCTTCCTCTCCCTTCACAGCGTCCAGGTCTATCTCCAATCCTTCCTCCGGAGTGAGCGGCTCAACGAAGAGATACATCTTGAATGGAATCGCGCCCTCGTGGGCGTCAAACCGATACATCTCGGAAGGATTCTCACCAGCATGGGCTTCAAGCTGGGACTCAGCGATGTCGAAAGCAGGAAGAGCTATGGCCGTAAGCCGAACAGCCGCAATGAAGGATGAAGGGATGCCCGGTGCCACACAACCGGGGATTGCGGATACCGCAAGCGCGCCTGCCAGGAGCAGAGATAACAATCTGTTCCTACTCATATTCAGCCCCTCCTATGCTCTACGCCAGCCCGGTCGGCCCGGTGAGGCGGTGATTGTAGCACAGGTGCTGAAAACAACCAATGTCAAGGACTGCTCATCTTGGCGGCGACGAACGGGCCGCGACCCTTCGATTTCCACAGGCGCACGCAGCAGCAAGAAGGACAGGGAATTGGGGGCGGAAAACGCCGGGGCCGACAGGCCCGGCCCCGGAGAAGATGTGAACTCAGCCCATGCCTGTTTGGACTTTACGTTTCCATCCTGGCTTTCAGATTGGCCAGGATTACATCTCCCTCGTTCTCGTTCATCTTGACGATTACGGCCTCGGCCAGCTTGCCCAGCACCGGAATGGGCACGGTATACTCGACCTTGAATGTCACCTTGGTCCCACCACCTTCCGGCTGGAAAATCCAGGTCTGGGTGCTGTCGGCACCACCCTTGGTTCTGGAGACCACGCGCTGGTTGACGACATATTCGACGTCTTCGGTGCTACCTTCAAGCCGTATGCCGGCCATCTTATACACCCATCGATTGGCATGGCCACCATTAGGTAGCGGTTTCACATCCTTGATCTCCACCAGGCTTGGCCAGACTTCGGGCAAGTTGGTCGGTTCGCTGATGTAGCCGAACACCTTCTCCACCGGGGCCTTGATACTGATGCTTGTCTCCGACTTTGCCATGACTCTCACCTCCATTCTTCCTGCGTCTCATATCATAATGGAACAGATCTCCTCCCGCAACAATCCAGCCGGCATTCTACCCCCATCCATATGGGGATGCTCCCCAGAAGTCCGGGTGCACCGGCATGTCGCCGGCAAGCCCCGTTGCTCCAGCCGGCCTTGCTGGCATATAATCGCCGCGCTATCGCATAGTCCTCGCTGGTCCTTGCCGACTAGGGAGATGAGGAGGCAAATATGCAGGTTGTAGTGATGCTTGTCTTTTTGGCGGTCTGGCTATTGGTCTTCTGGCTCGGCTCCATCGCTCTGGAGACCACCGGCATGGAGCGGGCGAAGGCTCGGTTTCAGGCCCTATCGGCGCTCAGCGGGACCGGCTTCACCACCCGGGAGGCGGAATCCATAGTCAACCACCCCCGGCGCCGCCGGATAGCCACCTGGCTGATATTCATAGGCAATGCTGGAATCGTCGCCTTCATCATCCTGATGATACTGTACGTGAGGGCCGGACTGGCGGCGCCGTCTCTACCCGGCATCGGCGTTGCCCTTGGCGTCATTCTCGTCTTCGTCGTGCTTATCAAGCTGAAAGTCGTGGATAGGTTCACCGACGGCATCACCGGACTGGCGCGCCGGGAACACGCCGTACCTTGTTTGCTGGCTGACGAGCTGCTTTACCAGGCGGGTGACTACGGCATAGTCCGTATCGCTATATGCGAGGGAGATGGTGGCGCCGGCTTGGCGCTTGCAGAGACTGGCCTTGTTGAACGCGGCGCCACGGTTCTGGCTATTGAGCGAGGGGACGCGGTGCTGGCTTCTCCGGGAGCGGAGGAGATTGTGCGGGCAGGGGACTATCTACTGTGCTATGGCAAAGTCGCCCGTTTCTTTGCCTAGCTACACAGTCGTCCGGGCCGCCGCTTGACGAGTGTGTATCC
>CAZUUK010000268.1:0-2945 GCA_964622675.1 uncultured Planctomycetota bacterium | reverse complement strand
GATTCCAGGGGAGGGCCGCGAGGCGCTTCAGGAGATCGTCACCGATCCTATGATGGAGATGGCACAGGGCATTGACGAGTGGGGTGGTCAGTTCGCGCCGAGGGATCAGAAGTCAATTCAGGGGATCTTCAACAAGTTCCGCGAGGGCAAGATTGAAGAGGGATCTGTGGACTTCATGCGCTGGAACGCTCAGATGGGCGGCAGCATGGCGGCATACGCCCTGCCCTACCTCCTCGCTCCAGGCAAGGTGCTTCAGCGGTTGGCGACGTATGCAACAGGGATCGGCGATGTCTCCGGCGCTATGTTTGAGGAGACCGGCGAGATTCGGCCCGAGATCTCAGTTCCGGCAGGGGTGATCTACGGTGAGGCCGAACGTCTGTTCGGTATAGAGTCCTTCATCCGTGGGGCGCAATCCCACGTCAAGAAGAAGGCGTCGAAGGAGTTCATCAAAGCGGTATTTACTGATCCTGAACGCTTCCGTGGGTGGATGAGAGCCGCGCTGCACGGTTACATCAAGAAGGGCGCTCCCGAGGGTGCAACCGAGGGTCTTCAGGAATGGCTTGTGTCGGTCGGTCCAGACATCGCGGAGGGTAAGCTCCCGATGCCCGATGATGAGGAGTGGGGCGGCATCATCAACTCGATGTTCGGCGGCATGTCGGTTGTCGGCCTAATAGGAACAGCTCGCGCCAAGAGCAAAAAGAAGCTGGAGTTGCCAGATGTCGGCGTGGAGCCTCAATCGGAAGTTTTTGCGCCTGTCACGGAGGCAACTCCGGAAAGCGCATCTGTCCTCAACACCGTTCGTCAGACCTACATTGAAGAGGGCCTTGAGAGCCAAGCTGAATCGGTCACTCAAGTTGATCCGCAGGACGAATACACTCAGGCGATCACGCAAGCAGCCGAAGATGCGGGAATGAAGGTGACGTTCTACGTGGACGGCATGACCACCGAGGAAACCGGGGTTGCTCCCGGTGTGCAGGGTGGCGTAGTCGGCAACAACATTTTCGCTCGGGTGGACCCGACGAATCCGCTCACAGCCGCTGCCCAGGTGACGAAAGCTGTCCTTCACCGCATCAACAAGATCGATCCTGGTCGCCTCGAACGGCTTGCTACGACGCTTCGGCGAACCCAGCCGGCCCTTTGGAAGCAAGCTACCGAGGTGGCCGCCCAGGACAACATCGAGGCCGACGACACGATCGGCGTTCTCGCCGCGATGGTCGAACGCTCTACCGGAGATGTCATCACGACCCTCACGTCGGGCGAGGCTGTGGCGAAAGAGGCAGCGCAGCCGGGTCTCAAGCAGGAGATGAAGGAGGTCGTCAGCGAGACGACCACGGACCTCATCCGCAGAATCCTTCGTCCGACGCTGGCGCCCGAGGGCAAGCTCGGCGGGTTGCGGTACATGATGAGGGACATGCGACGGCTCCCGTTCGTAGCCCGTGATACCAAGGGTCGGCGCGAACTAGCACAGACAGCCACCGCAATCAAGGACACTCTCTTTCCAGATGGTGAAGTTTTGTCATCGAATGACATGAAGCCGGTCATCTTCAGGCGCAATCGAGCTGGCGGCGCATCCGACGTTGGGCCGAAGTACGCCGGGGAGCGCGGGACCGTCTTCGACCGCTTCGTTCAAAAAGTCATCGACCCGTATCGCTCCCTCAGAACAGGCGTTCAGGAGGTCGAGCAGCAGGGCGCACCCGTCACCGATGCGGTCATGGCGGCGCAGTACATGGACCTGATGCGCTCGAAGGTCGGTGCGGAGTCCGAGCGTGTGGCGCGTGAGAACCTCGAGCCAGCGATGAGGAAGATCAGGGAACACGGAATCGAAGGACCACAGCTCAACCGCTACCTCGCCGCTCAGACTGTTCTTGAGCGAAACGCTCACTTCAGGGACACCGACCAGGAACACAAGATCAACAAGGAGTGGACCGACGAGAGGGCTCAGGAGGAATTGGCTGCGCTCGAGGCCGAGCTTGGGCCACAGGGGGTCGAAGCCATGCGTCAGGCTGCCGAGGACATCCGAGGTATGCCGCGTAGGAGCCTCGACGCGCTATTTGATGCCGGTCTCTTGACTGACGAGGAATACTCTCAGATGAAAGCGGCGTATCCGAACTATCTCCCCCTTCGTAAGCTACTCGGCGAGGACGCCGGAGACATCGAGACGCAACTAGAGCTCAAATTGCAAGACAACGGCTGGAACTATGATGCCGGTGGCGATCAGGTTTTTGAAACGAAAGGGGGCAACTATGAGATTGACGACATAGTGACCCACGCTTTCCGAGACTCCATGATCCGGTTCGACAAGGCCGAGCGGAACAAGGCGCTCCAACGTCTGTATGACATGGCGAAGAAGCACGGGTCTGACAACACCATCACTGTCCGTGACGGCAAGGGTGACGGCGACCAAGGCGAAGTTACCGTCTACTTCGACGGTGTCCCGAAGACGATCAAATTCGAGACAGACAATCTGCGAGATATGTTCATCGCAATGAGCCCGAAGAAGCTCGACGAGATGACGAAGTTCATGCAGAAGACGATTGGGAAGCTGACCAACGTCAAGGCCCGAGCAGCGACCACCTTCTCGGTTCCGTTCTGGTTCGTGAACCTGCCCCGAGATCTCGTGACTGCCTACTCCCAGGCAGAGAGCCAGCAAGCAGGGCATGACATCCTCGCTGGAGCGCCGGCTGCAACGAAGGCTCTGCTCAGGTACGAGTATCCGGATATGTTCATGGGCGAGGAGGATGCAGACGCACGGATTACCCAGGAGCATGTGCAGCGGTTCATCGACTCCGGTGGCCGGTTGTCCTTCATGGGTCTGACCAAGCTGACTCGTGACGTTGACAAGCTCAAGCAAATGTTGTCATCCGAGGACAAGACTGTATGGGACCGGCTGAAGCAGTTCGGGACCGCCGTGGAAGACCTGTCGGGCAGCTTCGAGAATGTCACCC
>CAZUUK010000267.1:1626-2950 GCA_964622675.1 uncultured Planctomycetota bacterium | reverse complement strand
TAGTTGCACTCTTCGTCGTACATCGCCTTGCTGATGTACGCGCCCATCGCCTTGACCCGCTTTGTCGGCAGTAGATATATGTGCGGGTAGCGAGCCATCGCTGCAAATACCTTGTCCCTCATCCCGTCCGTCACGTCGGGGTGGAAGAGATCGCTCATCGAGCAGACGAATACGCGCTTGCCCTGCTTCCACCTGCCCGGCTCGGTAAGGCACTCTGGATGAAAGGCCACCTCAAAGCCCTTCGCATATTTCCGCACCCCCATCGCCTGGAGCCGCAGCGCCATCCGTTCCGCATAGCAATTCCGGCAGCCTTCGCTTACCTTGGTGCAGCCGGTTATCGGATTCCAGCTATAACCTGGAGACCCGTCGGCAGAACGCAGCCACTCAATCTTTGTCCGCGCCATTACAGTTCCTCCGCGCTATCATCGTCTTCAGCGTCACGTGCTGGTGGTAACTCGTACCGTTGAACTGGTCGCGTGTAGGCCCTACTCGCAACGGCGCGAGCCATCTCCTCCGTGGTCGGCGTAACGCAGTAAATCGCCGCCACAGAATAGAACTGCGTGAACGGCTTCCCGCCCTCAATAGCCGGGACCTCTATCCGCAGCACTCCAGTTCCGGCCATTTCGACCTCTTGAACGTAGCCAGCTAGCCGACGATGCCCCATAAGCTCCAGGATCGCCCAATCCGCGAACGGCTTGTCATTGTCTTCTTCCACGTCCTTCTCCTTTCTTGACGTACTTAATCTTCCTTGCCATCGGCCCGCTCCTCTATATATGCAAAACCTTGCGGTATCCCTCATAGACAATTTCGCGAAGCAGTTTCCGTTGCTCTGGTGTAAGCCGCATAGGTTCCTTGACGTTGCTGAGCATGCAGGACAAGCTAACCCACCAGGACACGACATCTTCCAAGGCGTCGTTTTTCTCCCGCAGCTGCTCCGTCTTGTCTCGCAGACGCTGGATTTCGCGCACGAGCCGCTGCCCTTTAGGACTGCTTAACATCCGGCCCTTACAAACTCTCTCGTTGAGTTCGGCCAGTTCCTCTTCTGTCATCTCCTCGCTCATCGCTTCGCCTCCTATTCCTCTACGCGCATCCCGAGCGCTTCGAGATACAGCATCAGGCCCCGTCCCTTAGCAGGCCGCACACGTTTTCTCTCGTCAAGAGACAGCGTTTTCCTCAGATGCCGCCCCTCGGCGATCACATGCCAAAATCCCGAGCGATTGCGATAGACAGCCACTGGCGGCTTCACCGCATAGAAGTGATAAGCTATCCCCAGGGCTGTTTCAGCAGCAGTCTTAAAGGACGTCCCTGCACAAAAGTCTCTAAC
>CAZUUK010000267.1:918-1616 GCA_964622675.1 uncultured Planctomycetota bacterium | reverse complement strand
CTTTCTCTCTCAAGCGCGCAGCGCCCCACGCGCGTGCGCGCGCGCTAACCTTCATATCTTCATACCTTAAGATCCTTGTCAACCGCTTTCCGGAGCGATTCCGGAACGCCTCCAGCCTCTTTCCGAACCTCTTCCGGCGGCTTTCCGGAAACCTCCGCCAACAGCCCTGTTAGCAACCTGTAGCGCTCATTGGCTTTGCGGCAAACCGTTGGACTGTCGTGTGTCTTCATCGTCTTGGCATAATGTCCCCATAGTGACCGCAAGTAACCCCTCATCCGTGGACCTTTGTCTGGCCGTTGTAGGGGCATTGTTGACCCATTGTCAGTGCATCGTAATAGCAATCGCTTCAACTCCTTCTCCCTCGGCAGGGGTATCTGCGACAGCGTTCGATGTCCCCACGCCCCCTGCCAATTGAACCATCCGATTATCAGCACTGCCGATTTTCTTCCCACTGGATATTTGTAAACCAGCCCCTGCCGACTCAATCGGTGAACCAGCCCGGGAATATCGACGTCCCGATCCCAAAACAACCGCTCCTTCCAGACATCCGGCTGGTACTCAAGGCGCCCTTCGTCATCCGCCAGCCGGATCAGCCCCATCAGCAAATCCCTCGCCAGACTCCCCGCCTTCCGTATTCGCCAGTCGGTGTCTATCTCGCTCGCGATTTCCCGCTTCCGCGCTATTTTTCTCACTCCTTC
>CAZUUK010000267.1:0-908 GCA_964622675.1 uncultured Planctomycetota bacterium | reverse complement strand
ACGCACTTCGTTCCTTGCACGTTACAGATACGCGCCGGACCCCTTCGTAAATCCCCAGCCTCCGCCAGCTCCGGCAGCCTCCGCGCCGCCGCATGCCGCTCGAGCCCCGCCGCCTTCGCCACCTCCGCGGAGGTCCGCCCGTTTCGCTCCATGAGCGCCCGATAGCACGCCTCCCGCTGCGTCGCCGCCATGCCCCGCCGCTCGACCCCGCACGCCGCGTCAAGCGACGTCTCGGGATCCCCCAGACGCGACCGCGCCGGCACCTGGTTAAACAGATTCCGCTCCGCCGTCTGCCACACCGGCTTCATTCCACCGTCCCTCTTCAACCGCCGTTGAAAGCGCCTGGATAAACGCGCCTGCACTCGCCAGCTCCGGTCCCCACGCACCCTCAGACGCTTGCCAGAATCGCAACCCGTAACTCACCCTCCCCTCCGCCGATTTGTCCACCTTGAATATCTCCGGATACACCCGCGCGCCTCCCCAATCCAGCCGGCTGTTCGCCAGCCGCGTTAACGTCCCTAGATCAACCGTCAGGTGAATGCTTATCCGCTGCCTGTTCACCTCCACGCCCGTTATCTGCTCCTCCACCATCATCGTCGCCCTCCTCCTCTTTCATCCGCGCCATCTCTCGCCGGCGGTAATACCGCCGGTCCCACCACCGATACTCCGCCGCCGCGCGCTCCTCTTCTCCTTCCTCATATTTCCGATACGCCTCTTGCGGGTTCTCTCGCCTCATCCGTATTTTCACCGGGGCCGGCGCCTGCACGCCGCCTTTACTTTAGCTATCCCACCAGGATTTCGGCCAGGCCCTCCCGGCCCCGGCTTATTCGTCTCTGAAAAGCCCGTTTTTCGACGTCTCCAGCTCGAAGGCGCGCTCTCTTACCTCCTCCTCGATACCTTCCCCGTCC
>CAZUUK010000266.1:0-2952 GCA_964622675.1 uncultured Planctomycetota bacterium | reverse complement strand
AATAAGGATTCACCAAGAGGGCAGCATCGCCGGCCACCTCGGGCAAAGACGATACGTTCGAAGTGATCACCGGACAGCCACACGCCATGGCCTCCAGAACGGGCAGGCCGAAGCCCTCCCACACGGATGGGAACAGCAACATCTTCGCCGCCGCGTAAAGGTCAGCGATGTGCTCGTCCGAGACATACCCTGTAAAGACAACGTCTTCCTCCAGCGCCAACGTTCGGACTGTCTCGTGGACGGCGGCCGCGGCATTGCCCGGCTTGCCCACACACACGAGCCTCCACCCGAGGGGACGCCGCCGCTTGATCGCAGCCACCGCCTGGAGGCTCCGGCACAGGTTTTTTTGATGGATCAAGGAGCCCACAAAAAGCACGAACTCCCCCGCGATGCCATACAGCGTCCGCAGCCTCGCCTGCGCCTGCGGGCGAGCACGACGAGGAGGGAACGCTTCTCCTGCCGCTCCGTAGGTGACCTCAACCCGGCCCCGCGGCACGCGCAAGAACCGGCAGATGTCGTCACGTGAACTCTTCGACACCGTCAGTACCAATCGCGCGCGGCGCGCGGCTAGGTGCGCCGCCGCCCTACGGTACAACGTGCGAAGCATGTTGTACTTGCGCACCTGGAATTCGCCGAGATCGTATAGCGTAACGACCGCCGCTGGATGGCGCCACAGAAACAGTTGTGTGTTCGGGATGTGGGCCACATCGACGTCCAGCGCCCGACAGGCTCCCAGGAACCCCGAGTGAAGCCAAGCCGTGGCTGCTAGCCACGCTAGCGCCCTGGGCCTTTCCGGCAGATCAACGATGATCTCGTGAAAGTTCGCTCGTTCGATCGGAAAGAGATGCCGGTTTGCCCTCGTGGTGAACAAGAAATACTCGTTCTCGCCATCGAGCATCTGAAGTTGGCGCACAAGGTTCCGCACGTACTCACCCACACCTGCCTTTTGCGCCGGCGTCACCAAGGTGTCGATCGAAATCCGCATGCCCGGCCCAACCCCCCCCGCTTCACCCTCCCCCGTTTCCATGCGCCAGCCCCGCTCCCCGCGTCGACATGATCTTTCCATGGAGCGACAACCCCACGCCGGTCACGAACCAAAAACAACCATGGGAAACGGCACTAAAGAGATTTACCGTAATGAAGATCGACGGAACCATGACCATCCCATATACGGCTCCCATGGAGCCAATCGCCTTCGCCAGTCTCCTCCCATCGTCCACCGGCGGTAGTCTGCTGGCGCGAAGCGCATTAAGGACGATAGCACCATACGCGATGATGAAGAGACTAAAGCCGACCAGCCCCGTCTCACTCACCATCCTATTGTATATTCCCTCGGAGACCCGGTCGCCCCCGACATCGTCATCGCCAAAAACGTTAGCGCCGCACCCCAGCCCCTTTCCCAAGATCGCAAGCGGGGCATCAACGATCGCTCCCACGTGCTTCACTGTGCTAGGGTCCCGCATCAACCATGTCGACGACACGACCTCCCCAATTGCGCTGCGGAACCAGACAAAGAGCAAAGCCACTGCCAAGAAGCCCAACACCCCATAGCCTAGTTTCCTTCGCAGCCTGCCCGCTGCGGTGTAATACATTCCTATAAGACACGCAACGCCCATGCCAAGCCTGGACCGCGTCAGAAGTATTCCAAGCACCATGAGCCCGACAAAGCCAAGGCGGAGGAGTTCATTCTTGAACGCGACCCCCGCGTGCTGGCATGCCAGGAAAAGGCAGAGCGCGAACGTCAAGTAGTGCGCCGTTCCCGTTGACCCAAGGAAGACAGAGACCATCCGGCGCCTGCCCAAGAAGCCGGGAGCGTACAGATACGAACCCACGTGCGGGTTCGCGCCCGCTCCATGCACGGCCGACTTGAAGCCGCCGATATCGATGTAGTCCGTGAAGAACGTTTCGTGCAAGAAGGCGAGCTCGAAGATCCCAAAGGCGACTACGCCCGCGACGACACACCACAACACGGTCAACAGGCGCTTCGCCTGTTCCGCCGATTCCACCACATAGAAACCGGCGCACAGGAAAAGGAAGGGAACAATACTGAAACGCAACGACGCTGCCACCGCCATGAACGGAAATCTCATCTGAAGGGCCAGCAGAAACATGAGAGCCAAGTAAATGAGCGTCCACGTTTGCCAGCGCCCGTGCGAAGCGGGGCGCCTTTGGGAACCAAGCCACGCTTTGGTCAGGACGAAGATCAAACACAGATCCTTCCACGCCAGAATCCACTTCATGGGATAGGCCCAGTCTGGATTGTTTGTGTAGGCTATACACAAGAGGATCTGCTGAAGTGGGAGGAATATGGCAAAGGCGTATGCTGAGAACATCGGCTTAGCCAGCGCCAAGAGCGGGAGAAGCACGAAAACACATGGCATGAGGCCGTATAAGGAAGAAAGAGGCCAGCCGCTCAACGTGGTGAACAGGGACGTAGCGCCCACCGCGAGCGCCGTGAGATAGAGAACCACAAGGATTGGGCCCACGGAGAGCCCGGTCGCCCTACCATCATAGCTACAGTGCTCGTGGAGTACCGGCATAAGTTCACCTACGCGCCAGGAAAGTATGCGTCACAAAGTCGTCCGAAGGACGCGGATGTTGCGGTTGACGGGCGTCGAGGCCGAGGACAGGCGCTTCTCGGCTGCCGCGCCTATCGAAGAGCACGCTGATGGCGACACTGTATCCCCTGTCGTATGAGACTCGCGATAGACCGAGGCGTAGATGAAGACGATGAGGACACCGGCGAGCCCCGCGAGGAAGCGGCCGTCCAGGAACATGAGCCGGCTCTCGCGCGTGCCCAGCCCGATGTCCCACGTCAGGAGGACCAGTGCGACCAGGAACGCTACGAAGCCCGACACCCGCGCGTGGATGGAGCGCAGAAGCATCCCGACTGCGAGGAACCCGGCGGCGCCCGCGACCCACACGAAGGCCGTCGCCCACCTGAGCGAGTCC
>CAZUUK010000265.1:0-2964 GCA_964622675.1 uncultured Planctomycetota bacterium | reverse complement strand
TTTCTTAGCTGAGGCAACGATCCCTTTTCGAGTACTTTTTTGGTGAGGCAATGCGGAGGGTTGACAAATTAGAGAGGGCGGTATACAATACAGTTATATATCGAGGTGTTCTATGGAGTACTCAGACGTCATCAATGGGGATGCATCTTCGACGGCCACACTTGTTCCGCAGGTGGGGTCAGGAACGAGAAGCTGCGTAATGCCTCTGCTTCTTCTTAAGAAGAGGCCCCGCGAGGACCGCCAGGCATCTCAAGTTCCCCCTCTTCTAGTTCCTATAAGCGGTTTCCAAGCCGTCCGATATGTACCGGAGGATGTGGGGGCCGCAACTGAGCTTTCTGGCGGATACCACATTGGCAGCCCTGAGTACGCTTTGGCCACTCCCGACACCGCGGCGGACTGGGCAGAGCCCGACGGGCTTAACGATTCCGACAGCAGTGCACCGAACGGCCCCTTCATCATTTCTCCAAGACGCGATACGCGTATCTCCACAGCTGCCGAAAGAAACATCGCAGGTGATAAGAGCCTCCAGACACGTCGAACGCGACATGACGCTCACTTGACCAGTATCACCTGGAAGATTGGGGGCGAGCAGCAACTGGACCTGGTTCTACTGGTCCTCGGACGCTGGGGCGAGTCGTTCCGGCGGAGCGAGGTCGGGAACGCCGGCCGTGCCACACATGCCCGGCACCGGCTACTGGGATCACGGCTCCCAAAAAAGGATTGGGCTTGGCGAGGGAACGCAAGAGGAGGCGACAGCGATGGAGAGCTTTCGTGTTGAACAGGAACAGATACGGTCGATGATGCAGCGGATACGGGATGCCACACCCCCAGGGCCAAAAGCGATGTGGAATGAACCCCCTCAGGTCATGCCGAAAGCGGTCTACCTCGGGGGACGAACGGTGATGGCAGTCAACATCACCCTCTCGCCAACTGGGTGCAGCTGGGCTCGTGAGGGCGGATGCACGATGTGCGGCGAATACGCTGGTTCGAGCCTCGGGAAGCTTGTCCCCGGGGCGGTGCACGTCTCTCAGTTTGCAGCCGCGCTGTGCAGCGCAGCCCCGGAGTGGGGCGCCCGTTGGCTACGAATCTATCAAGAGGGGTCATTCCTCAACGAAGACGAGGTTGAGCCAGCTGCAAGCCGGATCATCCTGGGCATTGCTGGCCTGGTGAAGGGCATCGAGCGGATTACGATCGAGTCCCGTCCCGAGTATGTGACCACCACTGCCGTCACCAGTGCCCGCAACGCTGTCGGGAGAGCTGAGCTAGAGATCGGTATGGGTCTTGAAGCAGCCTGTGCCACGACGCGGAACGTGTGTGTAAACAAGGGCCTCGAGCTCGACGTGATCGTCAACGCCGTTGACATCCTTAAACAGATGGGTCTGCGATCTCTTGCCTATATCCTGATCAAACCCCCTTTTCTGACTGAAGCGGAAGCCATCCGCGAAGCCGAGACAACTGCGCGGCTAGCGTTCGACACCGGTTTCGATGCGGTGTCTCTCGAGCCTGTGTCCATCTGTCCCTGGTCACTGGCGGACATGCTCTTCTTCTACGGTTTGTATTCGCCGCCATGGCTGTGGACGGTCATCGAAGTCGCCAAGCGAGTGCATTCGCTCGGTGAAGTGAGGATTGGAGGCGTCGAATACTACCCACCGCCGGAGACAGCGGCCCACAACCGCTGCACGGCGGACTGCTCTGCTGCCGGATGGAGGGCAATCCGGCAGTATAACGCTACACACGATGACCTTTGGCTACACGTTCCCGGTTGCTCCTGCCAGACGCAATGGATGCTTGAAGTCCAACGCAACGCGCTGCCTCTAGAAAGACGCATTGCGCGCTTCCTTGGGCAGGTATCAGTAGGCGAGTATCTCGCGAGCAGGCTCCCAGATGCCAGTGCGCCCGCTCCTGTAGCAGTTGGTGCGCTGTCGGAACAAGGCTGACATGGACACTCGGCAGTTCTACATGTGTCCGCCGGCACACTACGAGATCGAGTACGCCATCAACAGATGGATGGATGCAGATGAGCATGTTAACCGCGATAGGGCGTTTGCCCAGTGGAACGCTCTCCGCAGGCTGTACGTGCGACTGGGAGTAGCGGTGGAGGTGATCGCTCCCGCCGAAGACTTGCCGGAACTGACCTTCCCAGGCGACTCGGTCCTGCTCAGCAATGGCTGCGCGGTCATTAGTAACTTCCGGTTTGGCGTACGACAGCCAGAGAGCGAATTCATGGAACACTGGGCTCGGTCCCGAGGATTCGATGTTGTCAATCTCCCGGATCATATGCACTTCGAGGGAAACGCGGAGGCGATGGTCTGGAACGAGTTGCTGCTCGCTGGGTACGGAGTTCGAAGCGACCTCTGCACGTACGAGTATCTTCGCAACAGACTTCGCCTGGATGTCGTTACTTTGCAGCTTAGAAACCCTTTCTTTCACTTCGACGTCTCGCTGTTTCCGTTGGATGCGAAGAGCCTTGTATACTATCCAGGCGCCTTCGTCCCGAGAAGCGTGGCCACCATCGAACAGCTTGCCCCTGTGAAAATCCGAGTTACCCGCAGCGAAGCAGAACTACTGGCGTGCAACTCAATACGGGTCGCCAATACCGTGGTGCTGAGCAGTCAGGAGTGCCCGATCCTGCGGAATAGCCTAAGGCAAGCCGGGTTTGAAGTCGAGGATCTAGACACGAGTGAGTTCGCCAAGGCCGGCGGAGGCGTTAAGTGCCTCACGCTGGAGCACTACTCAACAAGGAGGTGCCCTTCATGAAGCTTCGCGTCTCGGAGGAAATCATAGACAAATACCCACAGCTTCGCATTGGATACGTGGTCGCGAGCGATGTCTACAACTGGGGATCCTCAGAGAAGCTGGCCGCCCTAAAGAAGGAGGCAGCGAAGACCGTATCTGCGCGTTTCGTTTCCCATGCTATCTCTGAGCACCCTCACATACAGGCGTGGCAGGCCGTGCACCAAGCAT
>CAZUUK010000264.1:0-2969 GCA_964622675.1 uncultured Planctomycetota bacterium | reverse complement strand
TGTCATTACAGGGGCAGACCGGCATCGAGGGGCTTTATGACGCCTACCGGATGATGATAAACCGGAAGCTGAAGATGGAAACGGACATTGAAGCTGACTGGCAAACGGTCGTCGGTGCCGTAGGACAACACGAAATCCGCAGATTGACGGGGGACAAGAAGGCTGATAAGCGAATCATCCAATATATTGAGAGTAAGGGGGGCGCGGAGATTGAGGCTCCGGCAAAGATAACCGAAAACGAGACAAAGGTTGCAGAAGCCCTTGTAAAGCTCTTCGCCAAATACGAACCCTACTCCCCAAAGGCCAAATTCCAGACACTCTACGATCTATACGGCGAGAAGATGGTTGATCACAAAGACGAGTTGCTGCCGGATGCGCCCAAGGCCGATGTAAGAAAAGCGCTTGACATCCTTGAGTCACGCGGATACGAGCCGCTTGCCACCTATCTGGAAACCGTAACTTGGGGTCGAATCAAGGGTGGCTACGCGCCACGCTCGATACTACGGCCGACGACTCAGTTGCGACGCATGTCACCGACGACATACGCGAAGGGGCACATCCGGGTGCGCCAGGGAAACGAGTTTGAGACGCACGAGAAGACCCTATTGCAACGAACACATCGGTATATGCACCAGATGCGAAGCCTGGTTCAACTATCGCCCATTGTGCGGTCAGTTGGCCGTCTATTCGACGAGAACTGGAACCGCTTTGAGAACCCACAGGCCACGGCGGAGGACATTCAGGCATTTCTCAACGAGTTGCGGGGATATCCGGTCCAGGGCGGCAAGCTTTATCGCTGGTTGCGCCGTCTCTACTCAGACTTCATTGGAATCCGCCTTGCGATACCAGACAAGGCACTGCGAAACCTCTTTCAGCCCTTGGCGTTCTATCCCGACCGCGCAGATTTGATCAACCCGAAGAACAAGGCGCTCAGCACGGAGGAGATGGGCTATTTCGATACTTACGTTTCCCAAGAGAACAAGATGGCGCGTGACCTCTTCATGTACGCCGAACCGCCGCGCTTGCTTGGGCTTGTGCGGGCACCTGGCTATACGCAACTCATGCAATTCTTGCGGGAACACAGCCTTTACCCCAAGTCCGATAAGATTAACCGACTGTGGGTTTTTTGGGCCAAGCTGAACTCGGCGCGGCGGGTATTGAAACAATACTGGGTCGGTAAGAATCGAGATGCAAGCGGCCTGGCACAAGGGCTGAAACTGGGAGACCTGGAGCCACTGCAGCGGCAACAGAGTCTTGATACGCTTGCCAGTCGCGGAAATGAAGCGGCTGAACGTGAAATCGCGCGCATGATGACCGAAAACACGCAATGGGTGTACGACCGCGCTCAACGTGCGCCGATAGAACAAGGACCCATAGCCCGAATCATGTTGAACCTGTTTACGTTCATGCGGAGTTACTGGCAACGACTCGCCCAAGTGACAGGCAAGGTTTGGTCTGGTGGAAGCCATGCAGCGCGATGGCGCGGGACCAGGTGGCTAATCTCGATGGTTGTCGGCGGTTACGTCATGGGCGAGATATACCGGCGCGTCTCAGGCAAGAAGCTAAACCCCTATACACCTCTCCGCACATACATGCCCGAAGGCGCTGGGGAGGCGATTCTGGATCCCGCTGAGGCTGCCGTCAGAAACCTACTCTGGGCGATTGAGGAGCATGATGCAAAGCGCTGGAATTCGGTTATCACCGGCGTTACTGAGCTGTCTGATATGGCGATGCCCTTCTGGGAAATGGCTATCAACGCGGTCGAGAGTGCAACCGACACGAAAAGCATTGACCGCAAGATGCTCCGGCGGCTCCGTGAGGCGTTAAGCAAGGAATATCAACTGCGGGAAGACGCCTACAAAGCCGAGCGTAGCCTGATCGAGAAGTTTCAGAAGGGGCTTTTTGGCTCCCACGCTGGCGAGGAAAAGAAGCCGCCCACCGAACATGACAAGTGGGCGAAGGCGCAACGCGAGAAGCGGCGGGAAGGAAAGCCCACAGAATCGTTTGCTGGCTGGCTCAGACGGAAACGCGAACGCGCAATGAAGCGCAGGTCGGGACGGGAATGACCCATGAATAACCCATCCGGTGCGCGGCGCATCGGGCAATGTCAAAGACAGGAGTGGAGCATGGCGAAAGACAACGACTATGGACGGGGACTGCGAGACGGAAAAACGGCGGCGACCCTGGAGGGCGGCGCCGCCGATCAAGGACTCGAAGATGATGAGGTGCTGCACTATGTAATCAATGAGCCACCCCGACGCCGATTTGGGAGGAAGTAGAGATGGCATCAAGACGAGCAGATGCGGCACTGGAAGCCCAGAAGAATATGTACATGTCCGCTATCGAAAGTATCTCAAGACACAACAACGCGGAGAACGTGTGTGCCGCACACCAAGCGGTCGTTGACGGCATCAGCGCGGTACTCCAGGGCGAAGTGGCAAAGATCACGATGCGCCAGGAAGAAATGAGGAGCGGCAAGTCCGTCGTTACGCAAGTGGGCCTGCGCATGTTCGCGATCCTTTTCGGTGCAGGCGTGGGCTTTTCGATAGGTGCCGCTGACAAGATTTTCAATTGGCTTCGGAATCTGTAGGAGAAAATGTCATGTCGAAAAAGGCTGAACGGCTACCGCTGGCTGATGTCCTCGCAGTACTAGCCGCAATCAGCGCGCTCGTGAAGCTGGTTTTTGGACTCTGGCTTGCGTGGCGTAGGAAGAACTTCCCGGCGGCAGTTGAAGCACTCCAGGCGGCAACCAAGGACGCCGATATTCGCGCGGCTTTGGCGCAGTCTGGCGATGGCCGCAAGATTCTGGCCGCAATAGACGAGACAACGCCAGGAATCGCGGCGGCCGGCTTGAGGGCCGCCGGACTCGTGAAGCAAGTGCGACTACACCTCTGGGAGGCGAAGGTCATCCTCGAGGAGCGCGTCGAGCGTGAGGCGCGAGA
The DNA here is from genome assembly GCA_964622675.1 of uncultured Planctomycetota bacterium. Taxonomy (GTDB): domain Bacteria; phylum Planctomycetota; class DG-23; order CAZBND01; family CAZBND01; genus CAZUUK01. Next base: position 27 of record CAZUUK010000264.1, on the reverse strand, counting down.
GCGGTATTACGAGACGCACGGGCATTA
>CAZUUK010000263.1:0-3007 GCA_964622675.1 uncultured Planctomycetota bacterium | reverse complement strand
TCTCCGCGGCGGCCCGCGCGCCACGAACGAAGTTATCGGTGACGTTCGTGCCCTCGGCGCTCAGTACGCGGACCCGGCCGTCCAGCACGTCCGATCCGTCGCCATGCTCCATTTCCGAAGGCGGGCGCGGCGTGCTTAGGCCGCCGAGCTGCTCCGGGCAGACGGGCACCAGGCAATGTCGGTCGGCCAGGGCAGCGACCTCCGCGCTTCGGCAATGGCCGCCGTCATAACGCGTCGGCAGTCCTAACAGGCAGGCGCTGACGAGGATCACTTCGCCGCCGGGATGTCCTCCGGAGCAGTCCACGCGCTCATTGTCCGCACAACGTCACGGCACAGTCAAGAAGAACCCCCCCCAGGCCGTGTTGGAGATTCACCACTTGCCAATCCGGTTTCTGCGGGGCGAACGCCTGGCGCGTGAGGGAATCGCTGGACAAGCTACACCTAGGGCGTATAATCCTGGCATGGGCGTCGGGCCAAGGCGGAGCGACAGACGTTGGCTGAGGCGTTGCGGGCGGAGATTGACGAGGGCGCGTGGGCCAGCCTCTACTCCACGGTCAGCCGCCCCTTCGACAAGCCGGAGACTGCCAAGATCGCCTTCAAGGTCATCAACCACTACGGCGACGAAGTCCTGAAGGTTTACGATCTAGAATGAGCGTCATATGGGGACACCGTAATCAGCGAGCGGACGGTTGCGCCCTGCTGTTGTATCGGTTCCATATCGTGGAGGAAGGCTACCATGGACAATGAAGAACGCGACCTGAAGGTTGTACTTGCCCTGTACGCGAGTGTTGCGCAGGAGGTCACGAGATATCGTAACCGCGAGTGGCTGAACGTAATGTTGTTTACAGGCGCCATGTTTGCCCTCATAGTGTTCGGCCTGAGCGACAGCGGCGCGTCGGCTAGGGTACCCATCAAAGTTGGGCTCTGTGTGCTTGCTTTGAGCAGCATTTTCTACACCTCTTATGCGCATCATCGTCTGGCAGAAAGCCGCGCGCTCAAGTGCCGGATCGAAAAGCGTATCGGACTTGACAACGTCACACTGGAAAGCGGTGCCTCGACTGGTGAGCAGCGTCTCGTGCGATGGTCGTTAGATCACGATGCTTGTTGGAACGAGTTACCGCATTTCCGGCGCGGGTTGTGCTCTCATCTCTTACCTTTCTTCATGGCGGACGTGGCCCTGGCCATCTATGGTCTATTGGCTCTCTGACAAGGGAACGCGGCGAGTGATTCGAGGCGGAGTCTGGGCCCGAGCTGTCAGTGGTGGAGACGAACGTCCTTCTCGCTCACAGGGATCACCCCTGGGCCTCCGGGAGGAATGGTTCGGGGGCACGTGCTCTCACGGCCACCGAATCGAGTACCGCCGTGGCTCGCGCTAGCTTCTAAGTGACGGCCCCATGCGTCCTTGCGCGTGACGGCTGCAGACCTTTGAGGGCTCCGAGCCTTTGCAGCCCGCGGGCGACTGGACGGGTTGCTGGCCATGGAGCGACATCGTTACTCAAAGACTTCCTCAGTGCAGTAAGTCGACATGGACAAAGACCTTCTGACCACACTCCTGTCCCGGCTTAGCAAACATGCCTTCGAGGAGTTCATCCTCGAGAAATGGCGTGATTCTGAGGAGCCACTGCATCCGTTGACAGAGGCTGGTAATGGAGTGTTCTACCAGGAGTGGAGACACTCCTACGGTGGCACGGTGCACACGGTCTTTCTAACGCACTACCTTCCACTTGAGCTATTCCACAAGCCAGCGGACCTGAACGTAGCTGACCCCGAACTGCTGCGGAGGCTCCAGAAGGTCAGAAATCTATACGAGGGTGAGATCGGATACTTCGGGTTCGCTGCCCCTGAGCTGAAGGAGGTCCATAAGCTGCGGCGGGTTGGCTTCCTTCTCAACGGCGGCGGTTTCGCCAGGGAGTTCTACGAGGAGCACATCTTTCCCAGATACGAGGCTCTGCTCGATGAATGGCACCTGGAGCAAATGCTCATCGGCTGCCCCGACTCTTTCGTGGACCTCAGTGCGGGGCACACTGCGGAAGTGTTCCAACGGTTTGTGCAGACGCACAGGGACGGCCTGGCGATTGTCGTGGGCGAAGAAGCCCCCGCTATTGCCACCTTCGGCGCGGAGGCGGCCTTCACTTCTGGCGTGCTGAGGCAGAGCGAGGACCCCTGCGAGCCGGTTTTCGTTCCGAAGATGGTGTCAGCGGCGGAGGCAGTCGCTGAGTTTGAGGAGCTTGTGCGTGAAGGAGCTCCCGAGCGGAAGTTGGGGAGGTTCATTGTCGCGCATTATCAAGAGGTGTTCGGTTTCCGCTACGACCGCATAGAGCCGCAGCTCTGGCTTCGGTTTCCCGAGCTGGACATCGCCGGCAAAGAGCGACGTCTGGACATCTACCTCAGGGACAGCATCGAACGTGACTGGGAGCTTGTCGAGCTGAAGCGCCCGGTGAAGCTCACGGGGACGTACAGGGATGCTCCGGTACTTGCTTACGAGGTGCCTGCAGCGATCCAGCAGCTGAGGAACTACGCTCGCATCCTGAACCAAGATCGTGTGAGACGACGGCTAGCTGCAGAGGGGATAGAGTACTGTGCTCCCTCACTGCGCCTGGTCATAGGTAGAGAGCCGCAGATACCGCATGACCAGTGGCGATGGCTGAAATCCACGAACGAACATGGGCTCAAGCTGACGACTTACGACCAGCTGCTGGCCGAGATGCAACTCCGTTTGGCAGAGCGGATTCAACTCTCGGAATCGGGCGCGTAGCCATCACAACTGGAGCAAGGGTTGCGCGGATGCCATTTCTTCATATGCACAGGGATCGGCCGGCCATGGCCCTTCTTGTTGCCTCTGCCAGTAGGAGATAAACGCGAATGCAGAGCTTCAGCGTCAGAACGAGCAAGAGAACCGAGTTCATCGACATCACTTCCGAGGTCCAGGACGCCGTCTCGACCACCGGCGTCGAAGAGGGCGTCTGCATCGTGTTCGTGCCTCACACCACGGCCGGCGTGACGGTCA
>CAZUUK010000262.1:0-3010 GCA_964622675.1 uncultured Planctomycetota bacterium | reverse complement strand
CCCTCTAGCCCCTGCATCGGCCTTTAGGATCGCCCCTACGGGACCGCGCCCTTCTCTGGCTACTTCCCCGAAGTGCGGACGGCAAACTCGATTCAAATGTGTGCCGGGATATCACGCCTCCCGGCCAGGGCATCACACGTTGGCCTCAAGCGGCCCTTGTGGTTGAAGTAAAGCCTGACGGGCCGCCTCGCACTACAAACACACGCCCGCCAGGCAAACCCCGCGGCAGCCAGTCCGCGAAGCAGAAAGAGAATAAAGTAGAGCGCCGGGGATGCGGCGAGGTGTTGCGCCGAAGGGAGCACCGGCGCATAAGTTGCAAAGCCGCTCCCGGTGGGCTTGGGGCCGTTTGTGAGGAGGGGCGCGCATCCCCGGCGCTGGTGGGTGTCTCTGATAAACAAGGAGTATGTGTTCACGGGTGGACCTCCGTCATCATGTCGTTGACCGTGCCACCCTCGAGCTGTGCGCCGTACACGTCCCCGCGTAGCGCCTTCGTAAACCCTTGCTGGTTCTGTGCGTCCCTCTGTCGAAAACTGTTAACCATTTCGACAAACCCCTAGTAGATAATTTCTATATGAAGGAGCCCGAACACATATCAAGCATCCTCAGTCGCGTGCTCGCGGACCTGGACATGGCCGCAAGGGTCCCGGTAGTAGTCCAAAATCTCTGCATCATTTCCAATCGCCTTGTCCAGGGTAACACCCTTATATCCCCAACGACCCCACAGGGGAGGGGTGGGTGCCCAAATTTCGTCTCTACCAACAGCCAGTACGTTCATTTTGAGACTAACTCCTTCGCCGCCGACGCTTTCCTTAGGTTCTCGCGTTGCGCGTCTGAAATGTCGCGCAGGCGGACGATTGGCTCGGCACCGTCCATTCCAATAACCACACCGCGCCCCAGCCGCCACGGCCAGAGGGCACAGTCCGTGATTTGGCAGCGGCGTACCTCGGCCAACTTGCCGCACTGGCACTCTAGGCACTTCTGGCGGATAGCCTTGCGGATAGGTAGAGCTTTGTCTTTCGTGAAGTCGTATCCTGTCAACGTGTCGTGGATCGGGGCTTCTGTCTTGAGCCTAAGCATCGGTGGGCATGCCTCCATCCACCAGCGCGGGCGCGGGGTCGAAAAAGAAGCCCACAGGCCTGTGGAGGGCGACGGCCATCCTCTCGAGGGTATGGGCGCGCGGCTCGTTTTCGCCGTTCTCCCACTTCGAGATTTGGCTCTCACTCGTCTCCAGCGCCCGCGCGAGTTCACTCTGCGTCAATCCCGCCGCTGTCCGGGCTTCGCGAATTTTGTTTGCAAATCGAGTCATGGCTTCTGGGCCTCCTCTATCGAATACTTTAACATGCCTAGACAATAATTGCAAGTAAAAAAGGAAAATTTCTTCTTCTAAAGTATAACTGTTTGGTGCCCCTTGACTTATGACTGCCCAAATGCCAAGATAGTGGGTGTTATGCTTGATTCGACGAACAATTTAGATGCTTTACGTGAGCAATGGATGGCCCTTCGGGGTCATCAGAAGGTCACCCAGAAAGAAGCCGCAAAGCAGATAGGGGTGAGCCAGAAGACCGTCTCGGTTTTTGAGGGAGGGGGTGTTCCACGTGCCACCACAAGAGCGGCCATCGAGGCTGCCGTACAGCGGTGGGTCGTGGACATCCGGAGAAGCGGGGCAGATCTTACGCCAGCCGTGGCTCAGGTCATTACCACAACGCGGGAAGGACGGGCCGCCTACAACGAAAACGACCGAGCTCGGCGTGATCCAGCAAACAGTAGGCCACTGGGAGAGTGGCCGGTGTCTGCCTAACGCGGGCTACGTACTACGTCTAGCCGAAGCACTTGACTGTACGCCGTTCGAGATTGACATCGAGATCAATATTCCGTTGCCGGCAGACCTGATGCAGCTCGTGTTCGAGTGGCCCGTCATGTCGCCGAAGCAACGCCGCGCCGTGCTCGGGGCCGTCAAAGCGGCGCTTTCGTGACCATTTACTACAAATGTGGTGTGATCCGTCCCACAAGGTACGGCACGTTCCGGGCTGAGGTGAACCATAGGAAGCAGCGCTACCGCAAAGCCCTCAAGACAGAGGCCCAGGCCCGCGCATAGATTGACCGAACCGATATCGAGTTGCGGAGTACGATTGCGCCACTCAACCCAGAGGACCGGCGCGACGCAGTTCACGCCCTCGCCAAGCTCCCCGAGGGGGTCACGCTGACCCAAGCCGTAGACCACTATCTCCGCACAGGACCCCGGCACGAGGGCGGGATGGCGCTACAGGATGCCGTAACCCGGTTCCTAGAGGAGAAGAGCAAGGCGGGGCTGCGCCCGAAGTCGATCTATATGCTCCGCTCCCAGCTAAACGGACTCGTGGCGGGCATGGGGGAGAGGCCCATCGGCCACATCGACGGTGCCGCCCTGGTCGCCTGGCTCGACGGCAACGAATACATAGGCCACACGCGGGACGGCTACCGCCGCGCCTTCCGCAACCTGTTCGGATGGTGCGTACGGATGGGCTATACACCTGACAACCCAGCCACGGCCATTACCCGGCCCGTTGTCGATGACGCGCTACCCGGCATCCTGACCGTCCAGGAGGTCTATGAGCTGCTCCGGGAGGCCGAGGAGCACGCTCCAGAACTCTGCGCGTTCCTCGCGCTGGGCCTATTCGCGGGTATCCGGCCCGGTGAGCTGATGAGGCTCGACTGGCACAGCATCACCGCCGAACACGTCCACGTGAGCCCTGCCGCGGCCAAGACCAGGAACCAGCGCTATGTCACCGTCTCGGCCAACCTACGTGCCTGGCTAAGCGTCTATGGGGCGAAACGGGGGCCTATCAGCCCCGTGGCCGAGAAGGCCCGGATCAGACGCCTCACCACCCTTCGGGGTCTCGCCGGTATCGAGCACTGGCCCCACGACGCGATGCGCCATAGCTTCGCCACGTACCACCTCGCCCTGCACCGGGACGCGGCGCTTACGGCCTACGAGCTAGGCCACACCTCCGGAGACGTGCTGTATAGGCAC
>CAZUUK010000261.1:0-3014 GCA_964622675.1 uncultured Planctomycetota bacterium | reverse complement strand
ACTCCTCCCAGTGCTTCACCGGCTGCGCCTGTACTGCACCCCGCGGCGGCGGTACCGGGCGGTGTGTGGCGGTGCAGTGAACGACCCCATCCCCGTTGGTGCCGACCCGCTGTGGCAGCCGGAATTCGATGACACTAAGCCGTTCATCGGTGTCGTTGGATGGGGCGGCTCGGGTATCGAGGCCCACCTGTGGTTTGTTAAGCCTCCGCCCTTTTGCTGAAATAAAACATATTTGAGTAAGAAGATGGGCGGGGGGGACTGTCGGTGTCGGCGACCCCCGGACCCCCCCCTAGCCCCCCTTCGATGACGCACTGCGGCACGCTAGGACGAGCGCAAGCAGCTCCCCACGGGGGCTAGTTGACATAATACATCTTATCGGACGTAGTTCCCCGCGGGATAGCTAGCGAATCCGGCTACTTACAGTGCTGCTGTGAATTCGGGCACGATCCCTGGGGGAAAGGCGGCTGTCTAGCGCTGGGATGCCCCGCGGGATGACGCGGTGCGGCGTGGATTGGGGCTTGCGGGGGCGTTCTGGCACAATGCGCCCCTAGCGCACAGTCCCCACCTTCACGACCTGAGCGTTTACACGCTCGCCTTCTTCTCGCTCGGGACGCAAGCTGACATCCAAGCGCAGCCCCCGCTCGGCGAGCTCACCGGCAACCGATTGCAGGAACGACAGGGCCTCTTGGGGCTGCGACTGCTTCTTCTCCCACTCGAGCACCTTATCAGTAGAGACGCCACTGACCACAGCTACGTCTCGTGCCGACTCGTTCTCAAGATCGCCGCTCTCAGCTCGACGGATGAGGTCTTCAGTCGCCAGCACTGCGATCTTGCGGTGGTTTTCTACCACCCGATCGGTGCGATGGACTAGGCTGCCGAGTCCATGCCTTACCACTGCATCGGATAGCGGGCTCTCTGATACTAGCCCTGCTGCGGCAGCCGCTTGGCGATAGGTCCAGCCCGCGAGTAGATACCGCAGCCCGCACCGGGTCTTACAGTCCGACATATCCCGCTCGAGTCGAGCCCACGCATCTCGGCAGTGCTCCGGTAGCGGCGGGAGGTTGGGGATGGCAGGCAGGTTGCTGGGCTCACCCATACTAGCCCCGATACCACAGCCGGGAGCGCTAGTCAAGTCTCGCCTATCACATCAGCCGTATCGATAGAGTCAGCCTATCAATCCGGGCTCAAGTTATTTCGCCGGTGGCCGAAATATCTATGAATAGGGACTTGCGCTATCCAGAGAAGTGGGATACACTCTGGCTGTCAATGGGGATCGACCCAAACGAAAGGACACCCGATGGCCGCTCCCGCGCCCACCACAACCGATGGCAAGCCGCGGCGCAAGCAATCCACGCGCATGCTGAAATGCCAGTGTGGCTTCTGCGGATACACTGTGAGGACTACCCGAACGTGGCTAGATGAATACGGCCCACCGTTGTGCCCCTGCACTTCCAAGCCGATGGAAGGCCCCGACGACGGCGAAGCCTACGCGGCCGAGTATCTGAAGCCGGCCTACAAGATGATCCGCGAAACGTGGGTAGACTCGCTGCGGTCAATCCAGACCTGCTACAGCTGCAACCGCGAGCTGGCCCATGGAGAGACTGCCCGATACCGAGTCTACTCGGTGGATGGGGAGTTCCTGACTCAGTACCAGTGCATGCAGTGTACCAGTAACAATGACAGGGGGCGCGCCGCTCGCGTCCTGGCGAGGTACTAGCCGTGAAGGTCACAATCGAGTCACGACCGATCGACCCGAAAGCGGATCCCCTTGAGGCCCGGGTACGCTGGGGAGTCTATCCCCAAGAGGGGAAGGGCGCACGGCGGCTCGGCAAGTGGCACGCTACCGAACTCGAGGCGATCCGCTGGGCTGAGTCGCGCGGGCTGCTCGAGGTAGTGAGCACCAACCTGTTCGATTATACCGACAAAGAGCTGGGATACTGCAACACCGATCCGAGTGGCGATTGCCAACTCGGGTTCGGATTCACGAGAAGCTAACCGGGCTACGGCCCAAACGAAAGGACACCCGATGAAACGAGCAACCGAGCAAATGACCGCGGACGATGCCCGACGCTTCGACGGCGCATCGCTCCCGAACACCATCGCGGTACTGACCGCGCTGGAGTGCGACTGCCAGCCGTATCAGGACGTATTCACATACAAGCGCTGGAAAGCGCAGGGGTTCCAGGTGCAGCGTGGGGAAAAGTCGATCCGGCTGCCGCTGTTCTACTCCCGGGAAGTCGAGGACAAAAAGACCGGCGAGAGGCGCACCGAAAAGCGCCGCGGGTCGTCCGCTGTGTTCTGCCGCTGTCAGGTCAAGCCGGCCGGGGGTGCGTCATGAAAGTGATAAGCGCAGCAGAATACTACACCCGCTCCGACGGCTGTCAGGGTCGCATCACCCGCGTCCTCGAGTCTGGCAAATTCGACACCGAGCCGATTCACAAAGGTTACAACAGCCGATGCTCGAGCTGCTGGCTCGGCTACCCCCACTCCGAGGCCGTGCATCGAGTACAAGTCAACCGATGGAAAGACTAGCCTCCCGGCTCAACCGGCCGCGTCGCCCGGGGGCGCGGCTCATTGAACCGGGAATGATCCCAACGAAAGGAAAGAGCATGAACGAGAGCAAGTATACGCCGGGACCGTGGGAAGCGGGCCCGATCGACATTCAAACCGGGAGCGTCGGGGTATTCGGCAAGCGCTACGAGGGTTACGAGATCGCAATCGTTTGGGGCGATCCTGATAGCAACGTGACTGCCGACGCCGCCCTGATCGCCGCCGCACCGGAAACGAAGGCGCAGCGGGACGAGCTGCTTGAGGCGGCGGAAGGCATGGTCCGCAAAATCCAAGAGTCGCTTGCGATTCTCAACAGCATCATTCGCAGAAACGAGAAGGATGGAGAGTGGGATAACCACACGCGCGACGCACGGGAGAAACTTTTTATCGCCCTGGGGCAAGCCTGTCCCGCCATCGCCCGGGCCAAGGGGGAGCAGTCATGAAACACTACACCCTATCTATCG
>CAZUUK010000260.1:628-3021 GCA_964622675.1 uncultured Planctomycetota bacterium | reverse complement strand
ACAGTGAACTACTTGGCTACGCCCAATGAATTGGTTCCACCATTGGCACACTCAAATCCCTGATTCAGTTGTTTGGTTGCCCCTGCACCTAGCTCTTATAAGCCAGCGTAGCACAAAGAAAACTTGGGGTATGTGATGCCATGCAATCCGCTTAGGTTTGTCAATACAAGTTAATTCAATCGGAACCTCTGCAAGACGTGCTCCCTTTGCTGCTGCTTCCAATACCGATATGCCACAAATGCACTTCCCACGGAGTTCCAATGTGAGGGCAAGGTCTCGGCATAACGCCCGAAAACCCGTACCTGTATTGCTAACTCCTCTTACTTCCAGTCGAGTCAGCCAGTCCAGAAATCTCTCGGAACAACGACCGGCGTGATAAGGAGTGCCCAGCACCAAGTCAGCCTTGTCCTCCAGAATGGGAGCTACCACCCGGGGAATGTCTTCAGGGCGATGCTCTCCGTCCGCATCCAACGTCACCACAATTTCGCCCCTCGCTTCCTGAAACCCACGCTTAATGGCAGAAATGTACCCTTGTCCCACGAGATTATGCACCACGCGTGCTCCGCTTTCTTTTGCTACAAATGCGGTGCCGTCGGTACTTCCATCGTCCACGACGATCACCTCATCGGCATACTGGCAAGCAAGCCGAATCGTTTGGCCAATTCGGTTAGCTTCATCCCGCGCAGGAATTACCACTGAGATCACAAATAGCCGCTCCCGATACTCACTTGGGAAAGGTGGATTTGCGCCGAGTCCCATCCCAGCGAATGCTAGGGATCAGCACCTCACGCCGCTCTTCGATACGGTCTAGATATTTCATTAGGTCACCTAGCATGATCTTTAGCTCTGTTTCGACATCATGCGTTGGCTGATAGCCCAAGTCGAACAGATGCTGATGGTCCGGATTATAGTAGTGCTCTTCCATCTCCAGACGTGGGTTCTCGAGGTTGCGCACTTCCACATTTAACCCCAATTCGTTACCCACCCGAGCGACCTTTTGAGCCAACTCAGTAACGTCATAGACTTCCTCGAACTGGTTGAAGACCCGGTACTCCCCTGCCTTGGGTGGGTTTTCAATGGCTAGCGTCAGGCACTGCATTGAATCCCTCAATGGCAGGAAACCACGTCGCTGATGACCTTTACCAAAGGGTGTCAGGGGATGGCCAATTACTATTTGGCAACAGTAACGATTCACTGCCGTGCCAAATGCCTCGTCAAAGTCCAGGCGTGTTGACAGTCGCTCATCATCCATCATTTCGTCAATCTGAGTACCAAAAACCACACCTTGCATAACATCTGTAGAGCACAGCCCCCAAATCTTGCAGGCAAACAAAACATTATTGCTGTCATGCACCTTAGTCTGGTGGTACCAACTCCCTGCTTGACGCGGGAAAGGGAGTGTGTCAGTACGACCCCTGTACTCGATCGTAAAGAAACCCTCAGGAATATCAATGTTGGGAGTGCCGTACTCGCCCATCGTCCCCAGCTTAACCAGCTGCGCAGCCGGGCAGACATCACGCATGGCAAAGAGTATGTTCAATGTGCTCGTGAGATTGTTATTCTGTACCCACACGGCATGATGCACGTCAATCATCGAGTAAGAGGCAGAGGGACATTCGCCCAGGTGGACAATCGCTTCAGGTTGAAATTCTCGAAAGAAAGCGTCCACATACTCATAGTCTACCAGGTCGCCTTCGCGAAACAGGACCTCTGTTCCAAAGTTCTCCTTTAAGGCGGTCAATCGTTCCAGCATAGAGCAAATAGGAATGGCACTGCGGCTTCCCATTTCACTTACCCACTGACGCCGGAGGAACTTGTCTGCCCCAGCAACTTCATGCCCGCGTTTAATTAAGTGCTGAGCCAAAGGCCAGCCCAGATACCCGTCAATTCCTGCTATGAAGACCCTCATGCTACTTCCAACTCCTTTCCTTTGCCTGCTTTCTGATAAAATCTATCGGTCGCTACTACTAAGCTATCGACAAAAACGAAATCGTATTGTTTGTTTGCTATGCCCTCATAGCAAACGCCGCAAAACCCACAATACTCCCTCTCCACTCTGGAAAATAGTACACCTTCAACACGATCGTCAGACTGCCGAGGTAGCAGCTTGTTTCCCTCTTCAAACCACGCTGTACCCTCCCCCATTAAGGACATAAACCTGACGATGCCATGTTCCCTAGCGCTGTGCTTTTAGAACTGTTGCGATAACTGTCGTGCCTGGACTCGAGCCGCACACCAGCACAGCGACTACATAGACACCGAGCAAACCGCACCCTCAATGACGATACCGTCCCATACTCAAATCTTGCATCTACTAAACCTTGAGGCCAAAGCTCCTTAGGAACCGAGCTACTACATCATTTTCGGGCCTGTACAAAACAAGATCTGCAAAT
>CAZUUK010000260.1:0-618 GCA_964622675.1 uncultured Planctomycetota bacterium | reverse complement strand
GAACATAGAAGGCTACTCTGGCGGGCTGTGATTTCCACGCTTCCATAACGCAAGATAGAGCGCTGGAATAATCGCCAGCTGCTCGATAGATCCATAATTTCTTCCTAATTCCCTTCAGCTGCAACGCTTGAACCGAAGATACGGGCGAATTGCCGTACTTAGCTTCATAGCCCTCAGGATCATAGCGCTTGCATACAGCCCTCCTACGCCGAGCACCTCCAAGCTGACCAATATTCGCACTCCCCTCACGAAGCCGTACGAAGTAATAGCAAGATTCAAGCAAAAAGCCGGTCCCTCGTCTGAGCAATTTATACCACAAGGACTTCTCATTCATTGGAATATCTACATCAAAAAGCCCAACGTCAATAGCCAGATTCCGGTGAAAAACCATAGAGGCATCGGCACACCTCATACTCTTGCTGAGCAAAGATGGCGTTAACGCCCTATTGCTAAGCTCAAAACGCCATTGCACAACACGTCCCCTGGGCGAAATGTACCCATACTTGGTGCCGCACAGTACACATCCTGGATTAGAACGCAGCAGATCAATTTGCGCCTTCAACCGGTCTGGATGCGAAATATCGTCTCCATCCATTCCTGCAACCCAATCACCTCTTG
>CAZUUK010000259.1:0-3032 GCA_964622675.1 uncultured Planctomycetota bacterium | reverse complement strand
GCACAAAAGTCTCTAACGTCAAGGATCACTTCGTAGTCTTTCATCTTCGCCTCCTCTTCTCTTTCTCTCTCAAGCGCGCAGCGCCTTCACGCGCGTGCGCGCGCACTTCGGTGTTATTTCTCTTAATCTAACCTAATCTACGGGAGCCACTGGCCGGACAATGGCGAGACGGTGTCCGGACGGTGTCCGGACATTCCCATCAAGGCGTTTCGCCAGAAGTACTAGTAGGTGTCGATACTTAGGACGATAGGATTCAGTCCGATTCGACTCTGCCTGGGTCGTATAAAAGTTATAGAGTGCGTGTGTATAGCGCGGGTAGTTTGCCAGTAGTTTGCTAGTTGGAAGTGGGACCGAGGAGGGTATGGGGTGGGAAAGCTTCTGATTCTGGAACCACGCTGGGAGAAAAATCGCACGTCTACCTTCAGCCTTATAGCGCTTAATTAGCCGCCGCCGGCTAAGCTCGCGAACCAACTCACTTACGTTCACCTTTCTATCCCCGAACACCCGGTACGCCCATTCCTTAGGCGCCTCCCAATTTCGGCCCTCGTCATCCGCGTCCGTAATCAAAAACACAAGAAGCAGAACCGCCTCAGTGCTTAGCTTCCGCACCTTCGGGTCGTCCCAAATTTTCCCGTCAAGCATCCGCCTACGCGCCACTCTCCTTGCTCGCCTTTCTACGCTGATGCTTCATCCACTTCTTCCTTCCGCACCGCCTGCCACGCTTCATGTATCTGGTCCTCAGCCTTCATCGCCTGATACTGCTCATCCTCACAGCGCTCGACGAATACTCGCGCAAAGGGCTCGATGAGTCTCGCCACTCGCTCGACCTTCTCAAGCGCCACCTGCTCTTGAATCCGCTTCCAACTCGACGTGCCGAAGAATTCCTTCATCGCCTTGATCTTGAACTGCTTGTCCTTCCCTGTGCTCCCTGGCGCCAGCTCGACAAGCTGGTTCCCTATCTCCTCCAGTGCGATCTCCCGCCTCACCTGCTTCTGCTTCCAGTCGGGGCGGCCTTCCACGTCGAATCGGTCCGAGCTGTCCCGGCTTGTGTCTAGTCCGACGTGCTTGCCGCCGATGTTCAAGGCGTCGAAATGCGGCTTGAAATTCTCGAAGGTCGGATCGTCAAACACCTCCCCGTCAATCACGTCGGCGCGATCTTTCAACACATGCGCCCTATGTATCCACTTGCTCCCGATCTTCGGCTTGAAGGCCGCCTTCTTCCTCTTGTCTCCCCGGGCCTCTTCGAGCTCCGCCTGGCTTTCCGTGATTCGTTCCATCTCAATGACCAAAGACGGCTCAAACCCAAACTCCGTCTCGACCTTCATTCGAGTCCCGGTCTTGATCAGGTCCTTCGTCCCGTCCGCATTGAAATCGTAGTCGTACTCGTAGCCGGCACGGCCGCAGACGAGGATGTGAATCGGCGCGTTCACGAACATATCCGTGTACTGGCGCCACTCGCGTTTTAGAATCGCCCAATCCTGGAATTGCAGCCGGCCTCCCCGCTGCAGTTTCTCGTCGTAGGCGTCGCACAGATCACGCCAGATAGCCGTAACGCTGTCCACGATTAGTATCTGAACGCCGCTTTCTATGCATTCCTTGATGACTGTCAAGAGGTCCCCAAAGGCACGGCTCTTGCTGCGGAAGACCTCCAGCCCCGCTTCCTCGAACATCTTGAGCAGGAAATCGCTTCCCGTTTCCGTGTCTACCCACGCGATCTGTTTCGCTCCTATCAGCTTTGCCAACGCCGCCGCAATCAGGCCAGCGGTGAATGTCTTTCCAGCCCCGGCAAATCCCAAGAGACCAATCTTCGCATTGGCCATTTCCGGCTCGGCCTTCGTCAGTAACTTCATCCTCCTCCTCCTCTCCCTTTACGGGATTAAACGAAAGGCGCGAGCGAGCCACGCGGCTACGTTCACGCCCCAAAAGATCGCCCAGGCAGCATCTCTTATAGCTCGCCTGTTAGCTGTCATCTTGATTGAATATTTCCTCGTAGTATCCGCGCAAGTATCGCCAGACAGCTTCCTCGCCCTGAGATACGAGCAACTCGAATACTTCTTCTGATGGCAATATTGCACCACCGCAATAACATGGGCTACCGCCGAGCCATTCGCATTCTTTCGCGGTTACGTCATCACCATCCGCAAGAATTGCCGGTTTGTGAAAGTCTAGTCCAGCGGGCATCGGCGTATAATGAAATCGATCAAGTTTTGGTTCTTCCATCATCCATTCGTTGATAACATGAGGCAGCATCCAACCTGTAAAGAGGCTAAACGTCACCGCTCCCTTCGGCCCTCTCAGAGCAAAGAAGATTCTCACTCCGGCTATGCCATAATCCTTCTTTGCCTCAGGATGGCGTTTGTCGAATGCTGGCCAAAATGCAATCGTCTTTTGAAACCTACCGTCGAATAGACCTTTCATAATTGATACTCCGCGAACTCGTGTGGATGCTTTCGGACCACTGCGTCAATCGCGTCCTCGCGTATCTCCTCCACGATTTGCAAAGCCTCATCTGGCCGTCCCTGGAGAAGCGCTGTGTAAACATCGCGTGCCCGCTCATCCTCACCCATAATCCGCTCCACCTCGTCGCCCCAGCCGCGCAATGCCTCCGCCTTCGCCGCCGGCCAATCGAGCTCAGGCGGAGACTCCTGCTGCCTCGGTAATCGCTCCATTGGTTGTCTCCTCATTTTCGTTTGACGGCGCATCGTTGAATTTCGCGACAAGAACCTCTACATCTTGGACGTGTCGAACTAGATTACGCGCACGCCCTGTCGCGCTGATAAAGCGAGAGGAAGATACAAAACCGGGGCATAAGATCGTTGCTCCCTGGTTGTGGCTGCACCAAAAAACGGGACGCCATGCATGTTCATTCGAGATCGCTCTGAAAAATGGCAGCACATCCTCGTCCGCAAACACATCCACGTAGACATCCAGGCTATCCGGCTCGACGCGTGTCTCTACCTCCATCCAGACTATCTTTGCTCTTTGACTCATCTGTTCCTCCTCTTCCTCTGCTAGAGGACTCGCACCAGGAT
>CAZUUK010000258.1:0-3089 GCA_964622675.1 uncultured Planctomycetota bacterium | reverse complement strand
AGGACGGGATTTTCAGGAGGGACCGGCACCCCACAGAGGCAAGAAGACGGAAGACTATCCTGCTTGCAGAATTGTGTTCCGGTTTTGGCAGCCCCTTCACAATATAGGTGGAAGGCCGAAGACTACGCGCAGCGCATTTATCACGTCCGCGAGGTCTATGTCTCCGTTTACGTTGAAGTCTCCCGCCGCGACCTCTTCCGGAGACGGAGTGCCGATACCAACAACGTACCGCAGCATCATGATGACATCCGAAAGCCCTAGCCCTCCACCGTCAAGGTCCATGCTCGTGGCTGGCCCGGTTTGTCCTGGCGGTCGTTTCTGCTCTTCCACGTCCACCTCCGTGTACGCGTAGCCGTGCGGGCTGCCTACCTCTATCCCATCGACTTCGACCGGGGCTTGCAGGTCGGAACCAGCCCGATATACACCCGTTACAGGGTCTATGGACCCGCCGGTATTGTTGTAAGCAAACACCCACGTGCCGCCTTCCGGATTGTCGGTTGTGAAGTGGAGGTATTCGCCCGGGCTCATTGTCGGAAATTGAGGCGAGATCGAGTACCACCTGAAGAAATAATCGAAGTCTACGTCAATGATCCAGCTGAAGCTTTTTGCAGAGTATGTACCGGGACCCAATGGGTCATCCGGTTCGTAGTAAACGTATATCCGGTAGTAGTACTTTTCGTAGGAGGTCGGTACCTGGTCAGTAAACGTGGTTTGCGCGGCGCTTGTCGATTCGAACACCTGCGTGGAGTCTTCGTTTACAAGCTCGGTCTGTGACCTGTAAACGCGGTACCTCACGAAGTCGGGAGCCGGATAGTCGGTTTGGCTCCAGTTAATCTCCACTTCGTCGGGCGCCTGAAAGTCCCACCACAACCAATCGGGTTCGTCCCGCAAGAACCCAGTCCACCATCCCTGGGTCGTATCCGGCATCATGCCGGCCATGGTGGGGTCGGGGAACGTGCCTTCAAGGGGTTCGCTCTCGGCGTCGAACTGGGGCAGCACCGAACGCGGAACGAGGGTGGTGAAGAACTTCGTCAGATCGAAATTCGTATCGCGGTCGAAGTCCTCAATGTCGAGAGGATCAAGCACCACCGTGCCACTCAGGAAACTCTCCGCCTCGCTGAGGTCAGCCCGGACTTCCTGGATGTCGTCAGGGTCCTCGAAATACATCATCCAATTGTCCGGCGTTGTTCTCAGCTCCACCAGGTCTACGCAGTCCCCGGCCAGGTCTATGGCGGCCAGGAGGAGAGTTCTGGCGTTTTCAAGAGCCCCACGGCCCCCAGGGCTTCTCATCGTCAGGAGGTCGGGGTACGCGGCCAGTAGGGAGTTAATCTGGGTGGTCTCGGAATTCCAGATCTCATCGATGTCAACATCCAGGTCTATTCCCCACAGTACTGACAGCACTCCTTGCAGTGCTTTGATTCCCGCCGCGAACGCCCTCGCTTCGGCCGCGGCCACTTTGGCGTCCTCATCCATGGGAAATTCCGCCGTCGTCACCGTAACGCCCGTCCAGTCGTCAGGTATCCTCCCCAGGTACTCGAGGGCGCTGTCGGGGCCGCTGGTTTCCGACGCGAACTTCGTCACTAACAGGTCGATGACTTCTCCGGAGGTGGGACTGTCGGTCGGAAGCACATCGGGAACCACGAAGTCAACAATCCCGAAATCGTCCATCATGTCTTCGATGTCGGGGTCGAACGGCAGCAGCCAAAGGCGGGTTATCGAGTAATAGAAGCAGGCCCCGTAGTGGTTCTCATCCTCTGCGAGCGCGTCCTGGAACTTCTGATCGGCGGCGATGAGGTCATTGGGATTCTCGCTGATCATGAAGTCTTCGAGCTTCGCCCGCCCCTCGTCGAACAGGACATCCGCCGGAGCCGCGCTGGCCCACCACGATGCGGAAAAGACTGTCAACAGCGAGAACAGCGCGCACGCAAGTGCCAACGCAGTCCATTTGCCGATTCTCTTCGCCATGAGGATCCTCCCAGGTTCGAAATATGAATGCCGGGCGTCATCAGACGCAGCCGACTTCACGTGAGATATTATCTGTCCAGGAAATACGGCGTCAAGCATATTCTCCAGTTTGGGCAGTTTTCGAAGAGCAACTTGCTACGGCATACAATTATCTATATAAAGGTGACATTCGGGTCGGAGACCTGTGTCCTCCTCCGGGAGTTGAGGTAGAAGGCTAATGAAGATACGCAGCGTGACCATTCTCGCAGCCGCCAGCGCCGTGGTTGCCATAACAATTTTGCTGGCCGTTATCAAAACCGTTCACGAGCAACGGTTTGCCGGTTCCCGTCCAGCGACGATAGCGTCCGCCCACACGCCCGAGGCGTCTAACGTCGTCGCAAGCGGAATCGTGCTCCGCGGATATCCGCCGGACCCCGAATTCGAGATCCATGTCAACCGGGTGCTGATTGAGAAAAAGAGGCTTGGAACGCTCCGCTTGGGGGCGTTCAACGAGGCAGTGTTACAAGGGGTACAGATCAAATTACCGCTGGCCGCTGCCGCGGAACGCGCTGAGCAACAAGCGCCCGGAGAGATCTCGTCGCAGCCTGCTCTTACCACTGCGCTTCAGGCCCTCTTCGACCTCAAGATCTTTTCGGGGAGGAAGGTTTCGTTCATCACGATGCGCAACGTTGAGGTGGGTTTTCGGAAGGGAACCGCGGCTGCCGCTTGCCTGAGATGTGGGCTGCTGAGGCTTGGCCGCTCTAGTCGCAGTCTTAACATCAGTGAGGGACTCGAACTGGAAGTCCCGTCGGGCGTTCGCATCGAGGCAGAGACAGGAAGGATTGACCTCCCTACTCAATCGCTCTCCGCACCGGCACGTTACCAGGTGAAGTTCAAGACGCGTGTGTATAGCGGCAAGAAGTTCAAGGTGCCGCTAAGCGGCGAACTGGAGAGAGCCCTCGAAGAACTTCTGGAACGGCTGCCGCGCCCAGCTTCTTATGACGCAGAAACCCACTAAGCACACGCCGCCGGCGGCAGCCCCTACGATCCCGACCTGGTCGGCCTGGCTTCGATGAGGATTATCTTGCGCGGCGGCAGTTCCACCGAGAAGGCCCTCCACCCGCTCACACCTGGCCGAGACGCGC
>CAZUUK010000257.1:0-3093 GCA_964622675.1 uncultured Planctomycetota bacterium | reverse complement strand
TGACGTAAGTCACTATGCCACAATGGCAGCCGGCGCGCGCGGCCGCGCAGAGGCCGAAAAGTTGTTAGAGTTCTAACAAAATCCGGGGTGGGCAGGAATTTTGTTAGAGTTCTAACAATCGGCGGGAGGGGGGATGTAAGGTGTTGTGGGACAGCAGGTTAGGGCGATGGGCGAAGGCGGGTTGAAACCGCAAAGGACGCCAAGAACGCGAAGAACGGCTTGAGTCTGGGCAAGAACGGACCGGACGGACGTAAGGGGTTGTGGGGAAATGGGTTAGGGCCAGAGGCGAGAGACGAAGGCGGAACGCGGAACGAACGGCAACGGCTTTGAACGGGAGATAAGGTGTGTGTCACCAGTGGCAGGTACCGGCCACATCCTACCCCTGCGGCTTGGAGCGCCTGTGTGGCCGCACGCGAACCGTCTTCGGGCCGGGTTTTTTGCCGGGGGCCTTGTGGGGCGGTGAACTCGGCGTCAATCTCCCGGTCCGTCCGGTCAATCAACCGCTGAATCCGCGTTTTCGCCTCCACGCTCCGCGCCTTCGACGATGGCGATTCCGTCTTTCGTCAGGCCGTAGAGGTCATAGGCGAGGCGGTCGATTTCGGCGTCGGTCGCTTCTATCTGCTGTTGACTCGCCCCGCGCTGGGCCTCGGATCTGGACGAAGCCGCGCAGCCGCCACCATTATGGACTGAGTCTGGTCCAGCATCAAATCGGCGGATGCCTTACCCGAGATGATCTCCCCTACATGTTCGAGCATCCTATTCTCAATCGCCTCAAAGGCTCTCAGCATCTTGAAACCGGGGTCGGAATCCCATCTGTCGAATTGCACCTTTCCGATGGATCGCAGAAGCAACTCTCTGATCTGCTCATCCAGATACCAAGGTTCCATCGTCCCTCTCTTGCTTGCCAGTTGCAGTTTGATGACTACCCGGCCCAAGAGGGCTCTGTACGCGAAGTAGAGTCCGTACATGTAAGGGGTCGCAAACGGCCTTGCACGGTCAACAGGCGGGTCTATTGAGGTTGCAGCCTGTATCCAGGAATCATCCAGATGCGCAACGGCCAATCCGAAGTCGCCTTCGAGGAATTTTCCGGTCCGTAACTCATCCTCGGTAAAAATGTCCAGCATGGATGTCGGGCTGGGCAATGCGGCCCGCCAATCCATCATGCCTTTCCAGAAGACCGCAATCGCCTCAAGCCGCCTTTCAAGGGCGGTTTCCTGTCCCTTGACAAGAGCGGCAATGGCTGTGCCCCATATGACTTGTTCCTTGGCCATGTCCGCTCGCAGTTGTTCCAGTTTGACTTCATACTCATGCTGGATTGCTGCCCGAATGCGTTCTGATATCCACGTCCGGGCCAGCCAGACAATGGCACCCGCGATCCCGCCGCTCAGAACCGCGTTCGCAATGTAATCCCAAGTTCGCATACAGTTCTCCGAGAGCAACTATTGTCCGTGCAACTCCTGGTGCACAAGGCTGATTCGGTGTGTACAACATTCGCCGCAAACAACGCGACGAATAACCTGCACACCCTACCTGCTCACCGTTTACCCTCCACGATGTCTATCTCCTCCTCCGTCAGGTCGTAAAGTTCATAGACCAGGTTGTCAATCTCGCCGTCCGTCGCGTCAATCAATCGCTGAAGCCGAACCCGCGCCTCCACGCTGCGCGCCTTGGCGAGCCGCTTGTTCAAGTCCAGCATCCGCTCGACTCTCTGAACGATTTGGTCGCGTATGCGCTTCGCGTCATTCTCTGCCGGCGTTATAACGCGAACCGGAAATCCTTCCATGTATTGGCCGAAGAACCTCAGGTAAGTCTCGGTCTTGCCCTCCAGCCCAGCGCACGTGGCCTTGAAGTAGAAGTGTCCCAGGCGCGAGTTCAACAAGCCAAGCAGGTACAAGTCCCGGCCGGGAATGAAATAGACCGTGTTGGCGCCGTAGTGCCCGCCTTCGTCCAGGGCAAACCTCGGCCTCTTTGCAATGTCGGGGAAAACGATCTTCGGCCCTTCCAGGAGTTGGGCGTAAGCGTATTGCGGCTGCTGAAGTTCGTACCATTCCTGCCGCGTGGCCCTCGCCTTGAGGCGAGGCTTGAAAGCCTCCAAATGGGCCTTGACGGCCGGGTACAGGTGAATAGCCACGCCGTGGTAAGTGTAGAGGAGGTATTGTCCCGATGGCGAGATCGCGTATCGCCGCACGTGCCGACCGTTGACAAAGGGCTTGATGATCTCACGGGCCTTGGCGTTCGACCTGAGGAGGGTCGTCTTAGTGTTTTCGTCTATCACGAACGCCTCGTTCAAGCCGGATACAATTCCTCTGCATATGTGCCCGCGGCAGTATTCAACGAGCCGGAGAGAACCCGATTGAATCTTGCTCAACAGGGCTGAGGCGGCCGGCGGCGAGAAATGCCATGAACCTGCGCCCAGAAGCGATGCGGCCATGTCGAAAGCGTGATGCCCCGCCGCTTGCTCAAGCGACAGCGATCCCCCGACCACGGCCGCGAAATCAGTAGCGTTCAGCGGTGGAGAATACTGGAGGCAAGGCTTGCCGCGCCCGTCGCGCGACGTAACCAGCACCACCGTCCTGACCGTTGCGCGGGGAAACACCGGGAGCCCTGCCAAGTCCACGATCCGCCGCACCGAGGCGTCAACGGCCAGGAAAGCGCGGAGACGACGCCCGTAGTTCGCTCGCAGAAACTTGTTCGAAAGGATCATCCCGAAGCGCCCGTGAGCACGAAGCAGCCTGTGCCCCCGTTCCACAAAGTACGCATAAAGGTCCGAGCGCTCATCGTGGCAAGCGTACCGTGACTTCAAGTACGTCTTCAGTTCCTTGAAAGCCTCCATCCGAATATACGGCGGATTGCCGATCACCACGTCAAACCCCCGCCGCTTGGCGGGGACCTTCGACCCGAGGATGGCGGGGAACTCGGATTGCCAGTCGAACGGGTTGATGCGGTAAACCTCGTCGTCGCCAAAGAGGTCCATCTGCCGGCCGTCGAAGAAGTCCGGCCCGATGAGCGAGTTGCCGCACTTGATGTTGGAGGCCAGATCGGGCAGGGCGCGTTCGTGGAGGAAGCGCATCTGGCGTCCGAGGCTGTCCTGGT
>CAZUUK010000256.1:0-3098 GCA_964622675.1 uncultured Planctomycetota bacterium | reverse complement strand
CGCCATCATAAAAGGGATCGCATACCTGGAGGAGCTTTTGGGGAAGCTCAGCGATGGCTATCTTCCCGGCCCAATCGACAAAGCCGCAAAGAAGTTCGACATCCCGTGGGCTCACGCAAAGGCATTATTTAACGAAACGAATGACCAACTTTTTGTTGCAGCGGTACGCAGTGCCAATGATTATCCTGAACTGGTTGGAAACCTCCTGGGATGGGCGGTGGCAGGCACGATGTTAGCTGGTGGAGATGGTATTGTGACAGCCAGCCAGCCGGCCGGTGGAGGAGCGGCGGTGGGATCCGGTGCTTCATTCATTGCCGATAAGACTGGGGCCAAAGTTGGAGAACCCATCCGTCTTGCCTTCAAGCTTCTGCATCCCGTAAATCATCAACTAGTATTCGCCGATCCCTGGCTTGAGCCCTATCTAAGTTTGACCCAGGTTCAAGCGGATGGAAACTTGATGGCATTAGGTGGCTACTATGGGTACATCGCTTTCCGGTTGAATTCGCAAACCGGAGAGTACTTTTCCTTCATCGACACGTCAGACCTTGAACCAGGGAAGTACTATGCATACCTCTGTCTGCACAACTCGAAAAACGACATCAGCACAACCTCTCGGATTGAAATCAACATACGCAAGCCTTTGTCCACCTATTACTGGGGTTAACCCCGCAGCGTAGTTTAACACCTGGTTGACTCGTGCCTCGTAGTTCTGTCTGCGGCAAGAAAGGGAGGTATGGTGATGAGGAAAAGCGCTTGCGTTCTGTTAGTGTTCCTGTTTTCCGTCACCATTGGGGTCGCAGGGGACACGATCACAAACGTATGGGGCACACTTAGCTATGGCTGGGTTGATGCGGAGACGTTTGGCATCCAATTCCAGGGCAGTTCGCAGATTCGTCAAATAGAGCAGGACTGGTCAAACTCAGCGTTGCTCATCACGAATGTCGCGTGCAGGTTTAACGATAACGTATACGCTTGGCAGATCCGTAAGAGCGAGGGGAAGGAGGCGTTGCATTTAATCACGAATAACTTTGCACGGGCGCAGTCGTACGTCTCCGACCCACCAAACCCACAAACGCAGGAGTCTGCTTTGTATTCCGAGTTTGAACTTCTCATTCCGAAGACGTTTGATTCCCACAACATGATGATATTTGGAGACCGAATCGAGATATGGCTCTGTATAGATAGACCGCTTCAGCTCTTTTCTTTCACCGTCCCGCCCGCTCCTCCTCTGCTTGAGGAAGCACACGGGCCAGCCCCGGAGGCTGACGAGAGCCGTTTGAACGATCAGCCCTCTGAGACCGGGGAGGGTAACGTTCAAACCGCTCCCTCAGGCGCTCTTGAGGACCAACCTACGGGGGAGGCCGAGGGGGGACATCCAAGCCAGCAACCTGCTGAAGACGTTGCCAGCAGTTCCCAGTCCGTTCCTTCGTCGCTTCCTGAAAAAGAACCAGCGTCGGAGCAAGGTAAACCGGCTTCAGATGACGAGGCATCTACAGCAGATAGCCGTAACGTCCTATCCTCTCCGCCCGAGGTAGCGGAAGAGCAACCTGTATCAGAACCTGGCGAGGCCCTCTCGAATGACCAAGCGATGGAAGAGAATGCAATTGTCCAGGTGGAGACCCTCCGAGATTCCTATGTTCAAGGGGAGACAATCCAGTATTCCTTTGCCCCTGCCAGTACCACAAATGGCAAAGGAAACCTCACGGTGTTAAGGGTAGATCCTGGAGAAGAATCAACCGTGATCTACCACGATGCGATTGCTTGGGAGATGGAAAGAGGGTGTTTCACCTTCCGATTGCACACGGGTGACCTAGCGCCAGGCCACTACGATCTCGTCATCTGGGTCAACGGCGAAATGGAGCCCCGCCGACATCGCATCGAGATGCTTCCGCCGTGAACACACAACCAGCGTGGTAAGGGATCTTCCTTATGCCCTGACAGCTCTTGTGCCTTCGTAAGAGACACTTGTCTAATCCTGGCTGGACAATGCTGAATAAGCCTTCTGACACCACACCTTCTCTCTGCTAATCAATACACTCAAACTGCGTAGAGATAAGAAGAAGCGTTCAAATGGACGGTTTGGGCTTCGGATTGAAAGCAGGTGAGCATATTGAAGAGAAGTTTCTATCTTAGCCTTGCCCTCCTTCTCTGTATTGGCATGGCATCTGCAGGGGACACGATAACAAACATCTGGGGCACGGTGAATTACGGATGGATCGATTCCGAGAGGTTCGGCATCCAATTCCAAGGCAGCGAACAAATCCGCCAAATCGAGCAGGACTGGCCAAAGTCCGCTCTGTTGGTTACGAACCATGCTCATAGGCTTGGCGACAACCTGTTTGCTTGGCAGGTTCGAAAAAGTTCTGAAGGGGAGGTTTTGCTTGTAGTTCCCAATGACTTCACCAAGGCGCAATCCTATTACCCTGACGCGCAACCCAATGAGACCCCAGAGGATGTCTTCTACTCCGAGTTTCAAGTGGCTTTTTCGCGGGTTTTCGAGGGGCACAAGCTTATCGCGGAGGAAGATGTGATTGAAATCCATCTTTCTTGGGGTGCAGAGCATCGGTTGTTCTCATTCGCTGTTCCAGCTCCACCTCCACCTGCCACAAATGAGGTCCCCTGAAATCTCCACAGCTGGAGCGCTGTCGTTTACTGTACCACTGGGAGCAAGGGATGGTTCTCTTTTTCTGATGAGGTTCAATAGTGTTTTCCGCAGACTGAACTGACCTAAGATGCGATAGTCAGACTCCGTCCGGAGGACGCCTTCACACAACCAACACCACTCAGGTGCTCTATGCCTCGCCTGAGAACACAAGCCAAGCTCTTGCGGTTCCTAGCTATTCCGTGTGGTAACTAGCCCCAGTCAATTCTCTCTCGTCGCATAGAACGATACATTGGGGGTTCGGTTCCCTTAGGAATGGACGATCCACAGTGTGCTTCTCCTGTGGAGATGGAAGCTCCACAATTTCGCTTCCTCGCCCTCGATATGGGCGATCCACAACGTTTCTTCTCTTCCCTCGAGACGACGCTCTGCGATTTCACCTCCCTTTCCTTGAGATGATCGATCCACATTTTGCTTCCCCTCCATTGATGGGAGG
>CAZUUK010000255.1:0-3103 GCA_964622675.1 uncultured Planctomycetota bacterium | reverse complement strand
CAGTGTAATTTATCGAGGGTGTCTAATGCACGTTGGCGATGATCTGGAGAGGCATACTCGCTACAATTGATGATCTCAAGTTGCCGTTCTAATGTTTCTGTATCCTTTCGGTAGGACAGATACTCATCCCACCATAGAGAATCAGTGCTCCAGCCAACGAGGGTCAGTTCGTCCAGGGTGTCCAGTGCTTGGTTCAATACATCGAAAAGGCACGGATCTCGATTTCTGATCATATCCGTGATTTGCTGGTCGCGAGCGGGGAAGCCCAGCACTTCTTCTGGTGAATCGGTCAAGAGACCATAGAAACCAGTCATGGTTTGAATGACCAAGTTCACATCGTTAATAACTACATTCATTTGCCAAGCCATGGTTTTCTCCTATCGCTGTAGAGACGCAAAACCTCCCGAACTCTTCACAGACGGCGACAAGGGCCACAGGATGTTGTTGACGCTGGCTGCTCGGATGGAGGGAGCCGTTGCGCTTACCTGTCGCCGCCTGGGAAAAACCCGGGAGGGCGGACATACTGTTACCTGTGGCCTAGTTGTTAAGCGAGCCATCCCTCGCACCTGGTATTTTACCATCGGGTGGCAAGGTTGTCAACTGGCCGCTCACATGTAAATCTTTGCGTTGTCCCCGCTAGGCAGTTGGCGCGGGCGCACGTCAACGATTGGTAGGTTGATTGGCTGCACCACGTCTGGCTGGCGCAGTTCCCGCACTATGTTTACCTTTACGTTGCCGATGTCCTTACCCGCGCTTATGGCTGCCATGAGCCCCGTGTGTAATCCTGCGATCTGGCCCTTCGCCTCCAACTGGCCCAGGCGGTAGCAGACCCGGCTCGCTGCTGGGAGCAAAGCCGTCACCAAGAGTGCCCACACTGCCACGACACCTGGCGCCATTAACCCCAATACCAGGCGATACAGGCCGTAGAGTAGGCCGGCCAGCAGTGCCAGCGCCACGAGAACTGCACAAAGCATGGGAACAAGTTGCTTGCTGTCCATCTTCATTTCAACGCCTCCATCGTTTTCTTCTGCCTGCCTGCCCACCCGTGCTCTGTCTCACGCCCTGCCTGGTCTGTTTTGACCGTTTTTGCATCGAGAGAGTGTATTACCAGGCAGGCAGGCAGGTGCTTTAGAATACTGCCGGCGTTATGCGCACGCCTTGGGGGTCTGGTAGACTATCATCCATAGTGCACATAGCATAGCCGTTCTGACGCAACCAGGTATGAGTATCCCGCCCCAGATTCAGCAATCGGGCTGCGCGGTCACTGCCAGGCTTCTTAAGCTCAGCATCTACCAGGCGCTTGACCAGCGCTGGCCGGCCCTCGTTGTGGGATGCTGCCACAATGGATACTGCCAACTCGTCGCCAGTGTAATGCCAGCCGACAACGTTGGGAAGGTCCTGACCAATACGCATTGGTTCGTACTCGGGCCAGCGAGTAAAGCGCCAGTCAGGCAGCCCGCTTTGACTACCGGCTGAAATGTCCGCATCGTCTACGTAGGCCAGTTGTACCCGATGGCATACACCGGGCCCTGTCAAGTAGCAATCACCCGCGCCAAGGAGATGATCTGCTCGGGGCGATTTGGCACCTACTGCTACCCGGCTGGCGTCAGAATCACTCACCCGTAGCGCACACTTGCCGGTCAGGTTGCGCCGTGTAGAACGGTGGCCCAGGGAGTCAATCGTTGGATGCTGGGTCGCCGCGAGCAGATGGACATGGCGTGATCGGCCTTGCGCTGCGATCTTGCGCGTTAGGTCACTGATCACGCTGTCCTCCATAAGTTCTTGAAACTCGTCAAAGACGACAACGAGCCGGCCGTTGCCGTTGCTCCCTCGCTCGTGCATCTGGGTGACTGCGTAGCCCAGTGCACGACGAACGTCTGGTCCGGCTATTGCGCAGGGGCCAAGGACACCGGGCAAGTGCTCCAGTGCTCCCAAGCTCTCGCCGCCTTTCCCGTCGCATAGAATGAATTCATTCTCGGGGTTGGCGCTCAGTTGTAGTACCGCTGACTGGAGTGCTACGCTCTTGCCGCTGCCAGTCGCGCCCGCAACTAGAAAGTGTGGTGTGCGGTCGTTGAGTCCCGGAATGATGGTGGCGCCGCATTCTGATTTTCCGGCCACCCAGCGCCCCTCGCCCTCTGGCTTGTCGCACAGGTCGGCTAGCCGAATGAGCGTCTCGGCCAGGTCGTCAGGCCAGCCGGCCTCAAGGCGCAGCGCCCGCCCGTGCATGTACGCTTGTGGCTCCCCTGTGAAGTCCCATGGTACGAACTGGCGCAAGGCGGCACAATTGTCCCGTACCAAAGCCCTCATCACCTTGCCTGCCTGTAGGCCGATGAGTAACTCAATGGCGCCAGCACGAGGCCCCGCAATCGTAAAGGCTTGGGTGATCTGGCAAGGCTGTCCTGTCAACTGTCCTTTGAAAGCGGCAGTAGTTACAAAGCCAGCCCACTCATTCAAAAACCTGTTTCTGGAGTCGTTCATTGCTCCCGCCTTTGTCCTGTTGCTATCTGCCACGCCAACCACAGCGCACCCACAACTGTTGTAGGTGTTGCTGGAAGTGTAGGCGTTATTGGAGGTATAAACACCTGCGTTAGTTCACATGTGTAGGTGTGTTGTTCACGGCTGATAGTGAAAAAACACGACGAAACCATACGCTCGAATTCTGCCGCCAGCTCTGCTCTGGGCTTGTCTCCCCAAGCGAATACATACGCCCAGGGTCCCGTGATCTTCAAATGCAGTTTGGCTATGTCACGCCTTGTCATTGCTCTTGTCCACAAAGGTATAGGTGTGTCGCTTGGGCTCGACCAGCAGGCCCAAGCCCCGCCCGTAGCGGATTACGTTCTTGGCGTGGGAGGTGCTCAAGCTGAGCAAACGCTCCACGTCGATCCTGTTGAACTCGGCGCTTTCTGCCTCACCTGATTGTAGCCGTGCGGCTAGTTTTACTTTGAGTTCGGCCAAGTGGCCGGCCAGTGCTTCAGATGTGGCCGCATCGTCCAGGCCAGTGGCCGCTTGTGTCCGGCTAGTTGTTTTTTGTGTCCGGCCAGTGGCTGCTTGTGTCCGGCCAGTGGCCGCTCGTGGCCGGCCACGTTCCTCGCGCCAGCGGGCA
>CAZUUK010000254.1:0-3113 GCA_964622675.1 uncultured Planctomycetota bacterium | reverse complement strand
GTCCGTCCCACCGACATCCCGTGGCTGGTCGAGAGACACGCAGCCGAGTGGGCGGACGTGGACTTTGGCTGGCTGTGGGGAACTGGCCTCGGCGAATGGACGATCCCCTGCATAAACGCAGTCATGTGGTGGACGGAAGATGGACGACGCGCGGCCTACACTGTGGCGCCCGTGGGGCGTGGGAAATGTAACATGCTCCTCGCGGAAGACCCGGCACTCGCCCGCGACGTCATCGCGACTATCAGGCCGACAAGCATGGAGCATCATCCTTCCGGATGGCTCGCTCGGAACGCACTGGACCCCAAATGGGCAACCGTGGAGGCCAAGATGAGCAAGGCTGCCATGGCCTGCGAGCTACAGGAAGGCGCCCTCGGGCCTTATCTGAAGGCCGGAGAGGCCGGAGAGCGCCTCCCGGGCTTTCCCGCGTTCCCGCTGCCAGTAATGGCATCTTGAGAGCCCAATAAAGACCCGCTTCACCCTCGAAAACGGTCTTGCGAAACCACACTCCCCGATTGTGAGGGGCATCGCGAATCACAAATTGCCGAACCAGTTGCAACCTTTCCTGCGAAACCGCTGTCTTTACGGTGACGGCCGTCTGTTAGAATCTAGAGGAAGTGCGAGGTGGAGAAGGTGTCAGAGAGAAAAGACGCCCAACTGGTGACTGTGACCCGCAACGGCGACCATGAAGCCTACAGGGAACTCGTGTCCCGCTACCAGGGACATGTCTACGGCCTGGCGTACAGCCTGGTGGGCAACTGGGCCGATGCCCAGGACATAGCCCAGGAGACGTTCGTCCGGGCTTACACCAATCTTGACCAGCTCCGCGAGCCATCCCGTTTCGCGGCCTGGCTCCGGCGCGTGGCGTTCAGCGTCGCGATGAACTGGTTGAATGCGTTTCGCCCGAAGCTGTTCTCTGCGATAGGCGATGCAGTGGATTTGGACTGCCTGGAAATCCCGGATTTCAGGCCCGGTCCGCCGGAGGTGTTGGAGAAACGCGACCTCGCCGACGCTGTCCTTCGGGCCGTTGACTCCCTCCCGCCGAAGTACCGCGTCCCGCTCACCATGTTTCACCTGGACGGCCTGTCGTATCAGAAGGTCTCTGACTTCCTCGACATTCCCCTTGGTACGGCAAAATCGCTGATCTACCGCGCTCGAGAGAAGCTGAAGTCAGCATTAGCCGTCTTCGCTACAGAGGAGATAAGTCCAATGGTTCAGGAAGTCTTCAACGAACACAAGCTGGGCGAGGAGTTCGCTGCCAAGATAATACATGGCCTCGAAAAAGTTCGATGGGGAGGGGGACAGCAGGAGAACTCATTCATGGGAGCCCTGGCCGCCGCGATGCAGGCCATGGGGGAGAACGTGAGCTACGAATTCCTGATGGGCGTTTCCGGTGCCGCCTTTCGACTCCAGATTGCACAGCCAGACTGGTGCCCCAGCGCACCTAATGCCGCATGCGGTTTCAATTGCATTGAGCCTGCGCTCGATGCCGTGGGATACCGCGCGCTGACTCACGACACGCAGGAAGTAAAGGATGACAACAGCAGCGCCCCAGACAACCTGCGGGAAGCCATCGTGGAGAGCATCAACCAAGGCGTTCCCGTAATGTACTCAAGCCAGGAGGAAAGCCTCATCATCGGGTACGAGAACGGCGGCAAAGCTTTCCTTCTTCGGCCCTACGTCGCCAGACAGGACGGCTATTCTCGGATGAGGACATGGCCGTGGAGGGTCCGCATCCTGAAAAAGAAAGGAGAACCACCGGATCGCCGGCATAGCCTTATCCGATCACTGGAGATCGCCCTCGAGCTTGCCAATGCAGAGAAGTTCGAGCCCTATGCCAGCGGCTTCGCGGCTTACGAAGTGTGGATAGCCAACCTTCTGGACGAATCGCGATTCGAGAACCAGGACCCCAAGGCTGTCCGCGCGACGATGATTGCCAACGGCCACTGCTACTACAGTCTGTTGGACGCACGAGCCTCCGCAGCAATCTATCTGCGGTCCATTGCAGGGGAGTTTGAACAAGACGCCGCCGCACATCTCCTCAAAGCAGCGGAACTCTACCAGCAAATCTTCGATGTCCTTACAAAGCGCTGTCCGACCGAGATTGCGCCTATGCCTTGGATGCTCAAGGAAGGCGAGAGCTGGACACAAGAAATGCGCGACTTCCAGGCGGAATGCCTGAAAGACGTCGTGCCGATTGAGCGAAAGGCCATCGCCGAGATGGAAAAGGCGCTTGAACCGATGGGGGAATAAAGACGCAGTGCGGAACTCGACGGACTCGATCCGCCGATGCGTGCCCGCTTCCGATTACTCGAAAGCTTTTCACTGGCTCCGCACCTGCTCGATCGGTATTCTACCGGCTGCCTTGGCCATGTCAACTCTAGACCTACATCCGGCGAGACCAACCTTACAGCCGCTCAGCAAGCGTTCCCCCGCCGCACAGCCGGAAACGCACCTGCCCGGGCTGCCAACGTCGTATAAAACAGCCTGGAAGGATCCGACCAATGTCTTAGCGCGCAGGTGCTGGACCTGAAAAGGAGATGCCGTGACGGATCACGCATTGGCAGAATGGCTGCTTGAGAATGCCGGCCCCGTGATTCGTTACCGTACCGCCGCCGAGTTGATGGACAGACCCGCCGACTTCGATCTGAAGCGGCTAGCCCAAGAGCTGCTGGAAAGCCCGCAGGTCCGGCTGTGGCTCGATCGCTTGAAGCCCGGCAGACGCCGCGGTCACTTGCACGGCAGCCAAAACACCGCTTTCGAGAATGTGATGGGGAAGCTCCTGGAATTCGGCCTCAGGGCGGGGATGCCGATCCTCGACGAGAGAATACTCCCGTTCCTCCGGTGGCTCGCAGCCGAGGTCAAAGAAGCCCCAAAGGCGTTCGGGAACATGCTCGTCGCCTCGGCCCTCGCCCGAGCCGGGTACGGCGACGAGCCGCTGAGAACCTTTCTGTGCCATCGGCTGGACGTCCTGTATGAGACAGCCCGAAAGGGAACATACGACATCTACATAGACCCGCGCGCCTACTCCGACATCCCGAAGGCTCCCCAGGGAAGACCTCTCATCAACCCGGAGCTCGACCCCGGAGGCGACTTCAAGCTTCCCTGGATCCATG
>CAZUUK010000253.1:0-3114 GCA_964622675.1 uncultured Planctomycetota bacterium | reverse complement strand
TCTGAACAATTCCAACAACGCCTCGCCCGGGGGAAGTGGATTCGGCTCGTTCTTGACCGGCACTCGAGTCCGCCAGAACGAAAACGCCCCCTCGTCACTTCCTCTCCAGCACTCCGTGCAGAAGTCCACCCTTTTCAACTCATCTTCGGTCTCGTATAGGACCGAATACAAACCCTCCCCCTCCGCGAACTGCCGCCCGCACCCATGGCACTCCTTTCTCCCCGAAGCTATCTTCCAATCTTCTTCCATCAGGCCCTCCCCCTCGAAACCAGCGCCGACACAACTTCCTCGCAGCTTACCACAATGTCCTCCAGAGGCATGTGCTCGGTCACCGTGCTGTCAAAAAGGATGTTCCCGTAAGCCGGGAACTCATCATCCCCACGCCACATCACGATGGTAATTGGAACCCTCGGAAACACGTTCAACACGACGCTTACGTCTCCCGCATCCCCCAACACGCCGCCCAGCGGCCTCGCCGCATCCACGAGTTTCTCCGGGGATTCGCCGAAGGCCGCCACCAGCCGTCCCACCGTACGCGCTTTGAAAACAGGCTCATAGGTCCTCGCTTCAGGAATCTGTCCGAAACCTATCATCTTCCCCGATGGCTCCAACTCCTTCGCCCCTGCCAGGTAATGCAGCATCAGCAGCTCCCGCCTGTCCGACGCAGGCATCCCCGTTCTGTCCCGCAGTTGTCTCCGGGCGAGATCGATGATGTATTCCCCGCCAGCCAACTTGAGCCCCAGCCGCGTTGCCGTCAGCAGGTCCGCCCCGCTCGCCCGAGCCACAGGCGATGCGGACCGCTTCGAGAACTTCCGCCACGCGTTCCTTATGGCGACCTTTACACCCTTTTCCCTCTCGCCGAATGATATCTGCGCATTCATATCAGAAAGCCCGAAAGAATCGACAGTTCGTTCCTTTTGGATCAATCTTGATTGTCGCTCGCCGCCCGCACTTGGGGCACGCGCCCTCATACGCCGTGCCCTCCTCGTTCATGTACACACGCTGGTACACCCTGCAGCACTCGAACGTAATGCCCACGAACGATCGCTTTTGAGCTTTCCTTTCACTCATCCCGGCGAAACGAGCGAGCGCACCAGAGCAAGCGTCTCCTCAGCAGACTTGCACGCCTGCTCCGTCAGCCTCTCGACCTCCTCCTTCACCTTTTCCACAAGAGCGGCATCCTTCAGTTCCCTTAGGTTTATCTCCACGTTCAGCAGCGCGGCTCTTAGCGCAGCCTCCAGCAAAATCGCACATACACCGACATCGCTCACCAGGTTCGGATTCCCCTTCCGACCCAGCTCATGCAACTTCCTCAGCAACTCCGCGCAGCGCCTCATCGTTCCCAGCGGAGCGTCCATCGCCCTCTTCAACGCGCACTGGATCGCCTCCCTCCTTGCCGCCTTCTCCTCCTCCGTCTCCCGAGGAAGCTTGTACGCCGCCGACACCGCCGAGTACGCTTCGCTGTCAAGCCCCGCGAGCTGCAGAAGCGCCGCCCGGGCTTCCTCGGACGCCCTCAGAATCCCCGATACTTCCCCCTCTACAGCCCTATACTTCTTGCGCCCCACGGTAAAATTGCACGCCATCGAGGCCATCGAAGCCCCCAGCGCTCCCACCAGGGCCGCCACGCTCCCGCCCCCGGGTATCGGCTCTGCGGACGCCGCGCGGTCCAGATACCCGGACAGGGTCTCATCAGCATACATGCGATACCCCTAACATACAGGTCTTCGAGCAGTGGGAACGGATGATACCAGAACTGAAAGTCCCGGTCAACGCGCCGCGATGAGCGCCAGAACCGATACAACAACGCAATAGACCCCGAAGTACTTCAGTTGTGCGCGTTTGAGGATTGAAATCAGGACGAAAATAGCCGGCAGCCCCACGCCGAATGCCGCGACCATCCCCACAATTAGAGGAACCGCTCCCAGACTCTTCAGCGCGCCACCCGCCGAAACCATCTCCACCAGCCCGGCCCCCGCTATCGCAGGGATCGCGCAAAGAAAGCTCACACGTGCGGCATTCGAGCGCGAAAACCCGACCGCAAGCGCTGCCAGCACTGTAGCCCCAGACCTCGATATCCCAGGCATCACCGCCACCCCCTGCGCAATACCCACCGCCAGTGCAGCGTACAATGGCACTTCCAGAACCGATCTCCCCTTTGCCTTCATCCAGTCGCTCCCACCCAACAAAACCCCGTTCAAGAACAGCAACCCCACCGTAATCAAGAACAATGCTTCCCTGTGCGCTTCCCGGAGCCCGCCCATCGGCTCTTTCAGCGCCAGGCCCACCACAGCAGTCGGAACTGTCGCAATCATCACGAACAGCACCAGCCTCTTCGCCTCGTCGTCGCCACCACCCACGCCGCCCAGCCTCATCACCTTCAGGAGCAGCCTCCTCGCAGACACGAGCATTCGCCGGACGTCAGTACGGAAATAGACCAGCACCGCAACAAGCGTACCCAGATGAACAGCTACGTCAAAGGGAAGTTCCCCCGCTCCCATGTCTGTCTTCAGCAACCGATGCGCAAGCACCAAGTGCCCGCTCGAGGACACCGGGATGAACTCCGTAAGACCCTGGAGAAACCCCAGCAGGAGAGCTTGTAGGACAGTCATATCAGTAGGCGTTCATGGGTGTGAGCGGTAAGTACGGTTCGTTCAGTCGAGCTTCGGTGGACGCGAGTAGACCTTCCACGAAAGCAGTCGCCAGGCATAACCTTCCTCCGCCCGCTGGACCTCCACCGTCGCATACACGTATTGCGAAAGCTTCCTGCCTCCACCCAGCGGGGCACCACCCTCCGACCTGATCAGGAACCTCTCGTAACCCTCACCTTCCGGCTCCACCTCAACCAAGTACGCCCCCGTCGGCGCAGGCCTTTCGTCTATCTGGAAAGCAACCCTTCCCTCACCAAGCCGGACTATGGCATCGGCCAGACCCGCCTCCGCGAGTGCGAGAGCCTGCAGCCGCCTGCCGTCCTTTCCCACTAAAGTCAGTTCCTCCAGCGAGGGTCGCAGGAACAGCCCCCCCAGCACCGCAAGAACGCCTGCCAGGCCCAACGACGCCAGCAACGCAACACCCGCTTGCCTCGGGAGCCTGCATCTCATGTCTTATCCCTCATCC
>CAZUUK010000252.1:0-3115 GCA_964622675.1 uncultured Planctomycetota bacterium | reverse complement strand
CATTTGTCTCGCTGTCAAAGCTCAACTGAAGATAGGTGATAACCCCATTGGCGCGGGAGCCTATGGCGATAGTGCAGCCCTTCTCCACAATGAGCTTGTCAATAGGCGCAGCCGTCTCGTCAGACCCGTCAATATCCACCGTCGCCGTGGCGGGGATAATCGCAGTGTCCCCAGTCTCAGGCACGGCGTCGCCAACCCAGTTGGTTGCGGTTCCCCAATCCCCGTCAGTTTCGCCGGTCCAAACATGAATAGCCATCCTATTATCCCCTCAAATCTTCAATCGCACGGATCATCATTGCCTCTACGCCCCTGAAGTCGCCCTGCTTATAGAGCGCGTACATGAGCCCTTCGTGGTTGTGCTCTTTCATCTTGGCCTCAAGAAGCTCCGTTTCCCCCTCACTTCGGGAATGTTCCCGAACAATTTCTCTACGGAAGCTGAGCCAGTCGAGGTCCATCTGTATAATGTCCAGGCCGGGCGGCGATGACGAGCGATAGGCCGGTGCGTGGCCGGTCTCGCTGCCCGGTTTTCTCTTGACATATCTGAAAACAGTGCTATAATTAGCTTGTGATGCGAAGAGTTCTCTGTCAAAATCCGTCTCGCCCGGGTCGGGGCTATTCTGCTCCTCGCATCACAGCCCGGGCGGGGCGGCTGAAAGGAAGAATGATGAAACGCAATCAATTGCTCCTGGCGTTCGTACTAGCGTGTGCCGCATTTACTGGTGGATTAGTCGCCCAGGCCCTTAAGCCACAGCCCGTTTTCGCGGGCGAGCAAACCCCCATCGCGGACGCACTCGAAGCAAAAGCCTTCCGCCTTATTGACAAAGAGGGAAATGTCCGCGCGTCTCTTTCGTTACATAACAATGATGCGGATGTTGCATTCGTCTTATACCGCCAAGACCAATCTGCGGCTTTTGTCGTTGTCGGCGAAAAGGGGCGCGCAACACTAGACCTATGCGACACCAACTCAAATGGGCGGGTGTCTTTTTCTGCCAATATAAGCGGCGCAATCGGCGCTATGCACGGCCCATTCAAAACAACCAATCCGAAGGCTCGCATTGTTAGAGTGCCCGCCCGACGGCAGAAACCGAAGGTCATCTATCGACCATTCATCCCAGACACAACTTGGCAACGCCCGCGCTCAAGCCCGCTACCCGACCAACATGGGATGGATATGTGGGAACAGCGAATGGCAACCCAGCGCGCTGGGGAGAACGTGGCTCGCGCCATCCGCGACGCCGAATGGAGCCGACAAATCCATGAGGACATGAAGTCCAAGTTGCCAGCCCCCTAGAACAATCCTTCAGGACACGTGAACTCGGGCTTGTCCAGCACATCGTAGAGCCTGATCTTCTCGCTGGTCTCGATGTCCACGCAGAACACGCCCGACTTGCCGGGCTCTTTGGCTAACCTAGGACAGAAGCGCCTACATTCTGAGGCACTCGCGCATTTCGCAAGGCGCTGCCGCTCAAGAGAGTCCTTGGCATATTCCTCGCGCCCGGATGCAACCAACTTGGCGTACATGGCGAGAAGCATCGCGCGCGTGTCGGGCTTCCTGCTCACGGTCTTTCGGCAACTCATGTCAGCGTCACCGTAAGCGTGCAGCCTTCACAGTTGTGGGCCGCCGGAGCGTCAATGCCGGGGAGGTCAAATGTGCCCGACAGATCCCCGTCTTCGCCGCAAGTTATCGCTTCTTGGATTTCGTAGAACTGGTCCCACCAGCCCAAATCAACTGCTCCGCCAAAATGCGCGAAGGGGCTGAAGGCATCCTGTGTCCGCGCGTACCACTTGCCGCGCCTGGGGGCATAGACAAGATAAAGTGCCACCCAAATATCGCCATCCCACGCCTCGCCAGACCAGACGCAGAACTTCTCGCCGTTGTGTTTCTGTGTCGTGAAATCATTCAGTTCCGTGTAGGTGTTCTCGCAAGACTCGCAGTAGACCTCAGGCGTACAGGCGGTTGCTGTAAGCGTTGCCGTTGCAGCCAACGTGTACCCCGTACAGGGGCAGCAGCAACAGCCATGATGCCATATCCCTGGCATTTAGGGGGCCTCGCACGTCCCGTCTATGGCGTTCTCGTAGGCGAACCAGTATTCCACAGTGGATCCCACCGACACCATGTGCAACTTCACTGTCACGCCATCCGGCGCGGCTTTGACGGCAAACCCAGCGGGGAAGTCGGTCCCGTCTATATCTACTCCGTTGCCTTGGACAGTGGGGCTTGAAGCATCAGAAGCAGTGTTCATGTCCTCAATGATGTTGTAGGCGTTATTTGTTCCCGTCATCCCCCCAGACACATCGGACCACCCATCATATCCTGCGGTAGCCTTGCACTTTTCTTTCCATGAATACGTCCACCTATTCTGCGCTGGCGAATCAGCTACGGCAGATGCGGTTATCTCAGCCCAAATACCATCGTTGTCCAGCAGCATCCCCTCATCCGGCTCCTGCGAACCCATAATAACACCAGAGCCGTGATGCGTTATTCCCCCGCCAGTGTCCAATCTCGGGGGCCAGTGGATTACCGGTTCCTCTGGGGGTGGCAGTCGCTCAATGGGCTCGTCGTAGATGCTTGGAATAATTGGAGGCGGTTCGGCAACTTCGACAGGGGGCACAATCGGCAGCTCTTCCGGCTCAGCTATCTCCTGTTCCTCAAGTTCTATTTCCGGGGGCTCAACTTCTTCGGGTTCCGCTTGCTCCACTTCCTCCGGCTCGCCGATCTGAGATTCCTCGATTGGCACCTCTTCAGGAATAGTGTCTTCTATCTCCGGCGGCTCGATCTCCGGCTCGTCCTCAACAAGCGGCTCGGGGGCCTCCTGTGGAGGTTGCGGCTTGCGTCGCCAAAGCGTTTTCAACCAGTTGAACATTGTGTTTCCTGAAAGCCTATAATCTGATGACCGGGCGGCGTCGGCCCGCAAGGGCCGTTTCGGTAAGCCACCGAAATCCCCTCGCCGCCCGGTTTACCAGTTGCAAATCGTGTCTATCTGGAAGAAGCTGTAGGAATCCACAAGGTTGGCTGTGCGCGTAGTAGAGGTTGGCACAAGGCCAGCCTTAATCCGAGTATCCGTCGAGCTATCGGTCCCCGCCGCATTTACCGGAAGCACTTTTGCCCGCTCGT
>CAZUUK010000251.1:0-3132 GCA_964622675.1 uncultured Planctomycetota bacterium | reverse complement strand
TCATGGGGGTGGGGGGAGGGGATTTCTCGGTGGGGAGGGGAGAGGCGTTTGCGGTGATAGACGGGGCGTTGACGGGACTTACGATTGCGATTGTCCGTAAGCTGAGGCGGGGCGAGTCTGCGAGTTCGATCTTTTTCTACTTCTGTCTGGTGGGGCTTTTGTTTGCGCTGCCGATGTCGCTGCCGTCGCTGAAGGTGCCGACGGGTAGGGAGACGCTTTTGCTGGCGGGGATGGCGACGTTCGCTCTGCTGGGGCGATGGACGATGAACTACGCTTTCAAGTACTGTCGGGCGACAGAGGGGAGCGTGCTTTCGACGGTGCAGGTGCCGCTGCTGGCGTTTTTGGGCTTTCTGATTTTCGGCGAGACGATGAGGCCGCTGGCGATGGTGGGGGCGGGGTTGATCGTGGGAAGCTGTTTCTGGATAACGTATCAGCCGAAGGCGAAGCCGCTGCCGGAGCCGCTTTTGAGATGAGGGATAGGAGATGGAGGGGGAGGAGCTCAGACGAGCGCTGAGACTCTGCCTGGTGACGGACAGGCGGAGGTGCGCGCTGCCGCTTGCGGAGGCGGTCGGGCGAGCGGTGCGTGGGGGCGTGACGGCGGTGCAGCTAAGGGAGAAGGATCTGCCGGAAGGGGAAGTGCGGGAGCTGGCGCGCATGATCCGGGGGGCGGTGGCGGGGAGCGGGGCGCTTTTCATCGTGAACCACCATCTGGGGGTCGCGCTTGAGCTTGCGGACGGGGTGCATCTCGGGAAGGGAGGGCCTTCGATTTCCGAGGCGAGGGAGCGCGGAGCGAAGCTTGTGGGGGTGTCGACGCATTCGAGGGAGGAGGCGATGAGGGCGGAGGAGGCGGGGGCGTCGTACGTTTTTTTCGGGCCGATTTTCGAGACGGCGTCGAAACCCGGAGGAAAGCCGCAGGGACTTCGCGCGCTGGCTGAAGTTAGGGGTGCGATAGAGGTGCCGCTGGTGGGTATAGGGGGGATAAATGCAGGGAATGCGCGCGGGGTGTTGGATGCTGGCGCTGACGGTGTGGCGGTGGTATCCTCTATCCTAGCTGCGAGCGATTTGGAGGCGGCGGGCCGGAAGCTTAGAAGAGCTTTGGAAGGAGAGGGAGAATGAAGAGGGTTCTGACGATAGCAGGTTCGGACTCAGGCGGCGGCGCCGGGATTCAGGCGGATATAAAGACGATTACGCTGCTTGGGGCGTACGCGAGTTCGGCGATAACGGCGCTGACGGCGCAGAACACAAGGGGAGTTTTCGGGATAAGCGCCGTAGAGCCGGAGTTCGTGGCAAAGCAGATAGAGGCGGTGCTGACGGACATCGGGACGGACGCGGCGAAGACGGGGATGCTTTACAGCAGGGCTGTGATAGAGGCGGTGGCCGGGGCGCTGGAGCGTTTCAAGGTTCCCAATCTGGTGGTCGATCCGGTGATGGTCTCGAAGAGCGGGGACAGTCTTCTGGAAGATGACGCGGTGGCGGCGCTGGTGGAAAAGATATTCCCGCTGGCGGCTGTGGTTACGCCGAACGCGCGAGAGGCGGGGCGGATACTCGGCCGGCCGGTGGAAGATGTGGAGGATGCGGAGGAGGCGGCGCGGGAACTGGTTAAGCGGGGGTACGCGCGCGCGGCGGTGGTTAAAGGGGGGCACGTTGAAGGGGAGGCGGTTGACGTGCTGTGCGACGGGGAGGGAGCGGTAAGGTACCCAGGAGCGAGGATTGAGACGCGGCTGACGCACGGGACGGGATGCACTTATTCGGCGGCGATTGCTACTTTTCTGGCACTTGGGCATGGGCTGCGGGAGGCGGTGGGGCGGGCGAAGGCGTTCGTAAGCCGGGCGATAAGGCTGGCGGAGCCGATAGGGAAGGGGAGCGGGCCGACGAATCATTATGCGGCGGCGCTGGGGGATGTGAAGAAGGTGGAGCTTCACGTTTCTTTGATAGAGGGGCTGCGAAGGCTGCAGGAGGCGAGGATCGGGAGTCTCATCCCGGAGGTTCAGTCGAATCTGGCGGCGGCGATGCCGTGGAGCCGGAGGCTGGAGGAGGTGGCGGCGTTTCCCGGGAGGATCGCGCGGATGGGGGATGAGGTGCGTGTTCTGGATTGGCCTGATTTTGGGGCGTCTTCGCATATGGCGCGGGCACTGCTGGCGGCGAAGGAGCGGGACCCGTCGGTGCTTGCGGCGATGAATATCCGGTATTCGGAGGAGGCGGTGAAGGCGGCGGAGAGAGCGGGGCTGCGGGTTGCGGAGTTCGAGCGCTCGGAGGAGCCGCGGGAGAGGCGTGAGCGGGAGGATTCGACGCTGGATTGGGCGGTGGGATGGGTGTTCGAGAAATACGGCTTTGTGCCGGACGTGATTTTTGACAAGGGCGCGGTGGGGAAGGAGGCGATGGTGAGGGTTTTCGGAAGAAGCCCGATAGATGTGGCGGAGAAGGTGATACGGATCAAGGAGACATTGGAGGGGAAATCGTTTGAGTGATGCGGGCGCCAAAAGCGTTGTGGTTTACGAAGCGAAGGATGCATTCTTCGCGGAGGCGGTTATGACGCTGCTGAAGGAGAACGAAATCCGGGCGGCAATGGATAGGAAGTGGAGCACGGCGTTCGACGGGCTGATGATCGACTATAAGGGGTGCTACGCGAAGATATCGGTGCTGGAGGGAGACGCGGAGCGGGCGAAGGAGTTAATACGCGAGTTCATTGGCGAGGGGAAGGAGAATGAAACAGGGGCTTAAGGAGCTGCTTGCCGGGGGTGGGCGGGTTTTGTGCGACGGGGCGATGGGGTCTATGCTGATTGCGGCGGGGCTGAAGGCGGGGGAGTGCGGCGAGCTGCTGAACGTTGAGAAGCCCGAGGTGGTGCGGCGGATACATTCGGATTATAAGAATGCGGGCGCGAGGATATTGCTTACGAACACTTTCGGCGGGACGAGGTATGGGCTGGGGAGATACGGGAAGGAGAGGCTGGTGCGCGAGGTGAATGGCGCTGCGGCGGAGCTGGCGCTGGAGGTTGCGGGGGAGGAATGTGTGGTGCTGGGGGATGTGGGTCCGACGGGGCATTTGGTGGAGCCTTTGGGTGATGCGACTGTGGGAGATTTGAAGAGCGCCTTGTCGGAGCAGGTGGCGGCGCTGGCAGAAGCCGGGGTGGA
>CAZUUK010000250.1:0-3150 GCA_964622675.1 uncultured Planctomycetota bacterium | reverse complement strand
TGATCATCTTACCCACCTGCTCGACTGTGTCGGTCATTGTTCAACCTCCTGTGGTCTTGTGATGTGCTAGCTATAGAATGCGCGGGGCAGTGGCTTGTATAATCCACTGCCCCACTTGCTGTTACAGTTCGATTGCCATGGCCCGGGTGCGCCTGCCTGCCCTGGCGGAAACGGCCATGGCCTCGCTGTGGGTCATTTCCGCAATTTCGTCTAGTTGTGCCTGAATTGCGTTGGTGTCATATTTCCCGGCCTTGGGATCGGCCGGCTGCTGGTTCAAGCGATCCTGGAGGATCTTTAAGGCTTCCTTAAGCTCCAGGTCGCCCGTGGCCGCGCCCAACCTGTTATAGGTCTCAAGCAACCGCCTGGCCCGCTGTGCAACCTTCCCGCGCAAGTAGCCGTTCTTGCGGATGGACGCGCTAACGGCCTGGATGTCCTTGTACATCATGGCCCGGAATTGCTCGAAAACCTCCTGGAGGGGGGAGATCGTCTGGGCGAGCACCTCGCGCTGGTGCTCCAGTTCTGCCTGGCGCACGGCGAACAGTGTCTCACGCCTGACCTGCTCCTGGTGTGTGGCGTCGGCTGTCATTTGCTGGCGCTGCTGGTATTCTTGCAGCCCGGTTGTCTTGGCCTGCTCCTGCCTGGCTTCCTCTTCTGCTATGTCCGCTCCCGTGAGGAGGATGGCCGTTCTGAACGATGCATAGAATCCGTTCTGGATGTCCTCGACGGAGGGGAAGCGACGCACGGCCTGGCCGACAATGTAATCGACGAACTCGGCGCGATTGTCAAACGCGGCGGTAGCTGTGATGACCGCAAAGTCCCCGTTGGCGTCTGCTCGCCTGGCCTTGATCGCGTCCCAGGCTTCCTCCGCGATTGTCGCCCATTCCTGGGCAACCACGTCAATGAACTCGTCGCGGTGCGCTATGATCTCGGAGCGGGTGGCGTCAATCTCGACCTGGAGTTCCCCCCACCGCTCGATGAATGCCGTCCATCCAGTGTATGGCATCCATCTCCAAGGTTTGAACGACTCCAGGTTGAAAGCTGCATCGTCCACACTCTGGCGGACCCGGGTCGCCAGTGAGCGAATCTTGCGGATCTGGGACTTGGGCAAGTAGTATTTCACGCCCGGTGACAAACGTTCCTGGCGCACGTCGCCTCTGGGCACGCCAACCTCCGCCCAGGTTGCCCTTCCCGAGAACATGGCTTCACCGTGAAAGTCCACGTCTATCATCACCCCCAACTCGATCATGCGCCGGATGTCGGCGCTGTGGCGGGCGACGTGCTGCCCGGTCAGTTCTTGGGCCTGTTCTATCCGATCCTCCGCTGTCATTGTCAAAACCTCCTGTGCATTTGTGATACTACACCTATAGAATGCCGGTGCCTGCTAGTTGTATAATCCTGGCCCGTTCGGTTTTTTCGTGTCAGTTCGTAACGTTCGGGCCGCGTTCGTGTCAGGCGAGTTGTGCGAAAAAGTCCGCTTGGGCGATCTTGCCGGCCCGGTAGTCCTCGGTAGCTGTGACCTTGGCCGGTTCCTTTTCTAGCCGGATAGTGGGGGGAGGGGTGGGCTGTCCTTCGCCGTCTAGCTCGCAAAACAGCCGTTGCATGTGATCTGGTGTGTATACCAGCCAAGGCATCCACAGCCAGCCGTTGAGCTCGGCGCACAGGCACAGGTCCCGAACGACGTCTACACCGTAGAGCCGGAGCGAGTAGTTGCTCGCGGCCAGTAGGAGTGATCCTGTTCCACAGCACGGATCGCAGACGCTTGACGTTTTGGCCTTGTGATCCGGCATGGTTGCGAAGGTCATGGCGGTCATCATCTTGGACACGTTTATGGGTGTGGGGAAGAACCCGGCCCCCTCGTAGGGAAGGGAGCGGGGGCGTTTCATTCCTGGCAGCCCCCCGGTGAAAACGACGACGCTCCAGTCTACCGGGGATCTGAGCAAGATCCCCAGATTGAAAAGTTCGTACCAGACGTTTTGGATGTCGGCGGGGATCCGCTCGATGTCCCGCTCCAATCCTTTACGCCCAAAGCCGTGAAGCATCCAGGCGACAAGGGCTTGCCATGCATCGTCATACCAGTGGCCCTTGTTTACGTAGACCTGGAGGACGTCCTTGACGTGTCTGGCGTCCTCCCGCTCGGGATGCTGAGCAAAGGCGATCTGGGGGATCGGGTCTGTGGGGATTGTCCCGGCTTCACAGGCCCGCAGCCAGTAGTCCCAACGGCCATGCCCCTGATAGTTCTGCTCTGGGTTGTCGGTGGTGTCGAGCTCTAGGAGGTAGGGCAATAGCCAGCCCCGATGCATCTTGTCGAGATGATCGCCGGCCATCATCCTAACTCCAGGTAGGCGGCCCGGGTAGCACGACGAGGCTGGGTCATGGAAGGGGCCATGGTTGGCAGGGTTGCCTGGGCGGGTGCCATGATGTTACCTGACTTAACTGCCACCACAACGGGCTCCGGCGGCAGTAGGCTCCCGCTGAGCTCGGCCCTCAAATTGACGATATGCTTGCAGTCCGGCTTGGGGGCCCTGGCGAATTTCCAGCGCGGGCACGTGCACCCATAGTGCCCGTCCAGGTGCCTCGCTACCGTGTAGGTCTTGGCGGGGTTGCTGGTGGACTGCACTGTCCACCGTTCAACCCACTGATCTCTCTTGGCCATGGTGTTCTCCTGTGGTCATTTCAATGTAGTGCGCCCGGGTCCTGGGAGTGGGCGCTTCGAGAGCGAGTAGCGCTCGCTCGGCTTCCGTGATGTCTAATAGGTTCTGTTGCTTGACAATGTCGCGGAAGATCTGCCAGAGTGTATTGTATTCGCTCTCGTCGATCCCCGCGCCGAAAACGTAACAGCACTGCCATTCCAACAGCGCCAGCACCTGAGCCAGTGTCCAGGATTGCGCCCGGCAGTAGGCGCCGAAGGTAACAGGTTTCGGCCCTTCGCTGAGCTCGTGTAGCCAACTGGTGTTATGCCAGCCTGCCATCACTGCCCACATGCCATCGAAGTCGCGCGCTCCTGCGTGTGCTTTGAGCAAGGCGCTGATTATATGCTTGGGGCTTCTGTCGCGAACTTGTACCGTAACCATCCTTGTGTCCTTGTGATGTTCTATCTATAGAATGCTTGGAGACGAGAAGCGTACAAAGCGAAGCCCCCCCACCCTAACG
>CAZUUK010000249.1:0-3160 GCA_964622675.1 uncultured Planctomycetota bacterium | reverse complement strand
TTGGACAATCCCCCCCATTTTGGACAATCAGCCCCGATCGACGTAACTCCTGTATTCCCGTTCGCCTTGGCGACCGGCCCGACCCAGCGCCTCGCGCCGCGCCCCCGGACGGGGCGATCTCACCGAGGAGGGCTCCGGCGGCTTGATCCGCGCGAACCACAAGCCCATCGACTTCGTGTTGCCGGCGATCCCCTCGGCGGCCTTGGCGTAGCGGTCCGCCTCGATCTGCTCGCCCAGGCGGTGCTGCCGCATGCGCACGCCGTCGGCCTGCGCCTCGGCCGGGCCGCGGGACTTCGGCGAGGTCAGTCGAGCCGTGTTCTGCTTGATCGCGTCCTTCCGGTCGCCATGCGGTGAGCTTGCCTGTGGTGAGCCTGTCGAATCTGCCGAACCGTCCGCTCCCAGGAGCACTTGTCTGCCGTAGCCCCTCCCGAAGGGCCCACCATCCCGATGTCCATCGGGATTCCCGCTGCCTGCCCTCCGTAGCCTTGCGGCGCAGGCGGGTGTTCCGGCCGCAGCCGGGGGCAACCAGCCGTGCGGCCCAACAGAAGAGGCCACGCGAGTACCCGGCCCCGCGTGGCTTTGGTCTATTGGCTTCGCGCCGGAGATCAGCCGGCGCGTCGCGCGTCTTGGTTGTCTGACCCGACTCTACCCCGCCACATCGCACGCACAAAGCGATTTCACGGGTGGAGAATGGACCGTTACACCGATAGACATCGAGCGATCACGCGTCGAAGACCGTGGGGGCCTCCTGGACTTTCGGGGGCCAGAATGTGCCGAGGACAAGCCATTCGTTGTAGGGGTGACGAGTGCCCACGAAGAAGCGAGTATCTCTGTCTCGACTGCACAGCTCGCCCAAGAATCTACGCCGAACACTGTGGATGGCGGCGTCGTCACCTTTGGATCTTCTCTCGCGGAGGAAGAGAGCCCCAAGTTCCCAATCCTCGAGCATGAGACGATGTGGCTCGGCCTCATCCTCGCAGCGAAACACGTAGTAGAAGCAGAACGGGACCCTGTGCAGCTTCTTCCGCCGGCCGAAGAGAAGGCGCTGGCCCATCATCGCTTCGTGCTTGGGCGCCCACTTCTCGACTCCCTTCTTGACCTCCAGGTCCAACACCT
This sequence comes from uncultured Planctomycetota bacterium, assembly GCA_964622675.1. Classification (GTDB taxonomy): domain Bacteria; phylum Planctomycetota; class DG-23; order CAZBND01; family CAZBND01; genus CAZUUK01. The sequence continues at coordinate 2,044 of CAZUUK010000249.1, read as the reverse complement.
CGATGGGCCGGATTATGCCCAGCGATGTTCGGTCGGCTTCCCATTGCTTCCTTAACTCATTCAGCGTCGAATGCCGCATGTTGTCGATGATCTTGCGTCGGGCCTCCCATGCGTTCTTCGTCGACAGGGGCTCCCCCAAGAGGCGTATGGAGCTAACATCCGGCTCCCTGCTTTCCGGCCTCGGATCATTCTGGTAGCCGCGCCGAGCCAACCCGATCTCGACCCACTGCCATTTCTTGTACTGCTTCTCGGGGGGAAGATACCGGTACGGCACGGGGTATATCCTCAGCCATTCCCGGGTCGCCGTTACGCCCGCCGTGCAGACCGTTTCGTCGTGCTTCGCGGAGGGATTCGGGTACGTCTTAACCGCGATGAGAACCTTGTTCAGCTCGAAACCAGCGCGCATCGAGTCCCCCTGACATCGCGCACAGGCAGCCCGGTGATCCCGGAGACCGCCTTCGCAAGGTGCGTTCGGTGACAGAACGCGGGGTCGGCCTCCATGCACAACAAGACGCTTGGTTGTTCCCGGACGAGCCGGGCAACGCGCTCGACCGCAGCCCTCTTCGAGAATAGGATATGGTGCTCGTAGTGAGAGAAGAGCTGCTGGTAGTCCCGGGGAGACCCCAGGCCCCGGCGTTGCTCCGAAGGGATACCTAGTTCGGGGATATGAACGTAGCCAAGCCCCACCTTGGAGGCCAGGTTGCGAAGAGTGCTCTTGTGAAAACCATACCTGCGCGCAAGCGCGCTCGAACGGACGTCTACGATCCTCGTGATGCCCCTGCGCATCAGTTCATCGAGAAGGCGATCCACGGACCACCTCTCATAGCCAACGGTGTGGACCGCCAATTCGCCTGCTGGCCTCTCCGCAAGCCTGCGCTTCCTGCTGTTGACACTGTACCACGGGAACTCGCCGTACACGTAGTCGAGCAAGCCATCGCCTTTCTTCGCAACGAACCGGTCAACCACCCGAGCGGCGTCCCTCTCCACATCGCTCGGCAAGGCCGCAGTCCCGCTAACCACGTCTTGGACGCGCTCCCATGTCTTCCTCTCGGCGTCCTCGCGAAGGTACCCATCCCGAACCAGGGCCCCCGCTTCGTGGAAGAGCGTGAACGAGAAAGGCCCGTAGTGGTACGGCACGAAGTCGTAGAACGACGACCCGCCGCCGGTCGGCATCTCGCGCGCGAGAAGAAACGCCCACTTCGTGAGTTCCAGGTGACTCACGGGGCGGCCTGCTCGCTCGATCATGTACAGCAAGCACTTCTGGCGGACCAGCATTCGTGCCCATCCTCCTCCGCTATGGTTCATGGTAGTCATCGGCTGCCCTCGGTGCAATCCTTGATGGGTACCCTTCGTAGAGGGGCAGTCACTAGCAGCGACCGGGTTGCCACGGCGTCGTCCGTCTCGCGCAGTGCCGGTACTCCCGACGTTGCACAGTCCGCCCGCCCCAGGTCGGGCGGGTGTAGATGACGTGGGAGTGCTTGCAGCCGCACCAGCGGCAGACAAGGCCGCGTTGATCGCCCGTGGGTGGCAGGGCCTTGCGGCCTTCGGCAAGCTCAGGACTTCGCTCGGGCGATGGACCTTCCATGGTCATGGCCTCCTCAGGTCTGCCTGCGTGTAGCGCTTGCGCTTCCGCACGGGCTTGGCATCCTGGCCGGGGATGCCGAGGCCGAGCATGCTCGCAGCGACGGCGCAGCCGACGAGGCAGTCCAGCCAGTCCCGCCTTCGCCTCAGGGCTTCCGGCTTGACCAAGGCTACGCCGGACAAGTCGGCGGACAGGGGTTGTCGGGCCTGCCGGGCTTGGGGGACCACTCGCGGACCGTGCGGCCGAGGGGCAGGACATCGACCCGCTGCTCGGGGGGCTTGGCATCCCGCGGATCCCCCGCCACCTGATGCCACGAAGCCGCGGAACGTCGCGCGGCGTGTCGGTTCCTCTGCCCGGCACAGCGCCGAGTGGGCAGCTCGGCCGACGAGCGCCGCAAGCCCGGCAGCCGGGGCGGGCGCTGAGGTGAGATGGGGCGCGGGGGAAGAGACGGGCGTTGGGGAA
>CAZUUK010000248.1:0-3166 GCA_964622675.1 uncultured Planctomycetota bacterium | reverse complement strand
CTCGGCGTGTTCTTCTACCGCTGGGAGGACCAGGAGGCCTGCTGGCAGTGCGGCTCGCCCGAATGCCCCGTAGAGACCGCCTGGGGCCTGGTGGACCGGGCGGGGAGGCCCAAGCCGTCGCTCGACGCCTTCCGCGAGGGCGTGGATCGCCTCGTCGGGTAGGCCAAACCGGCGACGTGCCGTCGCCGGCTAAACGGTCGTGCGGCGCTGGAGGGCGGGCGGGGTGCTCAGATGTACTCCACCGTCGCCGGGGGCTTGGGGGTCAGGTCGTAGAGGCAGCGGTTGACGTCGGGGACCTCGGTGGTGATCCGCTCGGTGATGCGGTGGAGCTTGGCCCACGGCAGTTCGGTGGCCGCGCCCATCTGCTTCGTGCGCCGGGCTTATCAAGGGCCGATCCGATTTCCTTTGTTGCTTCCGCCGGCCTCATCTGTGGGTCGGTTCCCGTGCTGGTGTCTCCGGAGCCACTCGCGGGCCGCTTCCTGGGCCGCGTGGTGGATCTCCTGGGTCTGGCTGTCGTTCCCTCTCCCATCGAAGTCCTCGGCGAGGATCTCCATTACTTCCCGCGCGCGGCTTCCCAGCAGAGCTTCGATCGTGGTCGTGCGGAGCTCATGGCGCCACTTGTCGGGCTCGCCGTTCGCGTTGGCCAGCCTGGTCTCGGTCAGGAGGCGTGCCAGATCGGCCTGCATCTTCTGCGAGCGCGCGGCAGACAACAGGAGATCTCTGAGCTTGTGAGTCTTGGCCGACCGGGATGGCGCAGCCGCCGGCACACCGGACCATTCAGGAAGCAGAGAAGGCGCTACTTGTGGATCTGAGAGCGTCTTGAGGCCCTGTCTGGCACCGTCTTTTTGGGCGAGAATCAGGGCGAGAGACGTCCCCTGGCGCACCGTCAGGCGTCTGCCGTTGTCAGAGGCGTCAAGCATGGCTGAGAACACTTGGCTTCGCAGCGCCTGCACCTTCTCGGGGTCGAGTCCGACGTACTCCCAAAACTGGCTCACCTTCTCTCGCCAACCCTCGCTTTCTGATAGGAGCCGAGGGAGTGTCTTGTTCCCCTGGTCGGCCACACGCGCGTCGTTGTCGCGGCGCCATTCACCCACCGCCCGAAGCACTGTCTTGTCCTGCAGTTCCCCGGCGGGGATTTCCTCGGCATGCAAGCGGTGCCAGTAATCAGTGGGGGAGGAGACAGCGAGGCTCTGCGGGCGTTCGCCGACCCTCTTGATCACATCTGCGTCGAAGTGGGGGAACAGAGACGCCACTAGCTTTCTTGCCTCGCCCGCGTCAAAGGCCACATTCGCCGTGGCCCTCTCCAATTCCTCTTCCAGTAGCTTCTTCGCCGCCTTGTTGCGAGACCCGCTGGGAGAGCCGCTTTCCTGGCCCCGGAGGCCCGATATGTTCTGAAGGACGAAACCGTAGACTTCAGGGGCAGCATGCCGCAGGGCGGTGCATATCAGGAGTGTGTCGAAATCGATCTCTCCATGCAACGCGTCCCATGCGTGGTATGTTCTGCGAAGCGCCGTCTTCAAATGTCGCGGTGTGTCGAGTAGGTGTGCAAACGCTTTCCCTGCTGGCAGGAGTCCGTCGGCCGCGAAAATGTCGTCGTGTTCCGCTAGCGATGTCCAGAGAAGGTTTCTGGTTTCCTCCGGAAGCACGAGCATGTCACCGTTCTCTCGCATGAGCCAATCCCGGAACACCCTGGCGATGGCTATGACTTGTGAAAAGGGCAACCTCGGGACCGTCTCGATCCTCTCGCAGATCCTTGGCAGTGCAGTGGGTGCTGGGCGGCTTGTCGCAAGTACGAAGGAAACGTGCTTGAGCTCTCTCAGTCTGTCGAGCAGGGCACACAGTTCCGTCTCCGCCGCCGGTTCCGGGTTCCGCTCGATGTCCTCGACGAAGACGACAAGACTGCACCGGATGGCTTCCAGAATGCGATCCAGGCTTCTCAAAGCATCTTCTGCCTTTCCACAAAGCGTCAGAATCCCGGCAAGGATACTGGTCCAAGCGGTGCCCACCTGGGAGAGCGCTGCTCTGTATTGCCTCGGCAGCATGTAGATAGGGAGGCAGTCTATGCGAGTTGCTAGGGCATCTACGACCGCCGAAAGTATCAGGTCGGGCACAGCGCCCTCCCGGACACCCCAGCCGGCTGCTCTGCACACAAGCACGTGTGCATGATCTCGCTTCCCCGAGCTCTGTACCGGCTGCTCAGATGCCTCTCCTGCGATCTTCTCAGGCCGCTCAAGGTAGTACTGGACCAAGTTCAGCAGGCTCGTCTTCCCGCACCCGAAGGGCCCAACGATCCCGACCGTCTTGGGCTCCCTCTCAAGCAAGAGGCGAGCTACTCGCCGGGCAACGCGTGCTAGACCGAACATATCCTCTTGAGGACATGATATCGGTTCTTCGTTGCGTAGCCATCTGTCGATAGCCCCCGGGTCTTCCAGCATCGCCTCAATGGTGTCTCCCCCGGTCGCTGGCTCGCTGGTTCGTCGTGCATCGTCCCTCCGAACGTAGCGCCACAGCGACCACCCGAGGACAGGTATCGCTCCGCCCATCCCGGCGAACGCAAACGCGCATACGGCGATCGGGAACTCAATGCGGATGCGTTGCCCCAAGGGCGAAGCAATGGACACGATGACAAAGTACAGAGCAGCGGCGGCTAGACCGGCGGCCCATGTAGGGGGATAGCGGATGATGGACCGGGTGAAATGACCAGCACCCAAAGCACGAATCCGGCATAGCATGATCGAGTAGAGGGCTGACACGATCGCTGCAAAGCCGTAGGAGAACCACGACGGCCATTTCGCCACGAAGCGCTGCACAAGGCCCCCAACGAACTCAAAGACCCCGTGAAGAAGCAGACAGATGACAACCGAAGACCCCGATAGCACTACCCAGTCTACCCACCGCCTACCCGACCCGCTCATTTCCCAGTTGCCCCAGTTACCGCGTGATTCAGCCCTGCCATGGATCTCAGGCGTTCTCACCAGACGTCCCGACCTCGTGGCGATCGTACGTCACACGTCGGCCCAAACCCGCACCACCTGAGTATACCCTCCTTTGCCACAACACACAATGCCGCCCTGACAAGGAAGCCGGTCGCGGGTCGCGGAGGAGCGACAGGCGGATGTCTTCCTGCTCAGAGAATCTCTGAGCCTCGGTGCCTCTGTGGCGAGCC
>CAZUUK010000247.1:0-3177 GCA_964622675.1 uncultured Planctomycetota bacterium | reverse complement strand
CCTGGCACGGGTACGGCTCGCGGTCGAGCCACGGCAGGCTCGCCCTGCCAGGGTGGCCGGCCGCAATCCGCATCCGAACGGGCTGTTCCCCTTTCTCGACCATCTGGAAACCCCGCTCGCCCCCACGCTACGACCGCAGGAGCCGCGACCGAAGCCCAGGAGCCGGGGGAGTTGAGTCTCATGTCTCCCGATCCGTGTCCAACCTCGGCGAATTCACATCGTAAGTGCAACAGGTCGGCGCCAGAACACCACCGCACAGAACGCGGTTGCCGATGCCGACAAGTAGCCGGAATTCGAGGGGAACGTCCTGACCGTCGAAACGCGGGATTCCTGGGCTGCGCTCAGGGGCTTACCAGCACTTCCTTGTCTCTCAGGGCACTGATTCGGCGCATGGCATCCAGTATCTTGACGGCCAGGTCAACGGAGGACACGCCGCCTGAAACGTGCACGTACTCCAGCACACCGTGAATCTCCCGCATGCAGTGGCGGTAGTCGAACACCTGCGTTCTCGACTTCGCGTGCTTGAAGAACCGCTCCCGCAGGTTCGAGAACGTGAGATTGGGCTGTCCCAGGTCGCGCCGCTCGGGAATGTTGAGGCACCGGGCATCGCCATACATCGCGTAGAACTCCTCGACTGTGGGTACGGACGCACAGGCAAAGGCCCGGTCGGCGATCTTCTGGCTGCTCATTACGTTGTTAATCAGGTCGACGGCCAGAGCCTCGTTCTCCGTGCCGCTCATGACCCCCAGATACCATTCGCCCCAGCAGGAGATGTGGTAGTGGCCCTCCTTCTCCTCTCCCTTCTTCTTTGCCTTCTTCTTCTCGTCCTCCTGCTCAATGTAACGAGCGAGGCTCAGGGGAATCTGCATCACGTCGAGGTGGACGTTGCCAGGGGTCCACACGAACTCCTCCTCTGCCGCCGGGTACTTCCTTGAAAGGAGGACGTCCACAAACGTCGAGTACCAGTGCCGCGCGAAGAGCCAGTCGGAGCCGGTGCCCTTACCGGGGCCCGGGAACCGCTGCGCGAACTCCTTGGCCTCCAGCGTGCAGTTGCGCGGAATGATGCCTTTGCGGAACATCATGTCGAGGTACGTCATCGCCTGCATCAGCCGTAGCTCCGTTACCTTCTGATTGGTAACCGCGTAGTCCGGGGTAATCCGCATGTCTCCGCCACAGTTCCAGAGCAGTTCCAGCAAAGTGCACAGGAACGTGTCGAACGTCCGGGTCTCGATCAGGAAGTTGCAGTTGCCCTGTTGGCAGAGGGCTATGATCTCCTCGAAGGTCTGAGGAGGCTGGCCGTTGCGGAGATCGTCCACGAGGGCGTGCGCCATCTCGCGGATTTTTTCATCGACCTTCACTGGCGGCGCTTGGAACGGGTCTTCCTTGTGATTCTTGCGTAAGTCCTCGCACTTGTCGAGCAGGACCTTGGCAAAATCCTTGGTCTCCGGGCTTATGGTCAATGCGATTTCCTGAACTTCTTTGAACACCCCGAGGGCTTTCTCAACACCAACATGGGCCATGACCATGGAATCCTCAAGACTCTCAGGGTTCTGGGCGCAGGCTACCCGCCGGAGGAGGTCCCCACGATAGACAACGAAACTGATGTTGGCATCATAGGGCACGGCCAACACCTTGTTCGGCAGGTCCTCGTGCTTCTGTTTGCGGTAGGGGCGAAACACGGGACGGTTCTCTTCGGGGACGGCGCTCTCCAGTTCTTTGATGATTTCCGACTTGCGCTCGCCGAACAGCCGCAATTCCTGCCAGGGAATGGGGCGCAACAGGCCGCACTGTTGTTCTTCCTTGCAGAATTCCTCCCACGCCTTGACCACCTTTTTGTTGATCTTGCTCAAACACTCCGCCTGCTTTCGCGTTTTCTCTTCCTTGTTCTTTTCCTGCACGCACCCCTCGCAGATCTCAGTGACTCCAGCGCTTATGGAGGCGGCGCAGTTCGGCGGCACAAACTCGGGTGGCCTGCCATTGCACTCGGCCACCGCGTCCGCGAAGTTCTTGTTGATCATGCAGACGATCCGCGGGAATTCAGGCCGAATCTCCTCACCTGAACCGCGATTGCCACAGGGAAGCACCTTGCGGAAGCGGTCGGCCAGGTCCCACCGCTGGCACAGTTCCACGTACCAGTTCACCCAATACGTGTCGAAACTCGAAAGGTACATGTCCGTCCGCATGGGGATGTTGCGGAACCGGCGCTGGCTGGCGAAGATCCGCTGTAGCCCCAGTCGGCCAAAACTGTCCGTATTCAGGGCGGGGTACATCTGCGGGATATCCCGCTCGAAGAAAACCTTCCAGGCATCCTGCTGGGCAGGGTTCTCGGCAAACAGCACGATCTGGCCGTCCCCCGGATACGTCTCATAGAAAACGACCCCCTTCTCTGGGCTGTTGCGTGAGACGATATCGTAGGCGCACCGCCGTGCCTGGCGCGGGCCGCTTCGGCACTTGAGGACGCGGCAGAAAAACCGGGTTTCCGCTTCACCGCCTCCCGCTTGGCCAATGTACGGGGTCTCCGGTAGCGCTTCGCAGGCCTGTGAACTGAACCGCGGCGTAGATCGGCTAGCAACCCTCTCCATCGCCAATTGGATAACCGTGTCGCTGAAGAAACTCTCTGACAGGACCGAAGCGGATTCAGGATTCTGAGGATCGTACTCGCCGGTGAAAAGCACCACCGCCCCGGCAAAGTGACGTTGCATTGTGCTGGCGATGTTCTCCAGGATCGCTCGCCGGTCCGTGGGCAACTCCTTTCGCGGAATCTCTGGATTCTCAGGGGACGCCTTCGCGGGTTTCGTGCCTGGCGAGGATCCAGGTCCCGGACTCAATGGCTGTGTCGGCATCCCTGCTGTGCTGAACAATTGGGGCACAAAATTGGCCAGGACATTCAGCGAGTCGATGACAACCAGCACGCGCGATCCACTAAATGCCTGGAGGGTCAGCGGCACGTCCAGACGCTTCCCAAGGAGCTTGGTCAAGTATTCGCTTAGAAATAACCCAATATTGCGGGAGGAGAGCAGGCCGGGATTCTGCTGGCAGCCTTCCTCCAACTGCTTCCGCGCAACCACCTGAAAATTCCACTGTGGCTCGAGGCCCAGGCCATAGGCCTCATTCACGTGCTCCAGCACTTCCCGAGGGTCCTTCTCCAGAGAGATAAAGACCGCAAGAGGCTTCTTG
>CAZUUK010000246.1:0-3183 GCA_964622675.1 uncultured Planctomycetota bacterium | reverse complement strand
GACCTGGAGTTGCTCGAATAGGCCCGAGGCGAACCGCGCAGACCTGGAAGAACCAGTTCATGTAAATAACCGCTGAGAAAGGGGGGCGCGATGACGGCGAACGGGCACAGTGCGGTTTTGGTCTTAGCAGTTCTTGTGGGATTCATTTCGGCCCTGGTTTTCGCCGGTGCTATCCTAAAAAAGATGTGACCGGCTCCGGTGAATACAGCACCCGCCACGGCTTGCCCGCCACGGCGGGCTTGCCTTCGTTTGTAGCGCGGGCGTACGCCCGCGCCGCCGCCCAGGCAAATCTGGCGCGCAGACAAGCCGCACGCCATGATTCAAGCCAAGTGACTCGGAGAGGGCGATAAAATGGCAGCGGGGGTAGCGAATAGCGATTGGTACTTCTGGTTCGCGTTGGCGAGTCTCATTTTCAGCGGCCTGCTTGTCGTCGCGACCGTGCTCCCCACCTGCCTTGTGCTTGACAGACGCTGTTTCGTTGGGTAGAGTTCAGCCAAGAATCCCGGAAGGGGCTTTGTGCCCCGAAAGGGATTCCAAGTCGATTGCCCTAGCCCTCGAGAGGAGGGAATCTATGCCCATCGCCGTCCGCTGTGCGTGCGGGAAGGAGTACCACTTCAAGGACGAGTACGCCGGACGCCGCGCCAAGTGCCCCGCCTGCGGCCAAGTGGTCCGCATCCCCGGCACCCGTCCGGCCGGGCGCCCATCGCCGCATTTTCCGCTCCGGGAAGACCGCCGGAGCCGCACCAGGGAGTTGGCGCTCCTTGGGAGTGCCGGCTTCGCGGTGCTGGTCGGGATAGGCCTAGTCGTATACTTTCTGTTTCTGAGCGGGCCGAAGCCATACGTGCCAAGGCCCGCGGTGCCTGCGCCAGCCCAACCGTCCGCCCTCGCAGGGACAGGACCCGAGCCAGCTCCCCAGGCGCCAGGCATTCCAGTCGATGTTTCGTATTTCATCATTGACTTGGACATCCTGCCCGGTGTGAAGCGCAGCCTCAACGTTCGACTGAACAAGAAGGTATCCCAAGCCACCCTTCGTGCGATCGCGCTCAAACTGAAGTCACAAGATTCACGGGAATACGAGTGTACCTTTATCAACTACTGGCTGCCAGAAATGCAAGTTGGGTCTGGTGCTTGGGCAACCACTCATTTCGGCCCCGAACTTGAAGTGTACATCCAGGGCCTTACGGTGCAGGAAGAAAAGGCGCTTTTGAAGGAACCTGTGCCCGCTAATCGGGAGGTCATCGGTCGGTGGTTTGACGAAATTGCACTCGGCGGTTGCCGGATCACGATCTTCCGGGAACAGGGTAACTTGTATGTTGAGCTCAAGTTCAAGGATGGCAGCAGTAGCAAGGAAAGGGTTGTTGAGAGCTCGTCCCCGCTTGGTCGGCGCCTTGCCCCCGTTGCAAGGTCCCCCTCTGGCGATTATTGGGTTATCGACTCACGCGGCAATCTTCAGACTTGGGATGACGAGGGACTCTTCAGCACAGCACAGCGCTGGATTAATATTTCAGGGAAACCAAAGTTTTAATATCTTATTGGTGCGGAAGGATAATTCGTCACTCCGTAGCAAAAGTCCGGGGAGCGAGGTTTCCGCAACGATGAGGGTTTCTATTCGATGTCCGAAATGCGGTCTTGAATTCAAGGCGCAGCCCAACGACCGGGGGAGCCGGCTTCGGTGTCCAGACTGTGGCCAGCTATTTATTTTTAGCACCGCGCTCACAGAGACGAGCGGGCAGTCCGATGCAGACAGTGCAAGGGCCCGGAAGCGTTGGCTAATCTCTATCATGACAAACCGAGAGAATCGCTGGGCCCTCATCATCGTGAGTGCAGCGGTTCTTTCGGTTGGGCTGGCTGCATTGCTATTCGGACCGTTCTACATAGCGTTTCTGCTTCTAGTGGGCGGCCTCATAGGCGTGACGATCTTCCTGGTCGCATGGAATCAGACCGCGCACTTTTTTCAGACAGCGGTTGAGAAGGCTCTCAAGACAGAGGGACACAATTTTTCGATAAAGGGGGTCGCGGAAAACCAGGAGACTCCCTGGTATGTTCGCGTACACGCTGCGATGGCTGTTTACAGCACCCACTACGCCGACGCCATACGTGATGGGTCTCCTGCCGAGAGTGACATTCACTGCCTTGACCGCTTGGCTGAGTCCCTCGCTTTACCCCGCAGGCTGAAGCGCTTTGTGGAAACCCGCCAATCTTGCAAACTCTATAGGAGGCTAGCCTCAGCGGCCCTAGCGGACGGTGTTATTACAGAAGAGGAGGGAGAGAGGCTTCAGGCTGTAAGGAAGCGGTTTGGCTTGACTGAGCAGGAGGCATACTCGCTTAATCGTTCGGAGGTAGATCGCGCCTACAAACGGGTGTTCAGGGAGGCTGCACGGCAGGGCCTAAGCCTGGAGGACTCGGAACGCCGCCTATCGGCTTTTCGGCAGGCCACCGGACTTTCTTTGCAACATGCCGTCAAGATCACAAGACCAGAAGCGCGGACAGTCTACGCCGAACTTGTTTCGAGGCTTCTGCCTCAGAATGGGCAAATGACGGAAGAAGCCAAGTCAGCGCTAGTGGCGGCACGGCAGCGCTTTGGCATTTTGAATCGCGAGGCACTCAAGCTGAACCGAAGGGAAATAAAGCGGGCGTACCGGGCGTTGTTGCAGTGGCTGCGTATAGCGCGCCTTCCGTGGACAGAGGTCAGGAAGCACATCGAGACCTTTCATGAGGGTGTGGGGCTCTCTGGCCGCCAGGCCTTTCGACTGGCTGGGCGCAGTGGTCGTCGCCTTTTTCTTGTAAAAGTTCGCCGCCAGAACGGGCTTATATGGAGCCACGTCCGCCAGAAATGGCTTGCGGAATCCCCGGAGGAACTGGTACGCCAACAATACCTTTGTGCGCTGGTGAACCAGTACGGTTTTGCCCTGAACCAAATCGGCGAAGAAGTTGAAGTCACCGGGCGCGGGTCGGGACAGGCCCGCGCCGATCTCGTCATCTGGAAAACCGCCCAGGACAAGGCCAGTGAGCACAATCCGCTTATTGTCGTCGAGTGCAAATCGGACAACGTGACGATACGCCCGGAAGACTACGGCCAAGGCGACAACTACGCCCGCTTGACCGGGGCGCGGTTCTTTGTCACACACAACAACCGCGAAACGAAATACTGGCGCGTCCTTCACGACCGGATGCCCAAGAGCC
>CAZUUK010000245.1:0-3217 GCA_964622675.1 uncultured Planctomycetota bacterium | reverse complement strand
CCTCCTCGGCCCTCTGTTATTTACTGCTTTTGCTCTCTTCCTGTCTTATGCCCGCACTAAAATAGCCACCAGCTTCTCCATGCGCTCAATAGCGGATATACCGGTGGCTGCATTCAGTACTAGATTGCCTGCATCAACGCAATTTGTCAGGTTTTCTCTTCGATGGCAAGCTCCCCCCGTTGCTTGCACCGTCAGCTTGTGCTGCGACTCCGGTGGTTTGGCACATCCAACAAGTCCGACACGAAATGTCAAGTACAACTCCGACTCCTAGATACTATTTCCAATAGGTCTAACAATTCCTCCCTCTGAGCTACTTGTGGTTATGCAATTCTCCTCGCCGTAAAAAACCCCTCCCCTTACTTCCCGACCTCTCGGCCCTGATACGCTATCGTGCATCTGACCATGAAAGAGACGAACGGGCTGTCTCTGGCTTTATCTCTCCAGCTCCATTCGTGTCTTGAACTCACTCCCCCACATAAAACAACCACCCCCCCGGTGCTAATATTATCGCGGCCGGGCAGAGCGGTGGGTGTGCTCAGTACTCAATTGTGGGTGTGCCTTCGCCATCCTTACATCACTTGGCAAGCCCCCCCGTCGCTTGCGATATTTATTATTGCTCGTCGACTGTGAAGTTATTATAGCAGTTCTCGGATAGCTTGTCAAGTACTTCCGGTAATTTTTGCAAGATTTTTGCTCGAACATCGTCGCCCACTCTCGCCGTCACCTTCACATTCCAAACGTTTGCGCTTAGCCTATCCCAGGCCATGGCCGCTGCTGAGACGTCGAGGGCCTCGGTACGGCCCTATTGGTCAATGGGCCCGTTAGCCCGATATACGTTGTTGGCTGGTCCAGTGTACCATTTCCGCAGCTCTCGAAGCAAAGCAGCACTCGACCGTGCAGCATTATCAATGGCGGATGCGATCTTTCTATCCAGCAAGTCTCATCAGCTAGCAACACAACGACGCAAACTGTGTTTCCCGTCTTCGCCTTCGCCTAACGCCATAAGTACAGGTCAACGGATGTAATTCCCCGATGCCGCCAGTCGGCTTCGCAGACCCTGTTGCTTACTTTATCGTTCAACATCGCCGCGCGCTTCAGGCCACGGGCCAGAATTCCACAAACTCTGTAACCTGGAAGTTCGGTTGGTCCACTGTGCTAAAGGTTATCAAATAGTAACCTGGGCCAAGAGTGAAGGACGAGTTAAGCATAGTCCGGGCGCTAACCCTCAGGCAATGTCATCCGTCAAGTTGACAAGTAGTAACGATACCTTGTTTCTACGACCTACGCAAATGTGCAAACACAGGTGTCCCTGATGCAATCGTCCGCTTATTCTGTCCTGACTTGATCCGCTGTGTACGGCGACTTATGATGAGATCCGAGGCAAACCTCAACTTTTTCTCATTTTTTTCTCAAAACCCCTTGACACGATTTTGAGAATGTGCTATAATGCAAAACAGTAAACGGCAGGACTAAGCCCGAGCCAGGGTATTGGTCCATCCCGGGGTCGAGGAGCGGCACCTCCTCGACCCTCACTTTTTGCCCTACTGGGTACGCTGTTTTCTACTGTATCGATCGAAAGCAGGCGGCGAGAGTATTACTTCGTCACCCAATATCAGTCCAACCACCATAATCCCAGCCCGCCCCGACAGTTCTTCCCTTACGCCAGCCAATCTCTCCAGGTCCAGGCGGGCCTCTCCCCGGTGCCGTCCACAAAGATTCCGTACCACAAGTCCAGAGTTACAAGCATCATAATCAAAGTGCCGTGGTCACGTCGTTCATTCTGGTGCTCTCGTAGTACGGCGTTGACAAATCCTTCGTCCAAAAGCCCTGCCTTTTGCGTCAATGCTGGAAACAAGGGTCTGGCATCCCGTTCGGCAATCCAACTCCTGAGCCAAGCTGCAATCGGCGCTTGGAACCCCTGTTTGGGTTTCCTCATGACTTCGACCGGCACCACGTCCCTAGCGGCCTCGTACAGTATGTACTTCTTCTGCGCTCGTCCGCTGAGGAAATCTACTGTTGAGCCCCTGACCTTGAACGCAGGAGGTACTTGAGTCAGGTACGCGCAGAGGTCCAGGTCTAAATATGGTTCGCGGATGATCAGCGAGTGATGAGCGGCCATCTTGCCGACTTTAGCAAATACTCCGAACGTCCCATCAATCGCCAAGTCAAGGGACAGAATACGATTGAAGTCATTTGCGTCGCCTTCAATATTATCAGGCTCGGCGACATCAAGGCCGTTGGGCAACTTTTCGTCCATTTTGTCGGAGACAACTGCAAATAGTGAACTGGGAAGTAGGTCGCGATAAGCGATTTCTCGATGAATAGAAAGATATGCTTGCAGATGATCTGCAGCCGCGGATTGCAGCGCCTTCCAAAGGAACCGTCCCCGTTTACTGCGCCGCAACCGGCGCCACAGTACGGCTCCCCGGCCTAGAGATTGATTGTTATTGCCCACCAATAATCTCGCCAACAGCGGCATTCCGGGAATACTGCCCAGGATTTTCTTGGCAAAAGCCACCGGATAATGTCGTCCCAATAGGTGATCAGGGCCGTCCCCTGAAATCACTACATCCACGTGCTGTTTGGCGAAACGAGTTAGATTGAACGTAGGTATGAAGGAATAGTCCATGGCTGGCTCTTCTAACGCCCAAACCATCTGGGGAAGCTCGTTTAGCACTTCGGCCGAGTCCAGCGTCAGTTCGTAATGATCGGTATGGCAATGCTCGGCCACGAGCCGGGAGTAGTGCGATTCGTCAAATTCCTGCTGTGGGTAACTGATGGAAAAGGTTTTGACCGGACGCTGCTCAAGGGCACTCATAGTAGCTACGTTGAAGCTGGAGTCTATGCCTCCGCTCAAAAACGCCCCCACTTCTTTGCAGCCGCCCAGCCGATGACTAATAGCCTGCTGAAATATTTCCTGAAATCGTTCTACCCAATTGTGGCCTGCCTCAGGCTCAAAGCGAAGCTTAAAGATACGTTGGACCTGGATGTTTCCGTTTTCGTAAGTTAGAGCGCAGCCTGGAGCCAGCTTGTAAATACCTTTGAATAACGTATCTGGTGGTAGAATGTGTCCAAAGTCAAGGTACTGATACAGAGCGCGTTCGCTCATCCCTCCCTCCCAGGCTTTGGCCGCCAGTAGACTTCTAATCTCCGAGGCAAAGGCAATGCCTTCGTCCAATAAAGCGTACTGAAGATGGCGAATCCCGCCACTCCAATC
>CAZUUK010000244.1:0-3221 GCA_964622675.1 uncultured Planctomycetota bacterium | reverse complement strand
TAAAAAAGGCGTAGTTGATCGCCATCTCCGTCAGGCCAACCTGAGCGGCTTTCTTGACAACCAAGCGGCCCCCAGGTCGCAGGTCAGACAAAGCATTGTAAAGTTCAACGAGCCACGGATAGCGCCTCAGATTGAACAGGACGGGCTCGGGATCGTCGCTGTCCTTATCCCGTATCCATCTCCGGAGTAGCGTCCACTCCAGAAACGTCAACTGCTGCTGTACCACCTCCGTCGTCAGATTCGTCAGCAGCCTGTCTTGCTCTTGCGACGTCAAGTAGGGCCATAGCGTTTGTAAGTCGTTGGCGGTCACTTCCTCCAGCATACTCCTGTTTACCCTCTGGGTCCGTCAGCGCCACTTTGACGGGCTGGGCAGCACCATCCAAGTCAATGAGCTCGCGTTCAATATCAGCCGCGAGTTTGAGCCACGCCTGTAGCCCCCGAGGTGGCGGCCCCTCTGCCACCTTGCCGTCCATAAACTGATCGAGCGCCTGCTGAAACATCCAATCCAGCCGCGCCCTGTGCCCCTGGCGTAACTCCTCGATCTCGCGCACAGATTGACGTCGCCATAGTGTCCTAACCCTGCGCACGTCACGGGAGGCAGTCCTTGTGCACACATCGAGGGCTTGTGCGATCTGGGGAAGCGAAACGCCTCGGATCATCAATTGCGCAACCGATGTCAGGCGGAGCATAATCTCCGGGTCGCGATCCCATTTGACGCTTTTTTTCCCCATCACGACAACCTATAACGACAACCCACGATGACAGCCTGCCGCGCCAACACTAGCCTGCCTTTTCCCTTGCATCCAGCGCTTCCAGGGCCAGCCGCGCCATTGCCCCCAGCGCGGCCGGCACCGAGGCAACCTCCAATTCGCTGCGCACACGAAGGAACGCCTCCCGCCACAGGTCGTATGCACTCAAATCGCCTATCACCACCAGGTCAAGCTCGAGCTTGGGCAGCATTATCTTGACCGCTTCCAATGCCTGCTCGAAGTCCGCCACCTGTGAACTTAGGAACGTAATCAAAACCGTGCGTGACAGCGCATCCAGATCAATATCCACCGAGATAAACTTCACAGGATCAGGCACAACTTTCAGCACGCGAGGATCGACGTAGGCCTCGTATTGTGCTTGTACCTCTATAATCTGCTCAAAGACGCGCCGCACAAGCTCCGGATCGGCCACCCCCGAGATCGTGTTGTGGGCGATCTGTTTGGAGAACACACGGGAGGGCGCAAGCTCCAGATACAACAAGATCAGCACATGCGTCTGGCCTGCCTCCCGCGCCGCCCTGACTCGGTGATGTCCCGAGATGATCTCGATCCCCTTTGCAGTCTTCACACATAACGGAACCGACTCCAAAACACCAGAAGTCTTGACGTTATCGACCAGTTGGTCAAACATCCCCTGCGGCATACTCTGCGGATTGACATCCTGCTCGATTAGTTCGTCAATACCGGCAAAGTACAGCCTGATATTATCAGGCAGGATCAAAGCGCTGAGCGAGGCTAGTTGCTCGTTTACCTCTTCGACGCTGCGAACTTCCTGCGCCATAATTCTAGCGTCTCCTCTCTCGTGCGCTCAATCACTAGCCCCTCATAGCGTAACTTGTACTGGCCGTCCGGTTCTCGCTCTCGGTCTATCAATTTGAGTCCTGTGCCCCTAGCGGTCTTGTTCTCCGGGTGCCTGGTGAGCATCGAATTTCTCACCCGAGTAGGCCACCCAGTCAGCGAGTAGATCGCTGATTCACTCAAAACGTCTTCCCAGAACCAGGAAGACAGGATTGACAACAGACACAACTTATGCAGCCGTGAATAGCCCTCGTGGGGAACGCTAAACGCATAAACCAAACTGACCGGGGCATCCTCCACATGCTCGCCGCGCCTGGTAAAACCAACCCTCCAGGCCCGAGTGTGTAGGCCAACGACAGACACAAACATACCATCTGCGAGCAGTGCGATGTAGTGCTCAGCATGACTTCCGGCAAGTCGGTGGATTAGCAAGTCGTGGTAATAGTCACCCACGGCACGCCTTACGACCACCGCCCAGATCTGCGTGGTGTCCGTGATCTCGCCATCGAACAACTTGAACTGTGCCTCGACATCGTGCAGCCGCTGGCGCGAGGACTTGCGACCCAAGGTATCCCTATTTGCCACAATCCAGTTGAGCGAGATTCCACGCTTGCGGCCCGGGCGATCTGCAAACACCGACACCCAAGGCGGCCCCCACAGTGGGGCGGGATCCTCACCCGGCGTGGCATAGTACATCAAAGTCAGGGCCTGCTGGTCTCCGAGCATCTCCATAAGCCGAGCGTAATCCGCTTCCTTGAACATCTGGTAGTCTGGCTCGTCCCAATCGAAAACCGTGTCCAATCCCTTGAACTGGCGCTCATATCCCCCATCGTAGCGGGGAGGATTGACCAACAGGCAAACATCCTCACGGCCCATATACTCGGCCAATATCCCCCACATGTCGCGGGCTTGATACTGAGCGCCCTGCAACATGCTCACCAGGTCGGCCACTTTAGCCGCCAGTTGCTCCAGGTATGCCTCACCCCCATAGATCAACTCTCGCTGCATTCCCATGTGGTAGACCGTTTGCTTTTTCCGATCGTACCCCAGGTAACGCATCGCAAAAAGCACAGCGCTGGCCTTCCCCACCGGATCTGTCAGGTGGGGTGCCAGCGCTTCGGCAAGATCCTCACGGGGACAATCTGAGCGGATCTCTAGCCGCCAATCCTCTCCCATGATTGCTTTGCCTAGAGCAGTGGAATACAACGAAACGTCACCACAAATTATGTTCTGGGGAAGGACTCCTGCGGTCTTGGCGGTAACAGCGAGGCTGAACGAACCACAGCACGGAATGACCACCACCCGAGGTCGAGCCGCTTGTATCACCTGCGCGGTATAACCTCGCGTAGGACCTCTGGGGATCCCCTTGAACATTACATCCGGCGCGGTCATCCTATACCATAGCTCCCTACCGAGGACCGGGGGGCAGGATTCGAACCTGCGTCGCCACCTTGAGCGGGCAGCATCCTGGCCCGAAGGCACACCAACTGCTAGACGACCCCCGGTTGCCATACATATAATAACACAAACGTACAGAACAGGCAAGCACGCCGGCGAGGGCTATACGAACCTGAAACTGGCTTGAAATTTAAGGTTACTGTTTACCCAATGTTTACCTATGTCTGGTATGATTCTATTAGATTAGGAAAGCAA
>CAZUUK010000243.1:0-3224 GCA_964622675.1 uncultured Planctomycetota bacterium | reverse complement strand
TGTAGACCCAACCGTGACTCCGTTTCCAGCCCCCGCCACCTCGAACGCAGCATGCGGATTGCCCGCACTACGCTCTCCTGCTCACTTCGGGCCGAGGGTTATGAGACCTATCATGCTGGAGACGCTTTCAGCGCTGGGTGCCGGCGGACCTTGTACTCGTTAAAGAGTCCCAGCCCGTCGTACAGCCATCGATTACTCCACCTCTTCCAGCCGAAACCACGACGCTGTCGGGCTTTGGCCAAGAGCCTTCGGATCTTCTCTTCCACCCACATGCGGATAAACGAGAAACACCGACTCGAATTTCCGATCGCGAAGTAGTTCACCCAGCCCCGCAAGATGGGATTGATCTGGTCGATCACCCCGTGCAGCGGCTGAGAACGTGAGCGGTTGAAGATGCCTTTCAGCTTCCGCAACAACTCCGTGCGCTTCTTCATCTGTGGCATGACCAGAGGCATCCAGCGTCCCTTATGGGAGCGCACGCGCCTGAAGTCAAAGCCCAGGAATCCGAAACACTCGCCTCGCTCCAGATCGACGACCCGGCTCTTCTCCTCGTTCAGCTCCACTTGCAGCTTCTCGAACTCCTCCCGGAGTCGCTTCTGCACCGCATCGAAGAGCCACGCTTGACGCGGATGCGAGTCCACCATGACAACGATATCGTCCGCCCAGCGGCAATACTCCATCGCTGTCCATCCCTCGTAGCGGGTGACCTCTTGTGCCCGTTGCAGCATACGATCCACCTCATTGAGTAGAGTGGAGCGCTGGCGCGGTGGCAGTAGGCTTGGTCTTGTCTGTATCCGCCGTTTCCAGCTTCGTGCCCAAGTAGACCTCGCCGTGGCTCCGTTTCCAGCGCCCCCTCATCGAACCGTACGTGCGGTTTTCCCGCATACGGCTCTCCGATGGCTTTCACGTGAAGACATGCACGGGAGTACGGTGTAATCGTTATACAACCCCATGGCATCGTAGATTTCGGAGAGACTCACATGGTGCCACTCGAAGGTACGATACCGGCGCCGTCGCTGTATAACCTTCCGGACCTTGAATTCGCTGTACTCATGAATCCGCTGCAGAGAGGATGAAGCATTGCATCGACGGAAGTAGCTTGCCCACCCACGAAGGACGGGATTGACTTGAGACACCATGTCCCGCAAGGAGACCGGCCGTCGATGACTGACGATTCGACGAACCTTCGTCCGGATCTGCGCCTCCGCCTTTCGGCTCGGCGCTATCCGTAGCCAAGACCCTCCGTCTCGCCAGTTCCGGAGCCTCCGAATTTCGAAGCCGAGAAAGTGTGCAGATTGAACGTCGAGATCAACAATATGCGTCTTTTGCCGATTCAACCGGAGCCCCATGCTCGCCAAGCGTCTCTCCAACATGCCAACCAGGCGTTCAGGATCAGAGCCCGTGATGACGAGCATGTCATCGCAGTAGCGAATCAGTTGCCCATCCCAGGGGCCTGCCTTCTTCGACAAACCCTTGACGCGCCAATATCGATCGAACATATGGAGAAACACATTCGAGAGCAGCGGCGAAATCACACCACCTTGCGGAACTCCCCGCGAAGGTCGAACTCGCCGACCATCGGGTTCGACAATCCCCGCATTCAGCCAACCTCGAACCAGAGCAAGCACCGCACCATCCGCTATTTTGCGCGCCAGTATGGCCATCAGCCGGCGGTGATCAACAGAGTCAAAGTAGCCCTCTATGTCCACCTCAATGGCCCAGCGGCGCCCGTGGCAGACCATCCGAACCCGCTCCATGGCATCGGCCGCACTACGCTGAGGCCGATACCCATAGGAGATGGGTTCGAATCGCGCTTCGAAGATCGGCTCCAAGACCAGCTTCGCTGCAGCTTGGACGATCCGGTCGCGCACGACGGGTATGCCAAGTGGCCTCCGCCGACCATCCGGCTTCGGAATATAGACACGCCGGACAGCTTCTGGACGGTAACGCCTGCTCTTTAGTTCTTCCTGCAACGCATCCAACAGCTCCTCAATCTGCTCCTCGACTGCCTCAATAGTGACTCCATCAATGCCAGCCGCTCCCCGATTTGCTCGAACGAGCCGCCAGGCATGTTCCAACACAACTCTGCGGCAGATCTTGTCGTACAGCGAATAGAACCGGTACTCCGGCTCCTGTTTGGACTTCACATAGAGCTTGCGCTGCAAGTCCCGAAGCTCTTCCGGGGTTGATAGCCTCACGGCAATCCCACACTCCTTCCTTGCTTTGCAAGCACACCAAAGTAGGGCCCCTTTGCTCCTTCCGCGTTTTGCTGCACGGAGATCATCGCTCGTATGGGCCCCTCCGACTCCCAGGAGGACCCGCTTCCACTTCGGTTTCCCTTATAGGAAGCAGTGGCCAGCAGCCGTGGACGGCACGGCCTGCGTGTCCCTCCTGGGCCTCCCCGGTTAACGCTTGGATCTTTCCGACATGCCACCCCTGTTACCCCGAAATGGGCCCCGACCACATCTGCCGCTTCTTGGCCGGAGCTGCTGACTTCGCCGGAATACCAGCGGCTCGTCCCATTCGTCTCTAGCATTACGAGGCTACATCTAGGTTCACGTATGTTGCGGCCTGCCGTTTGCGCGCCCTCTGCAGGGTCGAATGTCGGGGCGCTTAGAGAACGCAGATTGCTCCGCACCTCCGCCCCCACGCTACAGGACTTGCGGCTCTTATCCTGGTTGGAACATTGCATCCAACTAGATCCAGGCGCCTTCTCCGGGCGCACGGTAGATGTTGCTGAGAAGCGGTGAAATCACACCGCCTTGAGGAACCCCTCGGCTTCCCGAGGATTTGAGAATCTTCTTCAACAAGCCCATGATCGCGTCATCGTCGACCCGCACAGCAATCTTCTCCAGAAGGAGGTGATGCCGCACATTGTCGAAGTAGGATCGAAGATCCAGATCGATGACACGGGTCTTGCGTTGAAGAATTCCTAGACGAACTCGCCCTACCGCATCGTGCGCAGACTTCTTCGGGCGGTAGCCAAACGATCCCGGTTGAAAGTCCGCTTCGAAGATCGGCTCCAGGATGAGCTTCAGCGCACCCTGGACCACTCTGTCGCGGATCGTAGGAATCGAGAGCATCCGGAGGTTTCCTCCGGTCTTCGGAACTCCCACGCGCCGTACCCGTTGGGGCAAATACGTACCGGATACCAGCTCCTCGCGCAGTTGCTCGAGGAACTCCGCGCGCCCCGCACTCTCCACGGATTCGAACGTCACCCCATC
>CAZUUK010000242.1:0-3239 GCA_964622675.1 uncultured Planctomycetota bacterium | reverse complement strand
CGGATCAGGTGCATCCCCGCCATCTGCATCGCGAGGATCTCGTTGTCCGAGGTGAGACGTCCGTAGGCCAGCGTGGTGGACATGAGCATCGCGAGCGGGACGACCCACGGGAACATCAGCGGCACCTGGTAGGGCAGCAGTCTCAGGAGCGCCCCGATGGGCAGTGAGAAGCGCTGCAGGTGGACGACGAGGGCCCCGAAGTTCATCACGAGGATCGTCCCCGCGACCGCCAGGACGAGCACCTTCACCTGTTCGCGCAGGATATAGACAAACAGAATGCGTCCCGGCAGCACCCTCGCCCCCCTCCGCCGTGGTGAACACGCCCCGACACCGACCTCGCGTAACACCTGAGCTTAGACGACCTTGCGCTCCAGTCAAGCGTTTTCCCTCTCCCTGAGCCCTGGGTGCGCCAATCGGGAGTGGTAAGGGTTGTCGCTCACGCGAAGATGGGGGGGCGCCCAGGAGAAACGACGGAAACCCCAGAAACGACGGGGCTCACGCAAAGCCGCCAAGCCGCAAAGAACAGCAACAAGAGGAATCAGGGCTGAGGCGATAGAAGAAACAGGTTGCCTTCTGCCTGCCCCCGTTTTTCGGCCGCTTCTTCTTCCCTTTGCGACCTTGCGGCTTTGCGTGAGCCGCGGTGTTGCCGTGGTTGCTTCTTCTGCTCCCCGCGATCCCTCTCCTTGGCGTGGGACGCCCTTCCTTGTGTGAAGAACAGGGGACGCTTCCTTACCTCAATACTTGGGCGCGCCCTGAGCCCTGACCGCCTGCGTGACTTCCCTCTCCCGCGCGCGATACCAGAACCACGGCTTGCCGTCGCGGTCGGTGAAGTTGACGTCGACGGTGCCGTCGTCATCGGCATAGAGCATGGGGCCGGCGCCGCCGGGGATCATGTGGATGAGACGTGTGGATCGTCTTTGAGCTTACTTCTTCCAGAACTGCCACCATTTCTTGGTGGCAGAGGCTTTCAACTCCATAGCCTTTCGTATGTGCTCCGGTATCGGCAACTCCGGAACGTGGTCGACAACTGGCACCCCACTATCCTTCATGCGGGTCTCCACCGCGTCCGCCACTTCGTCATCTTCAATGATCAGGATTCCACCGGCCCGTTTGTCATAAATCGAGCACTGTTCGAGATCGTCGGTCCCTGACGTCCGCAATAATACGTAATGCTCGGCGTCGGTGGTCCACAGGTTCTCAAACTCGGCAAGGTCTTCTGCCTCCATTAGCGCATCCTCCCATTCCTCAAAAGGCCCGTTTAGATTTCGTGAATCTGAAGATAGGTTTTCCCTTCGGAATGATGCGAGAGACACGTTGTGCTGAGCCAAGCTTCTCCAGCGCCGCGAGAACTCTCATGTCACGTGAGCTCGCATGCGCCGTACCTTGAGGATGAGTGTGATAGATCAATTCTACGTTCTTTCTGTATGTGGGGAGTACGCTGGTCTTGGTTCCGGACTTCAGAACGTATATCTCTCCCTTGCTGGCCGGGGCCCCCCAGCTTTCAAGAAGGAACTCAGGCTCATACTTCGCCATGAGCGCCCTCATCTGGTATTCGGTGACTCGCTTCGCTGTTGGGACACCCGGCTCCCCAGGAAGCCCGCGCTCCAATAGCCCGCCCGGCCGCGTTTGTCTGACAACCCAGCGGTTGGCTCTCCACGTCTCGATTCCCCGGCCGACAGCCCGCGCGCCCTTGTAGGCCCCGTAGAACGTCATCCCGAGGACAAGGGCGCCTTCGGCGCCTCGGACCCAGCGGTCCGCGTCGGAGAGCGGGAGGCCGGTCTGGATATCTACACCATATATCCCCTCGCCAAGACGCTGTCCACCATAATTCACCCCCAGCGGCATGAGAGGCAGAAAAGCCAGCCCCAGCGCAGGTGTGGCCGCCAGACCCGGACCCAGCAGCGCCATGCCGGCGGCAACACCCAGACCGATCTGACCCACTAGCTCAGTCACACGACCGACCGTGTGCTCGCCACTGCCCGGCTCACTCATCTCCTGAATCCCGGCACCAATGTGCATGGTGCCTGCACTGATGGTAGCCACCACGATGGCTTTCTTCATTGCCAGCCACCATAGCGGGAGCGCCATACCGCAGGAGAGGAACGACGCTGGCAGCGCCACGCCCACCATTGTCCCCAGGGCGAGCCACCCCAGCATCCGCGCGGCGGGATCCTCCTCGTAGACGCGCTGCTTCGGTCGTTCCCAGTAAGGCAGGAACAGTCCGACGTCGTAGTTCTCGCTGCTCTTGCCTGCATGACCTCTGCGGCCGGCGAGGATGTCGCTTTCGATCATCCGCTTGTACCACGGTTGGAAGTCCATGAACTCAGACCGCGGCAAGTCGAGGGGTTTGAGGATGCCGGTGCCTGCGAGGTGGTTTGCGGGGGGGTATCCGGTGGTGTCTCCATGCTTGCGGATCCAGCCTTCCCTGGCGCGGTAGAGGAACCAGGGTCTGCCGTCACGGTCGGTGAAGTGGACGTCGGCGGCCCTGGTGTCACCCGGGGCATCTTCCTCGTAGGCGACGGGTCCCGCGCCGCCGGGGATCATGTGGATGATGTGGGTGGCTTTTCTTGGGACTCATTTCTTCCAGAACTGCCACCATTTCTTTGCTGAGGATTCTTCGCCTCGCTCCAGATCGTTCGGGTGAGTATCCGCCATGTCGAAGAACTCCGTCAACTTGACGGAACGGACCTGATCCTCGGAGATAGTGAATTCCACTGTATTGGACTTCGCCGCGATGTCATCCGGCAGACGGCCATCTGACGGCCAGACAATCATTGGGTCTCTCGCGTGGTAGTTGATCCGTGCTCTATAGGTGCCAGCTCTTGGAAAGATGTAGGCGCTCAAGGGCGCCTCAAACCTCTTAGAGTCCCCCGGGGAAAGCGTGAAGAGATACCCGAACATGGGATTCCACACCGTGGCCGGGCCCCCTCGGACCTCATTGTCAAGCGTGACCTCGAGGTCCGCCTGAACGTAGGGATCTCGGAGTACAACTGCCTCAGCGCCAGTGTTTCGAAAGCTGTATGCCAGGACTGACCGCGATTCGTCGTACTTCAGGCCTATTGTTACTTGTCCTGACACAATCATACCTCCTATTGACCCAAGGGCCACTTGGCTTTGATCATCGCCTCGACTCTTGAAGCCTCTGCTCGCAATGACGCCGCCTCTGAAAAACGCGGGACAGTCACGAATGGCGCTTCCTTAAGGGGTGAGAAAGTAGAGACCTCCGTTTGCCGATGTAG
>CAZUUK010000241.1:0-3258 GCA_964622675.1 uncultured Planctomycetota bacterium | reverse complement strand
GCATGGCTATCGCGCCCTCGTACTCCTTTCTCGACATGAGCTCCTTTGCGGCGGCAATCCTGTCCGCCGGATCGATAGCAAGCTCTCCCTCTCGAAGGCCCTTGGGAACGTCTCGCGCACGGATTTCCGGCTTCGCCTCACGGAACGCGTCATCAACGCTGGCTGACGTTTCATGCTTGACCGCCCCGCGCGGCTCCGACAGCCCCGCCTCGCTTCCGGCCTTGAGCGGTTGCTGGCCGTTTTGAAAGTGAATAAGCACGGCCGCGATCACCACAACGAGCACTATCAACACTACGAACACCCCTACTCGCGCGCCTCCGATGATCCTATTCATCTGACTTTACCTCCCTCACCATTTCACGTGGAGGATTAGGGTAGAAAGCCCCTCATAGTTGATACGCTCGAAAGGCCGTGACTTTACGAAGCAAATTCCGCGACGACAAAGACATCCGCGCCGCAGCGCAGCCGAGGAAAAGGCTTGCCAAGGAAGGTGGGAATTCCGATGCCGGCGGGGGAGAAGCTCCTGGGAACGGTCTTGCCTGCTACCTCACGACTAACACCGGTTACATTACTCCTTATCCCGCAGAGCTCCTCCCCTCGCCGGAATATTTCACTGTGTTAAACGGGGTCCGTCTCGTCGGAATTCGAACGTTTTCTGGAAAAGGACAGCGCCTTTCTCCCCGACGAGACAGCAGGAAGCGCAATCGCGCTCGTCCAGAAACCTACACGAAAGCACGAGCAGAGAAGGAGACCTTGAAGCCTCCTTCTCTACTTGGAGCACTGGCTGTGGGGGGCCAGCACGGGGGGCTGCCGCTAGTTTCCTTCGACCGCCGCTTTCAAACCGCGCCCCTTGATGGTGATCGTTATCGTGATCTCGTCATCGTCGCCGCGGCGAGCAGGCGAAGGCTCGGGGGCTCTCGCTGCAGCCCTCTCCCGCTGGCGCACTCCCGCGCCGGCCCGCTCCACCTCTTGGGGTTGCTTCATCACCATGGTCGCGCGTCTTTCGGCCTCCTTCTGCCGCATCCCAATCTGTGCTGAGGCATCCCGCACGGCCTTCTCGGCTCGCTTCACGGCCGCATCAATGTGTTCTTCGATCTCGCCGGCAATCACGCGACGGGTTGTCGTCGGCATCACCATTGGAGGCGCAGCCCGAACCTCTCTTCGCACTCCGGCCGCGCGCCCGGTGCTTGCGGCCTGCCTGGCTCTCCTTGCCTGCGCTGCGACCATCTCGGCTGCCTCTCTCCGCGCAGTCTCTCCGCTCACCGTCCCCACGCTGTCGAGAATCCTGTCCATCTGCGCCGCAAGGGTCGCGGAGTTCCAGATAGCCTCGCCGATCGCGCTCTGAAGGTCAGTCAGCTCCTCGCGCAGATCGTTCATCTGGCTATTGAGCTGCTTGCGCAGCCGGTCCACGGGGACTCGATCGGCCGGCTCCGCGAAAGCCGGGGCCGCAAGTGCCGCCACTGCTACGCCAATCACGATCCAGGGAACAAACCTTTTCATGTCTCTACTCCTTGCTCAGGTTGGATATCACCTTCTCGAAATCCGCACACGCATCCATCGGGACGTCCCTCGCCCGCAAAAGCAGGCATCAGCGCTGAAAGATCTCTACCTTCTTCTTGAGCTCCTCCGAAGTGAGCTTGCCGTCACGCTGCGCGGCCAGGTCAGAACCCTTCACACTCGCTATCACGACCGACCTTTGCGCGGCGGGCTTCCAGCCCTTCGATCCCCCCGAATCAATGGCAACTCGGTACTCTAAGCTACTCCGGGTCCTCGCCGCAGACGAACCAGGAGCCTGGAGCACCACGTTCACAATCCCGTCAGTGCATGTCGGGCCGTAAAGGAAGACCGTCACCCGCTCGTCTTCCGGCAGCGCCCGGAAGTTCTTTGCTTCCGTCGCCAGCAAGCCGACTATCGCATCCTTCACTCGCCCCACCAGCTCCTCGTCGTAGGCCTTTCTCTCCTGCTTCACCCGGGTCCTCTGGACGCCCAGAACCCTTTGCCTGTACTCATCCCACCGGGTCTCCTTTTCAGGCTCCGGAGTGGCCGATGGCGAGGGGGCCTTGCTGAGCGCGAACTGGAGGCGCCCCGTAACCAGCGCACCGTAGCCGGGGAGGTACAATCCAGAAGTTCCCACACCCTCCGAGAGCTGCCAGATTTCCTGGTAGATTTCTCTTCCCATGGCCTCGGGCAGCTCCCCTACCCCCATTTCCAGCATCCAACTCTCCACTTCTGGCGGCACACCGGTCTTGTCCTTTTTGTATGCCTTCAGTGCCTGCCGCATCGTGTCGCTGACGAGCTGTTCCATGACGACCACGTCCTCGTGCATGGTTGCCCAGTCAGCTGCGGACTCCTGGGCGAAGACCGCGCTGCCCAGCAGTGCCGCGCACACACCCAGGCAGGTCAGAACTTGTCTCATTTTCCCCTCCTTTCGCAAGCCGCCTCTTGCCTTAGGCGGTCGCTGCTAGATTCCGCATTGCCTGATCTCTACCTTCTCCTTAACCTGCTCGGCGCTCAGCCGGCCTTCGCGCTGCGCTGCGAGGTCTGAGGCCTTCACGCTTACCACAATCGCCGACCTGTAGGATGTTCCGTCCCCGGAATCGCGGCCACTTAAATAGCGCAGCCCCGTCAGGGTTCTGGTGATTGGTTTCCGCGCATTCGCCTGCGCTCTCTCCACCCTGCGGCGAGCTTCCGTGGTTGCTTCCTGCGCCGCCCTCATCTCCTTCAGCGCGCTGTCCCGCTCGACCGACGGGACGTCAGGGGGCTCCGGCGCCGAAGGCGGGCTCATTTCAGCAACCAGGCCCGGCACACTCGCTCTGGAGACCGTGCCGGAGATTCTTAAACTCACTCCCGTATCAGCGGGGCCGTAGAGGAAAACCGTCACCTGCTCGCCCCCCGACAGTTCCTGAAAGTTCTTCGCCTCTTGGGAGAGAAGCTCGGCGAGCGCATCCTTGATCTTCCCGACAATCTCTGCGTCATATGACGGTGGGCTGGGTCTTGTGGGAAGTCTGGGTATGCCGAGCACATCTTCCCTTGCTTTCTGCCAGCGGCCTGTCTCCGGTGGGGTTGGGGAAGGGGAGGGTGTCGCAGCCGCGCAAAGCGGGAAGTTCATCCTCACGTGGAAAAGCACGCCATGACCGGGCAGGTACAACGACTCTACCCCACTCTTGAGTTGATACCGGCTCGGTCCAGCCGTGCCCCCCATGATCCTTCGAATCTCTCCCTCCGTGCGGCCCTCTTGAAGCATCATGTCATACATTT
>CAZUUK010000240.1:0-3285 GCA_964622675.1 uncultured Planctomycetota bacterium | reverse complement strand
CCACGATGCGGTGTATCGTTTCAGCTTCACGTTCCCCCACACGACCAAAGCCGCAGCGCTGATATTCGCCGGCTCAGGCCTGCAGGAGTTGGCCGACGAAAGCTGGGGATTGGACAACGTCAAAGTGGAAGTCCTCCCCGGACCGCAGCGGCTAAGCAAGAAGCAGCTTGAGCAACATTGGCAAGCGCTGCGCGGGGACGACCCCGTTAAGGCGTTCAAGGCGTATCGGGCGATGATGGCCACGGCCGAGCAGGCGGCTGACTTCCTGGTCGACCGCGTGGACAAGACCGACGCGGATGGAGCCCAGGATCGTGCGAAGATTCGGAACGAGTATTCGCGGATCATCCGTCTGCTGGAAGCTGGCGGCTCGAAGAAGGCTCTGACAGGTTTCGAACGACTGGAGCGCAGCGCCCCGACAGAGGACATAAAGCGCCTCGCCCGATTTGCCCACCGGCGTTTGGCGCGGTCTCTTGTCGCCGCGGGAGCGCTGGCGGCCGCGGAGTTGAAGGGCGAAGAGCGCAAAGGGACCGAAGCGCTTGACCTGAAACAGCGGTGGCCGAGGGGGGACGTGGAAACGCTGCGGAAGATGAAACCCGAAGACATCGTCAAGATGCAGATCTTCCGTCTTGAGTTCAAGGAGAGCGGGATTGATTTGGGCAACCCTTACCGGAACCGGTATGTCAAGCACTACCTGGAGCGCCCCTTCGGGACCCAAGGGAAAGCAGAGGTGGGTGCGTTGCTCGCGATGCTTCGGCGCGCACGTCCGGCGGGGCCTCGACCGGAGCGGTCAAAACCTTCGGAACCTGACCGCGTTCTGGTGGTCCAGCCGGCGAACGGCCAACCGTTTGAGTTCATCTATTCTTCGCGTCTGGGAGCGCCCTTCGCCGGGCTCGACTCGCCCGACCTCAAGCACGCACTCTACGCCCTCAGCGGCGGCAGTTCATGGGTCAGCGTCATCCAGCTTCGGGACGGCAAGGTCCGAGAAACTCTCCACCAGGATCTCGTGCCGCCGCACCGAGGCAGCACCGCCAACAAGAAGATGACTTGTGCTCTCAAACTCACCGCCGAGAAGGGACTGTCGCTTGCCATCAGGATCCAGGACGACGGAAAGACCGTCATGGAGGATGAGCAGTCCATGCACTACGATGGGGCAGAGGTTTTCGCTTCCAAGG
This sequence comes from uncultured Planctomycetota bacterium, assembly GCA_964622675.1. Lineage (GTDB taxonomy): Bacteria > Planctomycetota > DG-23 > CAZBND01 > CAZBND01 > CAZUUK01. The sequence continues at coordinate 2,113 of CAZUUK010000240.1, read as the reverse complement.
GCCCTGGAACGTATGTGGTGCTCCTGCCCCGTCTCCAAGGGATGGGCAAGGACACACGGCGGGTGAGCGTCGTCCGTCTAACGGACGGGAGAGTCCGGGAGATCCTCCATGGGAATGTCAACGGGGCCAGTCGCAGGATGACATGTAGGCTGAAACTCAGCGCCCACAACGTATTGTCACTTTTCGTCGAAGTCCGAGAGGAAGGCAAGACCGTTCTCAAGGATGAGAAGCCCATAGACTACGGAGAGGCAAGAGTGTTCGGTTTGGGAGGCCCCGACACCTACGTCGTCCTGCTTTATCGGCCGTGGGAGGTAAAGCTGACTCGCCAAGAGACCTCGACTGGATCGGCACGCGAGTTCGCCGTGAAGGCTGCCGGCAACCCACAGGCCATCAAGGAATTCGGAAGTTCGAGGGGGGATCCGATTCAGTCGGGTTATTTCTTTCATGAAGGCAAGTATATCGAGGCCCCCTACATCGTTGAACGTCGCGGGCTTGACATTTACATCAATGGAATAAAGGTCTGCCCCGGGTACCACTGGTCTCCGAAGAAGCCTAAGCCGGCGACACCCGCAGTTGTGGTTCCTCTAGAGGACCCCGGCGATCCGCCGCCGGGAGTCGGACCTCACGATGCGCCGCCGTCGGGAAACCCCGGGGACAACTACTGGCGAAAGAAACGCGAGCATCTCTTCGCACAACATGACTACGAGACGGCGTTGCGACTGCTCGTAGAGACCTACAAGAAGAGCGATGTGTTCAGCAAGGTGGAACTCCGCCGAGACAAACGAATGGGTGATCGCATTGACTACTGGCTGGCAAAGGACGGCAGCTACTGGGGGCGGAGGATTAGAAGACCAAACACGCCCGGTCTAGCCCAGATGAGCAATGAGGAGTTGCTCCGCCTGCACGAGGGCTACAAACAGCATTATGAGCGCGTACTGAGAGCTGACATACTGCTGCTTAAGCTGCAGGGAGCAGAGAAGTGTGTTTCGGGCCAACTGGCGCTGGATAGGATCCGGATCTTGATGAGCGACAAGACCCCTGAAGAGAAGAAAAAGGAACTGACGTCGATCGGCTTTCTGACGCCTGGCAGGACGCCGTTTGATGTCATTGTCGATAAGTTTACGCCTAATGATCAACTCAAGAGGAGACTAGAACAGCACAGCGCTGGCGCCGCACCCACCCAAGAGCCCCCTTGGGGCGAAGCGGTTGAGGGGGTCCAGGTTCGGCTGTGTGCGGACAAGCTCAAGTGGAAAGCGGGTGAGATGCCGACGTTCAAGGCCGAGATTCGCAACGACGGGAAGAGGGATCTGCTCGTCGCGCCCCACCAGGCAATGGCTGAACTCCACGTGGATGGGAAAAGCTATCGCTCGACGATCCGGCTCCGTCTGAAGAGTTCCCCGTTTCCTCCCGGAAAGCACTACGAGGATATCGTCTTCACGCTGTGCAAGGGCTGGGTCGCCGGCAGGCGCCACGGGCCACTTAGACTGGTTCCGGGCAAGCACACGATTCGGGTCGCCTTCACGGCGCATCCGACCGGGAAGGACACCGGCAAACCCATCCGAGCCGTCAGCAACCCGGTCGAGATCGAAATCCTGCCCGACAGGGAGAAGAAGGCTGCCGCGAGCATCTTTCGTGGCGACCCGCAGTGCACCGGTGTCTTCAGGACCAGAGGCGTGCACAGCTTCGGCGGGGTGAAGTGGAAATTCAGGGCCGGAGGGCAACTGGTATCGACGCCGGTCGTCTACGACGGCGTGGCATACTTCGGCAGCAAAGATCTCATTGTTGGGGTGGAACCGGAGCCGCCTAGAGGCGGTGCCTTCCACGCCGTGGACCTACGAACGGGAAAGGAGTTATGGCATTTCGACGAGGGGATTGGCGCCGGGCCTCCTGTTGTCACCGAGGATGCGGTCTTCTTGAAGGCGCGGCACATCTTCTTTGCTCTGGACCGAAAGACGGGACGCGAGCTCTGGCGTGCAAACGCAGCCGACGGCTGGCCGGCCGCGGTCAGCGACATTGTGCGCGCCGGCGTGATGAAGAGCGCCCTAGCGAACGGGGTCATATACTCCGGGGACCATGACGGGAACTTCCGTGCCGTGGATGCGCGGACCGGCGG
>CAZUUK010000239.1:1474-3327 GCA_964622675.1 uncultured Planctomycetota bacterium | reverse complement strand
GACCTCCGCCACCTCCGGCCGCTTTTTCAGCGACTCCAGGATATTCTCATCAAAACCGCGCCCCTCAACCTCCACCCTCGGCCCTCCCGCGTTCGCCCTCAGCTCCGCCACACTCCCTATCGCCAGAAGCTGACCCTTACTTATCACTCCCACCCGATCGCACAGCTTCTCCGCCTCCGCCATATTGTGAGTCGTCAGAAAAACCGTCACCCCCTCGCGCTCCGCCAGCCTCGCCAGCTCCTCGCGCAGCGATACCGCGGCCACCGCATCCAAACCCGCCGTCGGCTCGTCCAGAAAAACCAGCGCCGGCCTGTGCAGCAGCGCCCTCGCCACCGCCAGCTTCTGCTTCATCCCCCGGCTCCACTTCTTCACCGCCTCCTTCCGCCTATCCCAGAGATCCATCCCCGTCAAAAGCTCCTTTATCCGCGCCCGCCGCTCCAAAGCCGGAACCCTGTACGCCCGCCCGTAGAACTCCAGATTATCCTCCCCGCTCAGCCGCTCATAATGACCCGGATGTTCCAGCAGCGCCCCCGTCCGGCTCCTCACCTCGTCGCCTTCCTTCACCGTATCGAACCCCAGCACCTCCGCCCGGCCCGCCGTCGGCTCCAAAAGCCCGAGCAGAAGCCGGATCGTCGTCGTCTTCCCCGCGCCGTTCGGTCCCAGAAAACCAAAAACGACCCCCGCCGGCACCTCCAGCGAAAGACCGTCCACCGCCCTCACCGTCTCAAAATCCCGCGTCAGCCCCTCCGTCCTGACCACTATTTCAGCCATCCGTTCTCCCTCATCATAATCGCGAACCCCGCTCTCAGCGCTTCGCGCGCAGCCTCACGTCCCTCACTAATATGTACGCTCGGCGTAACTCCCGCGTTCACGAAAAATGAACGGAAATTATAAAGGCAATGCCCCTGCGGCTCAATAGGCAGGGTATTTCTTCACGCGGATGCCCCTACGCTCCCAACTCATGCTGCCCCGTCTGCTGGCGGGACTGTTCACCTTATGGGATCGGCGCCAGACCCACAACAGCCCGCAGCGCGTTTATCACGTCTGCCAGGTTCACCCCCCAGTCCGAGTTGAAGTCCGCCGCCCACTCCTGATCTTCCTCCAGGTATTCCAGACCAACCACGTCTTTCAGCATAAGTATCACGTCGCCTATCCCGACCCCGCCCCCGTCCACGTCCATGCACGTCGGCGGACCTACCACTCCGGGAGCCCGCGGCGAATCGCTCACCTCGATCAGCGTCGCCGCCGTCCCCCCCGCAATCGAAGCCTCCACGAAATCCTCCCTATCTCCCGTAGCCCCGGCCCTGTAGACCCCGTTGCTTGCGTCAATGCTCGCCCCCGACCCGTCCACGTCCAGCGCCCACGTACCTTCCAGCCCAAGCGTCGTTATGAAGTTCAGGTATTCCCCCGGCCTCACCACCGGGTTCTTCGGGAAAACGTCGCACCACGCCGCATCGGCCACCTTCACCCACACCGAAAGCCTCGTCGTCATCGGATGCCCTTCGTTCTCCGTCGCCGCGATAACCGTCTTCCCCGCGTCCATCGCTCCTTCAAGAGTCGGGTTCCCCGCCATCGTTATCGTCCCATTTCCATCCACGCTCACACTGCCGAATTCCATCGAGGCTTCCCCGTCGCTCTCCACGATCATCGCCGAAAACGACCCGTCCCCATCTATCGCAACCCGTCCCCTCCCCCATATCGGGGCATCCGCGCCGGAACCCAAAACGTTCACCTGCCACGCTCCCGCCAGGTCATCCATCGAGTACGAACCGGCCCTCTTCGTAAACACCAGCACTTCCGTCGTCCCCGCCATCGGGTCTCCCGGATATTCCTCCTCCCACGTGCTCGTCCCG
>CAZUUK010000239.1:0-1374 GCA_964622675.1 uncultured Planctomycetota bacterium | reverse complement strand
TCCTCCTCCCACGTGCTCGTCCCGCCTATCACCGTCTTGCCGGCATCCATCACCCCGCTGAATGAAGGCTCAATATCCGCGGAAGTCAGCACCCCATCGGCCGCAATGTTGAAAGTTCCCGACACCCCCTCCGAAGACGCGTCGGACTCCTCGATCGTTCCTGAGAAACCCCCGTCCGTCTCTATCACAACCTCTCCCCTCGTCCATAGCGGCGCACCCGGCCCCGACGCCAGCCAGTTCAAATCCCACGTCCCCGCCAGCTCCTCCGCCGCATAATCTCCTCCCTCCCGGACAATCACCATCAGTTCCAACTCCCCTATCTCCGGGGCGGTCGCCACGATCAAATTCCTGTCTGGACTCAAAACCCCGTCGTCAAATATCTCTTCCGGTATGCCGCCTTGGTACACCTCCAGACCGACTATCCCCTCTACATCCACGCTCAACCCAAGCCCCCCCGCAAAAAGACCATTCCAGCCGCCCTCTCCGGCTTCCACCCCCATCCCTAGAACCCCTCCCACTCCGGTAGCGTCCACGCCCACCGTTCCGTCGTCCCACGCCGCTCGTTCATCGTACGCGTACAGGCTATGAAACACCCAATTACCTGCCAGGTCGCCCCCAGCGAAACCCGCTCCCTCTTTCATCAGAAGAAGCATCTCTCCGCGATCACCATCCTGCAGGCGCACGGCCGCTACCAGATTCTTGTCAGCGCTCATCATCCCATCATCAAACCACAGCTCCGGCCCCAGTCCCCGGTCAAGATACATGGTGACCCTCCCGTTTCCATCGACACTCACCGAAATCGAGACCGTGAATTGCTCCGTATCGCCGCCATCGTCTGTGTATGTACCGTCTGCAGTTCCGTCTCCGCTTCCGTCTACCGTCGCCGTCCCGCTCGAGCACCCTCCACCCTCGCCCCGTTCAAATTCCGTCGCCCGCAACCGCCACACCCCCGCCACGTCGCCTGGGCTGTAGCTGCTTCCCTGCCTCAGGTGGAGTGTCATCGCGCACTCCCCCCCTGAGTCCGACGAAGTCCCTACGATGATATCCTCGTCCGGATTCAGAATCCCGTTATCCATCACCAACTCCGACCCTCCCCCCGTCGTGTCGAAGATCGTCACCCTCCGGTTTGGCGAGACGCTCATCGCTACTGTACCCGCCAATGCGCTGCTATTGCCCTCAGTGTCTTCGAAAGATCCGCTATACGACCCCGTCCCGTCAGTCCCGACCACAGCGGTTCCCGTGGAAACCCCTGCCTCCTGTCCGGCCATGCCGGGGAAGACTGAAAGCGTCTGCCATGCCCACGTCCCCTCGAGGTCCGAAGTGCTCGGCGCCGCCCAAGCGCTCATCCCCGCAATCAATATCGCCGCACCAGCC
>CAZUUK010000238.1:0-3340 GCA_964622675.1 uncultured Planctomycetota bacterium | reverse complement strand
GGACCGTCCTCTGCCGCTTGCTAAGATCGGGGATATTGCAGGTCTGGAAGGCCGCGCGGTAAGGCGGCTAGTGGGGGAGCTTAATGAAGAGTACGCGGAACAGAGGAGGTCGTTTAGAATCGAGGAGATCGGTGGCGGCTTCCAGATGCTCACGCTTCCGGATTTCGCTGAGTGGGTTGGGGCGCTCAGGCGGGGTCAGATTGAATCGCGATTGTCTAAAGCTGGACTCGAAACTCTGGCTATCATCGCCTACAAGCAGCCGGTCCTCCGCGCCGAGGTGGAAGCGATAAGGGGGGTCCAGTCGGGGCAGCTCATCCGGTCACTTATGGACAAAGGGTTGGTGCGGATAACGGGGCGGAAGGAGGTCCCGGGAAGGCCGATGCTTTATGGAACGACCCGCAAATTCCTGGAAGCTTTTGGCCTCCGAGGTCTGGATGACCTCCCCCAGATGGACGAGCTTTCCCAACCCTGACCGCAGATTGTCGATCAGTACTCCGGCACCACATCTTCCTCCGGAATAAGCTCGACCCCTATTACGCACGCAGGTCGCGTAGGGTCGAAGGGCAGATATACGTCTACTGTCTCCCGGTAGGTCACACCAGGCGTCCAGAGCGATGTGGGGTGAGCCCCAAAAAGCGGCCAGTACGGTTCGATGGAAACGGGCGGGAAACGACTCAATCTGTCCGCGATGGCCAGAGCAAAGGCATAGTCGCGATCGAGCCGTTTCGCGGCAGACCAGTATAGCGTGAACCGGTACGTTCCAGGCCGAGCACCTTCTGCCGGCTGGAAGCTGGCTGCGGCAAGGACTATTCCTTCGTTCAGAGTGAGGCGGATTCTATGCGCTTCGGGAGGCATCTGTGCATGGCTTACCAGGCGCGTGTATTCCTGGCAGTCGGGCGCGCCCTTCTTGAACACGAGGAAATCGCTCTGGAAGAAGATCAGCCCGTAGTCTTTGTTGCGCAGCAGTTCGGTGCGCCATTTCAGAACGGGTAGAATCGGACGCCAGTTTTCCTTGAGGTCCAGCAGCACGTACTCAGCTTCCCTGGGCTGCCCCATGAAGAGCAACAGGTCGCCCTGATCGACGAAGTGAGACGCCACCCTGTCGGTCGCACAGAGCGACGCACTGCGCGGGATGAGCCTGCGCAGATCTTTCACAAGAAGGTCACGTTGCGATGGTTTGAACAGGTTGGGATTGAAGCTGCGGGAGAACGGCCAGTAACCGAAGAAGTAGCAGCTAACGAGGGAAGTGGTAAGGACGAAGCCGGATAATGCCGTGATGAGAGGGGCACGTAAAGGTAGCACATGCCTTGCATTGCGGGCGCGCAGTTGCACACGGCCCAAAAATCCGATGGCGTCTATCGCTGCGAGGAAAAGGAGTGGAATCAATGTGCTCTGGTTGTGGGATGCGATCGACTGAAGATCGGCTCTCTTCCCGAGAAGGAGAAAAAAGGCGGTGGGGACAGCTGCTGCCAGGGCTGCCGGTGAGAGAAGTGGGAGGAGTCCGAGCGGGACGAGGAGCTGAAGCAGAAATGTGAGCTTCCTCCCGGTAAATGCCAGCTTGGCGACCTCAACCGGATGCTGCGCGACGTGCCTCACGAACCCCGGTGCCGATCCTCCTACGTCCGAGTACAGGTATTCTATCTGCCAGTATGGAATCCCTCCCTTGAAGTGAGGGATGATTAAGTAAACGGATAGAAAAAGCCACGCAGTGCCGAGCACGAAGACGCTTGCCGCCAGGCGCTTTCGTTTTAGCCGAAAGAGAATAAATAAGGGCACAAGAGCGACAGCGAGCGCAACGCTCTCGTTGCACATCAGTGCCAGCACCGTGAAAATCCAAAACCTCGCCAGCTTTCCTTCGACGAGGAAATAGAACGATGCAAGGAGAAGCGGGATCGAAAGCGCTACCGGGTGGAAGCCGTAGGTGTAGGAGAAAACCAGGTTGCTCGTTGTAGGAACGAGAAGGTAAGCGACTGACGCAAGGAACGCGGGCAACGCCATTCGCCACCGCCGCCAGGCAAGCAGGAATACCGGCAGAGCGCCTAACGAAATCGCTACGCTGTGCATTACGTGAAGAGTCTCGTGCCTGGGGAAAACCGCGAAGACCGGAAGGAGCAACAGTATGATCGGGACGAAATGGTCCCCCAGTACGTTGCCGAAAGGGAAAGTGTTTGAGTGCAAAAAACGCCCTCGAAGCGTGTTCGAAAGGGCCTCTGCCCAGACGCCGGAGTCGGTGTAGCCTAGATTCACAGCCTGGTGCATACGAATTGAAAGGACTGAGAAGAGCAACGCGTTTAGTGTGATCGCTGCGCAGCACGCGATAAGCGCCCGACAGAACTTCGGCGGGCCCACATCGGTGCGCGGCTTTGCCAAAATAACGGCCAGGAACACGACCGCGCCCAGGCAAAGGATGAAAAGGAACCGCGAGTAAATGCTGGGGCTGCCCAGAGAGAGATATTCGGGGATCAGTACCAGGAGCAGATAACAGGGGACAAAAGCAAGAGAAGAGCTAGCCAGAACCTGTCGCAGATCAGAGCCGGGCCTGACAGCGCTCAAGCGTCCGATGAGCAACCATGCGATCACGGCCAACAACGCGCCGACGAGGCATCCCAGGGCTGCGGCCAGGACTGTAAGGCCGGTAACAGGCTCCACATATCTGCCGTAGAAGGGGTCGAACGGGGCGGCATGGAGGATTGAAGCAGCGGCCCCGGCAATCGCGCCGCCTGCAGCGACCAGCAGCGCCGCGGCCCAGAGTGGCGGCGAATACCGCCGGAATAATCCTCTCTTCTCCGGTGTCAACCTATGATCTTCCAAGGGAAATGCTGCCTTGCAACGCGGTCGCCTTCGTGGGGAACCGAGCAGCCGCTTGAGACCACGAGAGCTCACTAGCGTCACTGTATTGTACCACCAACGCGTAGCCCTGGCAGCACGTTGCGGGTGCCGGCCACTCACTTCCGCTCGCTCAAGACACAGTTGGACCTGGCCTGACGAGCGCGACTTGCGCCTGTCGTAAGGCACTTTCTACGGGTGGACGACAAAGTGATAGGATACGGACTCGTCCTTCCCAAGAAAGGCCAATGTCGGGCAAAGGTCGAGCAGGCCCTGCTCGACCTGAACTTGTGACGTCGCGGCAGGCATTCCTGAGTGTCTAATAGTCGTCCGTTTCGCTGTTTGTTCGGTTCCGCAACTGCGGGTAAAGATTACTTCATTCAACCGGCTCGTCCCTGGAGCCAGCGCGCGGTCAGCCAAATTGAAACTTGACAATCTGGGGAGTTGAGCTATATATTTAGGGATGGTCGTAAGAGGCGTTGCCGCGGGTGTAGCTCAGTGGTAGAGCGCAACG
>CAZUUK010000237.1:0-3348 GCA_964622675.1 uncultured Planctomycetota bacterium | reverse complement strand
GGGGGCGGGCGAGTCTCCGGTGGAGCCGGGGTACGCGAAGATAACGAAAGAGGACCGGTACGATGCGAGGGTGGGGTATGGGTGGGTTTCGAAGCCGGAGGAGGGTTACAACGCGGATCTGGAAGGGAATCCGGTGGATTTTGATGCGACGCTGCAGTACTGCCTTGGGTTGATAAAAAGTCTGGCGGAGGCTTTCATCGAGTACGGGAAAGAGGTTGGGGATGGGCATAAGGTGGGGTTCGGGCAGGCGATGCTGGAGCTGGACCGGAGGGAGCATGCGACGATGAGGCTCAGGGGGGCGCTGCCGGCGCACATTCCGTGGCTGCGAGATATCGTAGGGGCGAGGGATCGGGATTCGGTGATGAGCGGTGAGGACCTTGTGTTCCGGGTGGACCTGCCGAACGGGCGATATCAGGTGGTTGCGGCGGTGGGTGATTATAGAATGCCGCGGCTGGCTATGTACATGGAGGCGAACGGGAAGGTCGTGGCGGAGGATCTGCAAGCGAAACGATTCGTGTTCCGGGGTTCGGATCATTACGTACTGGGGTGGCAGCAGCGGGCGAAGTTTTCTTGTGACGTGACTGACGGGAAGTTGGTCATCCGGGTTTACGGTGATGAGACGGGTTTCAGGGAGAAGCTTCTGGAGTCGGTGAGTCCGGAGACGTTTGTGACGTCTTTTCTGCACGGGAGGGTGACGGAGTTCAAGGGGAAGAAGATGAACGTGCACGGGCCGTTTACGAAGAACTCGGTTATGTATGTTGAAGTCGGGCCTGCGCGGACTTTGCCTCTGCGGAGGGAGGGGACGGAGGTGGTTTGCGAGGATCGGGCGCTGAGCGAGTTTTTGAGGCTTTATAACGGGGGGCAGATCAACGAGGCGTTTGAGGTGGTGAAGTCGGTGCAGGCGGAGGGTTACGAGCTGGAGAAGGCGCTGGCGTATCTGCACGTTGCGGCGCATCCGGATTTCCAGCGGGAGGTGGAGGCGCTGGATAGGGCGATACCGATTCTGAAAGGGCTTTTCGCGGAGGCGCCGGAAGACGTGGTGCTGGAGGACCTGCTGAGGCAGGCGAATCTGCTGAGGCGGGCGGACGCGCATCTTGCGAACAGCATCAGGCCGATGATGGACTACAATCAGGAGAGGTGCAAGGCGGGGGCGCTTTTCAGGCAGTTGGGGCCGGACGATCTGCTGTATCCGAAGGCGCTGGTGCAGGGGGGGAGGACTTTCTGCGGGATGGACGCGCATCGGTGGACGTATTCTTGGACGGAGGGGCTTAACTTTTTCGAGCTGCTTGACGAGGTCTGGCCTGGGACTCGGTATGCGGAGCTTTACCTGCGGAGCGATACGAGTCGGTTTGATATACCGAGCTACCGGGAAGATGTTGAGGGAGCGCCGGAGTGGGCGGTGGAGCTTCGCGAGAACTATAACTTTATCGTGGATCATGCGGAGTGGTGGTTTGAAAACCGGCAGCAGCCGGACGGGGGGATCGGAGGGGGATGGGGGGATGACGTGGAGGTGGGGCTTTTCTGGGAGTTTGCCGCGCTGGCCAATCCGGGTGCGTCGGAGGTCCTAAGGCACGGGACGTGGAAGATGGCGGAGGGGGTGTGGCAGAGCGGGGAGATAAACCGCGATATCGGATACTTTCACGGGCTGGCGGACGTGGAGCATACGGCGGAATGGACGGGGGACAGCATACCGCCGATGATAGGGATCGAGTACGGGAATCCGGTGTGGCTGGAACGCGCGGCGAAGACGGTGAAGCTGATGCGGGACCTGTGGATGGGGCGGACGGAGAGGGGGCATCTGCACTTCAAGTCCATATGGATTGGGGATGAGGAGATTGATGATAGGCCGTCCAGGCACGTGGACCATCCGCTGAACGGGCGAGCGGCGACGGTGGGGCTCTGGTACTGGTGGTACACGGGGAATAAGACGGCGGAGGGGCTGTTCAGGGACTGGACGGACGCGTGGCTGGAGGACACGATGCGTGAGGAGAACCTTAAGCCGAAAGGGGTGGTGCCGGGGCCGGTTGGCTTTGCGGATGAGAAGATGGGGGGTAATGAGGCGACGCAGTGGATCGCGGATCCGCACGTGGATGCGGCGTACGCGACGCCGCATTACAGCCCGTACGTGTACGGTCTTTTCGCGACGATGTACGAGGTGACGGGGGATGAGAAGTACCTGGAGCCGTTCGAGTATGCGGTCAGGGCGGAGGTTGATTATCGGAAGAGCAGGAGAGGTGGCGAGCGGACACCGTTCATCCAGAAGTACTATGATGCGGTGGAGAAGCTGCCGGTGAAGCCGACGACGGCGATGCTGAGGACGGGGGAGCAGATAGGTCGTTCAGGGATGGCGGCGCGGTTTTTGTACGGGGTGAAGCTTGATACGGGGACGACGAAATACGACGAGCTGCTTTCGGAGTCGCGGGATGCGGGGTATCGGTTCTTCGCCGAAGGTGATAAGAGCGGGCTGGTGAAGCAGCTTGCTTATGGCAATCGGATGACGAAGGAGCGGTGGCCGTTCAACACGTCGGAGGCGTCGCAGACGGACCGGATAGGGGTTCCGGGAGGAGTGGCGGCGCTGGGATACATTATGGGTGGGGACCTGCAGGGCGGGCTGGCGACGCTATCGGCGACGTACGATAAGATGTCGCGTCACACGGCGGTGCTGGTGCGGACGGCGAGCCAGACGAAGCTTTGGATCGTGGCTTATTCGTTCGACGAGAGTGCGCAGAGTTTCCTTGTGAGGCCGTGGAAGCTCAGGGCGGGGGCGGCGTATAAGCTGTCGGTGGGGATAGATAATGACGGGGATGACGTGGCGGACGAGGAGGTGTACGGCAAGGAGTTTGAGCTGAAGCGGCGGGGAGATCCGTTCGAGGTGGAGATGCCGAACCGGAAGAGCTGCGTGATACTGGTTGAGCAGACGGACGCGGGTGAAGGTGTTCCGAGAGACCTTCCGGACCTGGGGATTTCGGCGGCGGATATCGGTTTTGCGGACGGGAAGGTTTCGGTGACGGTGCACAGCCTGGGGAATGTGGATGTGGGGGAGTTCGTGGTGAAGGTGGAGGATGCCAGCTCGGGCGAGAGCATCGGGACGAAGACGATTGCGGGACTGGAGGCGCCGAACGATCTGGAGCCGCGGGCGGTTACTGTGGAGTTTCCGTGGAAGCCTGCCGGCGGGAAGGGCCGCGTTGAGGTGCAGGTGGATCCTGCGGATAAGGTGTTTGAGATTACGGAGTCGAATAACGCCGCGGTGCAGGAGATTCCGGTGCCGGCGCAGGAGATTCCGGCGGTGGATTGGGTGGATTACTGGGAGAGAAGGGAGGAGAAGATGAAGTCGGTTCCGCAGGCGGG
>CAZUUK010000236.1:0-3374 GCA_964622675.1 uncultured Planctomycetota bacterium | reverse complement strand
TGACGCAACCAGGATGGAAAAGAGGCGGTCCGTTATGGTTACCAGAGTAAGCCCGATCACGATGGTCTTCACGTTGCTGCTGGTGCTCACGCTGCTCACGCCGGTGGAAGCAGCCGCTGGAAGGCATATCCCTCCTGTCATTGCTGACTTTGAGGGCGGGCTGCCTGCGGGATTTTTCACCTTTCACGGCGCCAGCGCGGTGACGGTCTCGACCGACATGGTCGGGGAGAGCGACGCCCTGGCGCTGCCAGGCCAGGTGGGCGAGAACAGAGTACTTTCTTCGAGTTTTTCCGTAGTCGACTTGGGCGGATTCGGCCAGGGGTTCTTCTTCATCCCCCGTGACTGGAGCGCCTTCGAGGGCTTCAGCTTCTGGTTTTATGGGAGCAATTCCGGGCTGACTTATCAGGTGGAGATCTTCGACAACCGATCCGATCCCAACTTCGACACCTCCGAGCGCTTCGATTATAACCTGGTGGACGACTTCACCGGCTGGCGGCTCATCGCCATTCCTTTTTCATCCTTTACACGCGCCACCGATTGGCAGCCGGCCGGCGCGCCGAACGACGGCCTCACGCTCACAGAGATGTGGGGTTACTCCTTCACCCTGCCCCTTGGCAGCGGCACTCTCTATCTGGACGAGATAGGATTGACCGAGCCTCGAACCCTCATTGACGACTTCGAGAGCGGATTGCCCGCCGGGGTGGATGGGGACGGCATCGCCGTGGGCTTTTCAACTTTCCAAGGGCCCGGAAGCCCAATCGCGCTCAGCACCACGTCGTACCTGCCGGAGTGGCCCGCGCCGTGGTCAACTTCTCCCGAGACCGTCCTGGCGCTGAGCTGTGACCTCAACGATTGGTGTGGCGCCGTGCACAGGTTCGAGAGCGGCTCCCTAGATGAATGGGTCAGCCAGGACTGGAGCGCGTACGACGGCATCAGTTTCTGGGTGCAAGGGTTCAGCAGGGAAATAGGTATGTTCATCGACCTGTTGGACAATCGAAATCCCGGCTCCACCTCCGATGATGCAGAGCGTTTTACGTACAGCTTCACCGATGACTTCTCGGGATGGCGCTTGTTCAGGATTCCATTCCAGGATTTCGTGCGTAAGGAGATCGGGAACGGCGCACCCAACGACGGTTTAAACCTCACCCAAGTGCACGGCTGGGCCTTCGGCCTGGTAATACCCGGTCCCGGCGCGGAGGGATCGACAACAGGCTACGCCGACCTGCACGCGGAGTGGGAGCTTTCAGCGGGAATGCCAGTTACTAGGTATTACCTGGACCAGGTGGTTGTCTATCGCAGCATCCCGCCTCCGATCGTGCCCGAGACCCCTACCGTGAAGTCCGGGGAGTACATTCACTTCACTGCAAACTTGGGAAGCGACCCTGTCTGGTCTCTGATCGGCAACGCATCGGGCGCGACAATAAACCCAGACTCGGGTCTCTATCGAGCTGGAGCTTCTCCCGGCGAAGACATTGTAAAGGTGTCCGCGCACCAGGGTGATGCTACGACGGCCGTCACCGTCACCTCTTCCGCGCGACCGCCGGGCCAGGTCGGGCCAGCGACCTCCATGGATGTGGACGGGGGAGGCGTCGGCCTGAGCGATGTGATATTAATCCTCAAGTGCGTCGTTGGAGCGGAGACCCCCACCTATCAGCAGAGAATAGCAGCCGACTTCAACGGCGACGGTTCCGTGGGTTTGGCGGACGTAATCAACGCCCTCCGCATAGTCGTCGGCCTTGCCCCTCTGCTCTGACGGCCTCGGCCCTCCGAACCACTCGGGCCGGTCACGGGCTAACCTGAGAGCCAGCCGCTATCCGTCCCCCCTCTCGCCCCCGAACTCCGCAAACGCCTCGCATGCGATATCCTGCCACTTCGGCTCCAGCCCTATCGCAGCCTCATCCGGATACCGCGTCGCGATGAACCCACCCCCCTCAGCCCCCAGAACCTCCACAAGCCGCCTCGCCTCCGACCGAATCTTCTCCCGGTCCCGCGTCTGGAGCGTCCGCTGAATATCCACCGGACACTCAAACGTCACCCTTCCCCCGAACGCCTCTCCCAGCTTCTCTATCCCGTACAGGCTCGGCTGGTCGAACTGCAGCACCTTTATCCCCGCACGGATAAGATCATCGATGATCTCCCAGATGTAGCCGCACGAGTGCATCCATACATCCACGCCGACATCCGCCGCAATAGCGCACAGCCGCTCGAACTCCCCGAGAAAAAGCTCCCGAAACGTCCCGCGCCCCATCAGTAAACGGTCCTGCGTCCCCCAGTCCTCCGGGTACATCACACCGTCCGCCCCCGCCGCCGCAAAATGCCGCACCGCCTTCTCCAGCTCATCCATCACGATCCCATTCAGCCGCCGCACTCGCTCCGGCTCCAGAAGGCAATCCGCGAGGAAATTATCCAGCCGCCTTATCTTCCGGCTGATGTTGAAAGCGCACCCCGGAATCTCCCCTATGCAATATCTCCCGCCAGCCGCCGCGAACGCCCGCCTTGCCTCCTCGTATCGCTCCCCAATTCCGAAGTCCGGCGCCCGGTAATCCTCCAGCTCTGCCCAATTTCTGATCGCTCCTTCGAAAACCTCCCCCTTCGAAATCCCTCCAAGCCGCCGCCACGTGCATCCCCACTCGTCAATCCAGTATTCCGTCTCCCCTTCAAACCACCTGCGTTCCTCAAACGCCGGATCGGCACCAGCCTCAACGTGAACCAGGTCGCACGGCCACGGCGTCGGCAGATTAAAGCCAATCCGCGGCGCACCGTCGAAATTGATCACCTTCTTGATAAGAGTCCGCGAGTCCACCTCTGCCCCACTAAATGTCGCCCCGCATCTTAACCCCGGATTTCCCAGTTGCCGCTGGGTTCGAGGCGCGCGAGAGTGTACGATGGTTGCTCAGGAGGCGGTTCTGAGCGCATTGTAGCCACACAAAGCTGGAGAATCCAATGGGTGAGGCCGGAAATGGGCCTTTGAGGCTGAGATTTGACAGCCGTCTGAAGTTGGAATTCCATGGCGCAAAGATCACAAGCGACGCGGGACTGTTGGCCTACCGAGAGTTGGATGAGCAGTTCGGATTGACTCGGTCTGGGGCACACAATCTGGTGGAGACTCGCACAGGCAAGAACACCGAGCACTCCATGCTGGCCCTGCTGCGCCAGGCTGTCTACAGTCGTCTGGCAGGATACGAAGACACCAACGATGCCCAGCGCCTTCGCGTTGATCCTGCCATGCGGCGGGTGGTCGGCGGAAGAGCCGAAAGGAAGTTGGGCGCCTCTACCAGTGAGATGGGCCGTTTCGAGACGGAGTTCTTGCCGACCGAGGAGAATCTTGAGGCGCTGTCATCTGTGTGCGGCGCCTGGGTCGATGCGGTGCACAG
>CAZUUK010000235.1:0-3412 GCA_964622675.1 uncultured Planctomycetota bacterium | reverse complement strand
TATTCGACAGAACAGGTCGCGCTGCTCACTCGAGCATTGGAAGCGTTGGAAGCGACGCTCAGCGACGATTCCTTGGGCTCACGAAAAACACCTGCCGCTGATGGCTGGAACAGCCGCGACTTCGCGAACTACACGGCGGGAAGACTCGATGAGTTTGGCTATGACGTCGTGCTTGTGAGTCGGCCGGATCGGTTTGACGCGGTATTGCCTAATGAGAGCCACGTGTGGGTCCTTGTCGGAATCCCACTTGGGGAAGAGACGGCTTGGGTCCCAGTGGAGGCCACGCCGGAACCGGGGGACCACCAGAAGATCCTTGGACGCATTCCGAGCTTCGTCGATGCGGACGGCAACCTGTGGTTTGAGGAAGGCTACGTCTCCTCAAGTGAGGTGTTCGAGCTACCTTCCAATCTGCCTCCCATTGCGAAGATCCTCCTACCGTTTCGAATGAGGGCGCATGAGGAGCTGACCTTAAGGACAAGCGGTTCGTTCGATCCTGATGGGGAGATCGTTCTCTATCAGTGGGATTTTGGCGATGGGGCCGCACAGACCGTAACAACGAAGGTTGTCCATCCCGAGTACGAGAAGCCGGGTGTGTACACGATCACTCTGACGGTGATTGACGATGTGGGGAAGAGTGACACAGTCAGCGTCACGCGGCGTGTATACGTAGGGTGCGCGTGTGGCCGATAGACTCTCTACCAGCCGATCCCTTACACCGTCGGAAATGGAGTTGAGGCTGTTCCCAATTCGAGCACAATCCGGCATACTGAAGTAATCCAATCGGAGGTGACTTTCATGAGTCAAAAGGCTTTCGCTGTGCTTCTTGCGTTGATAGTCTGCACGGTTCCAGTAGTGGCTGGCGAGTTACCCCAGATCCTCCAACCGGACACAACGACCTACTCTAAGACGCAGATTTCGGCAATCAGACAGGCTATAGTGACCCTCGAGGCGATACTAAACGACGCCAACTTTGGTTCACAGCGTTTGTTTGCGGCTGACGTGTGGCAGAGCGGCGATTTTGCTGCTTACACAGCGGGAAGTCTTACCGAGCTGGGGTATGCGACCAAGCTGGCCAGCCACGCCGCCTGGGCCGACGAGGTGGACCCGGGCACACGACACGTCTGGGTCTTGGTGTGCCTTCCAATCATTGAAAGCACTGCCTGGATCCCGGTTGAACCCTCTCCGCCGCCCGGCCGCCGCCAACAGTCCCTGGGCCGCGTCCCCCGTTCCATCGATGCTGGGCGAGATCTTCGGTTCGAAATGCCCTACACGGCGTTCGATCAGGCTCTCGACCTACCGGCAAACCTTGCCGCAGTGGTTCGAATCCGTCCTCGGTCTTCTGCTGTCTGGGTCGGGGACAGGGCGAGGTTCCTCGGCACCGGCTCCTACGACCCGGATGGGGAAGTCGTTCTGTATATGTGGGATTTCGGCAATGGACAAACGGAGGTCACGACCTTTCCGAGTGCAATGCACATGTTCGATGCGTCCGGAGAGTACCGCCTTACGTTGACCGTGATCGACAACCACGGAGCGCGTAGCTCCCAAACCCTCCGGCTGTGGGTCGCAGACACCGATGCTCTGGAAGAAAAGCCAGGCCCCGGGGAGAGACCCAGCAGCGGTGGCTGTGGGTGTGGAGGCTAAGGGCAAAGAGATAATCCTCTCGTTTATTTGGCACGGTCGGTAAAGAGCGCTTAGACCACGGGTTTTCTCGCGGCTTCGAGCCTCGTGTGCTGTGGACGACGCGGTACCGTTTTCTTCTCTAAAGGGAGCGGTGTTTCCGTTGCCACCAGAGCAAACGATGGACCCGCGACCCGCTCTCCAGCTCCCCGACAAACTCTTTTGTTAACGTCGGCCGCTTGGCCGGGCCCACATGCCGTGAACAAAAAAAGGCCCCGGTTTCCCGGGGCCGATGTGTGTTCTTAAGTCTGAGTTATCAACTAGAAGTTGAGACCGAAACCGATGCCGAAGTCCTCCACGCCGACAAAGCTGACGAGGAGCGAGCCGCGGATCTCGACGTTGGAGCCGACACCCACGGTCACTTCGGTGTAGGTTGCCAGCCAGTCGAACAGTTCGACGTTCACCAGTCCGTCGGTGTCGAAGAAGGTGTAGATCCCACCCGCAAGTGCTCCGCCACAGCAGGCGTCGGAATCGAGCTCGATACCGAAGAACTCATCCGGACGATACTCCACCTGCTCCGCGTCTTCGATCATCAGACCGCAGTAGCTGCGTCGGGTGATGGCCCCCTTCGGGGTGAAGTACCAGCTCGTCCCCGCAGCGTAGGCAGGATACCCCGCGGCGCAGAGATCGCAGCAGACACTCCCCCAACCGGCCGCCCGCGGCCAGACGTTGTCGAACATGTGGCCCCACTTGAACGTCACGCCGTTGAAGTCGTAGTCCAGGGTCAATGCGTCGAGTTCGATACCGTCCAAGACGTTATCGTCCATGTGCACGGAGAAGTACGGCGTAAAGCAGAGATCCTCGCAGACAACGACGTCAAACGCGTACGTCGCGGTCTTCGTCTGGATCTCGAAGCAGACATCGAGTGCCCAAAGTTTCAGCCAACCGAGGCACAGGTCGATGTCGTACGCCGTCAAGCAGAGTTTCTCGAATCCGTTGTCACAGCTGAATCCGACGCGTGACAGAAGGGTGAAACAGGTGAACGGGTACTCAACCCATAGCTGGGCACCGGAGAACGCGACCTCGCATCCGGACTGGATTGCGGCGCCCGGACCGATGTAGCGCGCAGTGTTGAAGTGGGTATCGCAGTAGCTGCCCCACCAGTCGGTCAGCCCACCGTCGTACCCGTAGTACCAATACCAGCACAGCTGGGGCGATACGTTGAAGTCAACTTCCGCGCCCACGCGTGCATCACCGCACTGGCCGATTCCACCCAAGGCGAACCCGTAGCCGATGTCGCCCTGTTCATACCCAAGGGCCTCGTCCCAATTGTACAACGAGTTATATAACATGTCTTCGAGTGCCATTAACGCGTAGAGCTCCACCCCGGCGATCGAGACGGTCACGGCAGTATCCCACGCCAGGAATCCCGGCTCGGTGAACCACGTCACATCCCCGCCGGGATCGAAGCCAATCCACGTCTTAAACGTGAATGCGCCGAGAGAGCCGAAGCCGTCGAACCAGACATACCGTAGCCCTTCCGCGCCAACAATGGAGTGCATCTCGAATGTGCACCCACCGACCATGTACCCCAGGTTGAGGTAGGAGTCGAACGAGTGAAGCGTGACCTCAGCACCTATGTCGGTCACCCCGAGAGAAATCCACGTCGACCACTCGCCGAACAGGCCGTCGGCCACTGTGGCTACCCCCAGCATTAACACAAGTGCAACTCCAATTACAAGAGCTTTTTTCATTATCCCTCCTTACCGGATATTGATTGGCCAATCCTCCAGAT
>CAZUUK010000234.1:0-3435 GCA_964622675.1 uncultured Planctomycetota bacterium | reverse complement strand
CCCCCAGGGTGTGTCCGTGGCGAAGCCGAGCCCCTGACGAAAACGTCCAGGCAGGCCGTTTGCTGCTCTTCCCCCACCTTTGGCACGATCCCAAAATCCTCCTGGACAATCTGGCGGCCTGGGTCTAGAAACAAGTGGCGCTGGTGTCTGGAATGGCAACCACGAAAAGGGAAAGGGCAGGGACGATGGCCACAGCGAAACCAGGGTTTAACGCAACGGCATGGCGTCTTGACAACTGGCATGAGTTAGGATTGGGGAATCTTGCGGACAACCTAATGAAAATAAGGTGGCTGAAGAACGCACAGGAGGCCGCCAAAACGGATGAAGAAAGGGCGCATTGGGAGCAGGAGATGGAAAAATTCGACGGGATTGTAGAATCTAGTTTCAATACAGTCTATCAGGACATACAAGGTAGGCCACCTGCAGACCGTGAGGCCTTCGACGAATATCGCAGGGTGTACGTGGACTTCATGCGGAACAGCAATATGAGTGCGGAGGATCTTCTAGAGAAGTTGGCCGAGATTTGCCACAAGCATTAGGGTTCACAGATTTGCTGCCACTCAGGGCTGGTATGGGGCCGCCAACAGGTTTATTGTAACGCCTCCCTGCATCCCGCCAAGACTGTTTCCTTGAAATCTGCGTGCTTCCTTGGTATTGCTTGGGGCGCCTGCGTGATAGGTGACGCGGGTGTAGCGTAAGATTCGGACTTGTGGGGGACAGCATGAACCTTCTTGTCAAATGCCCCAAGTGCGGGCGCCAGCTGCAAGTCCCGGACTCATCCACAGGGCAGGTAATTCTGTGTCCAGGCTGCGACCAATTCTTGAAGGTGCCTGACCAAGCCGACGCCCAGCACACACAAGACAACCTGCCTGAATCGGTATCGGGGCAACTAGAGCTTCCCATCTGGCGCAATCCGGCAACTTACGTTGCACTCGGAACTGTTGCAGCCTTGGGGATCGTGCTTCTGGTGGTTTTCTTGGACAAGCCGCAGGTTTATATGACTGCCAGGTTTGAGCATCCGCCTCAAGACCCATCCCCACAGGTGCAGTCCAAGTCGGAGGCGGACAAGCCCACGGTCGCGAGGCACCGGCCTGAAAGTGGGGCAGAGAAAGCTCAGGCCGACACGGAAACAGAGAGTCCGGGCGTCCCTCATGCCGGTCACGTGACAAGGCTTCGCAGTTCGGGTGACATAGTGCCGGTTGCGATTTCAGAAGAGGCGCTTGACCGGTTCACGCAGCTATCCATCGCCAAAGATTACA
Source organism: uncultured Planctomycetota bacterium (assembly GCA_964622675.1). Lineage (GTDB taxonomy): Bacteria > Planctomycetota > DG-23 > CAZBND01 > CAZBND01 > CAZUUK01. The sequence continues at coordinate 2,176 of CAZUUK010000234.1, read as the reverse complement.
CCGGAATCAGTCTGATGACCGCTGGTGGTTTGCTTTGGAGTGTCCGAAGCGGTACAGTATGTCGGGTCATCGATCTTGGTGTTTTCACTACTGAGGTAAGGATTCGGGAAGGCCCGTATGCGGGAAGGGCGTGTTTCGTTGCTACGGACTTCGTTGAGCGTGGATCATCTGAACCGCAATCCACGCCCGGGCCGCCGTCCAAGACCTTCCTCGAAACGCTGGCGCAAGCCGTGGTCGACGAGGTCAGGGAGTATGAGAAGGAGGGCGATACGACGGTCTCGGAGTTGATGCGCATGTATAAGGAAAACGTCATCAACGTCTACCCCGGCACCGAGGCGGCGAAGAAGGCCGAAGCCGCCATTAAACGCCTGGGCGGAGGTAAACACGGCACCGGTGGCGCTGAGCCCGTGCCGCCGCTTTGACCCACGCACAAGACGGGTTGAGAAGGGGACTACCATGAATGCGGTAAGGACGGTTCTTGGCGTTTCGGCCACGCTGCTTCTTGTCGCAACTCTCGCGGCGTCGGTTCCTGATGCGGCGTCGGTTTCTGCTGCGGCGTCAGAGAACCAGAGCGCAGAGATCGAGGCGCTGAAGGCCAAGATACGAGGCTTGCAGGCGGTGATCAGCAATCAGAAGAAGACCGTACAGAGATTACAGGGGGAAACAAGGCCGCTCAAGGACCAGATCGCTGCACTGCAACAAGAGAACCAGAAGCTGGAGGCTATGGTCAGGAGACTGAGCGAGCAGGCTAAGAAGTGGGGGGGTATGGCTCAAATCTCAGGTGACTGGGAGCAAGTGTACAAGTGGGAGGGGGGAATGGGGAACAGTGAGTACCGGTTCAATATTCCGTCGAGTATCCCGGACTGGCGTGTTACATGGCGTAGCAGCCCCAAGTTTAAGGGCCAGAGCCGAATGTTCAGGGTGGGTGTGGAGAAGGCAACAGGTGACCTTTGGCGTGAGGTAGCCTTCCAGAGACATCGCAACCAGAAGGAATCGGAGAACGGCACCTTCTACTGCGAGGGGTCCGGACGGTACAAACTGCGCGTGAGTGCTGATGCGGCACAACGATGGGAGGTCATCATTGAAGGGCCCATAGAGAACTCGGACGATAACGCCGAGCGCACCAATGCGAACCGCATCCCGTCTGCCAAGAGAATGGCACCGGGGCAGATAGAACCCGACAAGGTTCCCTCCCTGGAAGCCGTTCTCAGTACCATGCCGGTAGGCAAGTTTCGCATAGACTTTGCGGAACAGCTCGGTCACTTGAACCTGTGGTGTCAGACTAACTGGTGCGGACGCCGTGTGAGAACACTCATGCGGGTGATGCAGGTGGTGGGGTCCTCCGGCGAGGGCATGTTGGTTGGCAAGATGCCACACGGTCTGATTATCCACGACCAATCATACGGCTGTGTCGTCTACGCCAAATTCTCCTATGAGCAGGCAATTGCGTCTGTCAAGAAAGCAGATACCGTTGCCCTCCTCGGTGTGATCAAAGGAGCGGGTGCGGCGGGTTGGTTGTACAGAGATGGGTTGAATTTCACGTGGCAGCCCCTACTGAAGGGCTGTCAGCTAGTCTCTCCCACAACCAGCGAACTCAAGAAGGCGACTTCGCCTCCGTCACGCATCCCCGGCGTCAAACTCACAGAAGACCAAATGAAGCAGGTGTTCTGGGAAATCGCCAAGATTGAGGATGCCGCCTTTGACTTGTCGTATGACCCGAAGAAGGAGGATCGCCAGAAGGAAGCGTTAGCACGCAAGTGGGGTCTAACACAGGATCAGCTCACTGCAATTGCTATTGAAGGTGTTAAGAAGAAGTGGAAAATGCCGCCACCGCCCAAGCCGTAGCGGTTGGTTCGCTCTATAACGCTCTAACGCGATTCTCGTTGGCCCCTCTTGCTCTGAGGTCCCCTTCACGCCACTGTTTTCCCCGTCTTTACTCCTGTTTACCGTGGGAGTTCGGACCTCGAATTCTCCCGGGCGCGCCAAGTCTTCGTCCGCCGCCGGCTCGGTGAGGCTATCGGGTGTGGGTTGGCGGCTGGTGCGATGAAGGCGCGTGCGGGGGATCGCTCACGCTTGCGCTGTGTAACGGCGTGCTGCGGCGGCCATGGCGCGGATGTGGTCCGGCGTGGTGCCGCAGCAGCCGCCGATGATGTCGGCGCCGGCGGCAAGCAGGGCC
>CAZUUK010000233.1:0-3437 GCA_964622675.1 uncultured Planctomycetota bacterium | reverse complement strand
GGGGGATGTGGACTTCGAGTACTACAGGCCGATTATACCGACGCAGGTGTGGCTCTTTTCGCGAGCGATAAAGGAGGAGCGGCTGAGGGAGGCAGCCAGGGACTCGTCGATTCCGCACGACGAGAGGATGCGGATTCCGGTGTCGGTTTTCGGGATGCCGCCTGCGGAGGGGCTTCGGAAGCAGTTCGAGCAGCGCTTCGGTGCGCCCGAGGATTTCGACGAGTTTTTGGGGATGCTGGAGCGGGAGATGAAGAGGCGTGTTGAAACGGGATCTGTCGGAGTGAAGATTTCGATAGCGTACTACAGGGCGCTTCGATTCGAGGAGGTGCCGAGAAAGGAAGCGGAGAGGATCTTCAATAAGCCGGACGAGGAGCGGACGCCGCTGGAGTTCGTGAGGCTGCAGGATTTCATCGCGCACGAGATACTCAGGCACTGCGGGAAGCTTGGACTCGTCCTTCAGGTTCACACGGGGATACAGGCGGGGATAGGCGACTACCTGGAGAAGTCCAATCCGCTCCATCTGACGAACCTCTTTTTCGCGTTTCCGGACGTGAAGTTCGACGTTTTCCACGGCGGCTATCCGTTCTGCGGAGAGATTGGGATATTGGCGAAGAGCTTTCCGAACGTCTACCTCGACTTCTGCTGGATGCCGGTGATTTCGGCGATCGGGACCAGACGCAATCTGAGGGAATGGATTGAAACGGTGCCGGGATCGAAGCTTCTTTGGGGCGGGGATGCGCATACGCCGGAGGAGGCATACGGGGCGGCGGTGTTTGCACGAGACACGGTCGCGGCGGCGGTTGCGGACGCGGTGGATGACAATTATATTTCGAGGAAGACGGCGCTGGAGCTTGCGCGGATGATCCTGCGAGAGAACGCGGTAGAACTCTTCGCTATCGAACTGGATGAGCCAGCCGGACATCGAGAAGCGAAAAAGGCAGGCCAAGATGGGTAAGAGGAGAAGGAAAGATGTGAGTTCGTTCGAAGTGGATCACGTGCGCTCTGAGGCCGACAAGTGTGAAGCGCTTGAGCTGTCAGTAGGCGTTTTCTCGGGCTTCTTACAGTGGGCGAGTGAAGAGCGAAGGGAGCGGGTGACGATGCCGGGGGAGATGATTCGGGTGGGGAGACATCGAGGGAAGATAGTGACGCACGCGGTGCTCATAGACAAGAAGATGCGGATCGGGTCTGCGGTGGTTAGGCTCTGCGGCGTCGGCGGCGTGTCAACTCACCCCAAGCTGCGCCACAGGGGCTTCGCACTTGCAGTGATGAAAGACGCGATCGAGTTCATGAAGGAGAAAGGCTACGCGGCTTCGATGCTTTTCAGCGGCGCGCACGAGCTTTACAGGAAGTGCGGCTACGAAGGCGCGATTTGGGAGTACAGAGCGGAGCTTGCGACACGAGTAGCCAGGAAGACGGGCGTGAAAGGAAAGCTCAGGAAGGCCAGGCCAACAGATATCGCCGCGATGTCACGCCTCTATAACCTCTGCAATGCAAATAGAACGGGCTCCATGTTGAGGAGTGCCGATGACTGGCGGCGCTCGCTCAAGCACGGCGGCTGGTTTGTGACGGAGGATAAGGGCAAGGTGGTCGGCTTCGCCAGGACTAGTAAGCGATGGTCGAGAGGCGGCAAGCTCCGTGTGGACGACTCGGCTGCGCGAACGCGCCGGGCTGCGCGCTCGCTAATCGGCGGACTGGTCCGCCGTGCAATCCGAGAAGGATTCGACACGGTTGACCTTATGGGGCCGCCGGATCACACAGTCATCAGGGAGACCACCATGTCCGGAGGGAAGCTGAACTGGGAGCGGGGCACGCATCAGATGATGCGCATTATCGATCTGGAAGATCTGCTGAAGGCCGGGTCCAGAGAGCTGGAACGGCGGCTGAAGGAATCAGAGCTGGCTGATGGCAGCTTCAAATTCACTCTGCGCACGGATATAGGCCCTGTTATGCTCGGCTGCGAAAGAGGCAGCATCAGTGTCTCAGTTCCGGCGAGGGCGAGAGCGCGCGGGCCTGTCGCGAAGATCCCTCAGAAGTTCCTCATGCAGCTCATGATGGGCTATCGGACGGTGGAGGAAGTAGCGGAAGAGGACGGTGCGAGCATACCCGAAGGGATGAGGCGAGCGTTGGACGTTTTGTTTCCGCCTCAGTACGCGCACGTCTGGCATCCGGACAGGTTTTGAGCGGTCGCCCCTGCGGGGAGGAAAAGGGCTTGTCCGATATCGTGTGCTAAGAGTACTGAAAAGGGGCGACAGATTGTGGAAATTGCGGAAAAGTTTTGCTTGCGAAGCGGTTGCGGCCATTTATAATACTGATGCGGCTGTGGGCCAAGGTAAAGAAATGCGGAGGAAAGCCGAAATGAGGCAAGCTAGGCGGATTGTAGTCGCTGCCGCGGCACTCGCAGTTCTCCTGTTCGTGACCAACAATGTCTATGCCTTAATACTGTTTGAAGACCGAGGCTGGGTGCCGGGCGAGCCAAGGTCGGAAACGGTGCCGCCCCCACGGCTGATGTGGTACGAATCACGTTACTTCAGGGGGCATATAGATGTTGGCACCTATGCGTTGCCGCACGCGGTGGACTGGGACAACGACGGGGACTGGGACCTTTTAACGGGGCAGTTCGAAGGCGGGCTGGTGAAACTCTGGGTGAATTACGAGGAAGAGGCAGGCGATCCGTATCCATATCCAGAGGATGAGTCATGGTTCCGGGAAGGTGAGGTGTTAAGGAAAGGGACGGATGTGATCGCTGTGAACCAGAAAGGGGTGATGGGGGCGTGCCCGACGGTCGTGGACTGGGACGATGATGGGAGGAAGGATCTGCTCATCGGCGATGCGGAGGGGTACGTGTGGGTGGCGCTGAACGTCGGAACAGACGAAGAGCCGGAATTCGCCGAAGCGGAGCGGCTGAGGCTGGTTGAGCCCATCTGCTTCGACGACCCGATGGAAGAATGCCCGATTACGGATTTTGAATACGCTGAGTACATAGACATCGGCGAGAACGCAAAGCCGACCGTGTGGGACTGGGATAGTGACGGGGATGAAGACCTTCTGGTAGGCTCTCGCGAAGGGTACGTGTATTTGTTCATCAACGAGGGCACGAACTCATTGAGGCGATTCTCGGTGACCGACGAATATGATCGCGAACAGTACAGCGATGACAACGGGCACCCGATTGGATGGGGTGAAACAAATGAACGATTCGGGAGCGACTGCCAGGTGCAGGTTATTGACTGGGACAGGAACGGAATAGAGGATTTCGTTATCGGGGCATATGTGGAAGGACAAGAAGATGAAATAGGCAGCTTCGAGGTCTATCTGTACAAGAATACGCCGAAAGTCAATTTGCTTACCGACAGGGACGAGCCATTTTTTGAGGAGGCGGATGAGTCGCTCGAAATACTGAGGATCCCCGAGGGCGATAACAACACACGGAGGATTGC
>CAZUUK010000232.1:0-3444 GCA_964622675.1 uncultured Planctomycetota bacterium | reverse complement strand
GGTACAAAAACCGGTCAGTTTGAGTCACTCATCAATCACCAATCACTGTTTCCCCTCGCCTCCACCCTTAGCTCAATATGCGCTTTTGTGTCGAATTTTCTGGCGATTTTGGGGGCGTCAACTGGTGTAAGTCCTTGCTGGAAAAGGAGTAAAAAAAAATTTGCCTTTTTGGGATTTTGGACAGGGAGTACTACGGTTTTGTGTTGAATGGCCCGCGTTTGTGGCTCGTGGTTCGTGGATAGTGATTCGTGGATGGTGGTTAGTAATTCGTGGTTGGTGGTTGGTGCTTCGTGGCTCGTGGCTGGTGGTTAGTGATTCGTGGTTTCCCGATGAGTCGGGATTTCCCGACAAGTCGGGATTCAGAGTTTCCCGACAAGCCGGGATCTTCGCGTTGCTTCGACATAGTTTATCGAAAGCGGGTTAGCTTGGTGGAAGGGCCGTAGTCTTTTGGAGTAATCGAAAAGACTACGAGGGACTACTCACGGTCAGCCAACAGTCAATAGTGAATAGTCGATCGTCGGTGGTCTCGAGTCTGAGTAGTGCGTGGCGCCCGCAGGGCGAGCTGGCGAAGGCGCCGCAGGCGGGTAAAGGCTGGGATGAGGAGATTATATTTGGGGTGAGCAGTGAAGCGGGGAATTTCAGTAGGTAGCGATGCCGCCTAGCGCAAGACAGCAGAGCGAAGTCCAATACCTAAGATACTTAGGTATTCTTTTCACTAAGTTCCGGACAAATTTGCATGAGCACAATAGAAGAACAAAGTTGCGAAGCGCCCGCAGGGCGAGTCCACAGGGCAAGCCCACAGGGCAAGCTGGCGGAGGCGGCGATGAGGAAGCATAGGGTAAGTACGCGGGAGGCGTAGGAGTAATAACAGGTGCCGAACTGGAGGCAGCACAGGCGCGTGAATCGTCGAACCACCGGGCAAAAAAGTACCGGACCCCTTTAATTTCCTCAGGAATCGCGAATCTTCTTGCTTTTCCGGGCAATCACAACCACAATATCACCGGCACAGGCGGACTTAGCACCCTTGATTGCAGGACAAGGCCGGCATGGCAAGACCCGTGCTGCGGTACTACTGTGTGACCTTAAGGGGATGCTGAAATGAAGGCCAAAGTTAAGTGCGGAATACTTGCGTGTGCAATATGTGTTGTGCTTGGAGCTGCTCTCTGCTTGGTTACTATCAGTCGGCTTGGGGACAAACGGACAGCGAGAAAAGAGGGACCCGGACAGGCTGTGGAGAGCACGAAAGCTCGCCTGACAAGAGAGAAGCTGCGTCAGGCGGTAAGGAACGCGAAAGGAGGAGACCGCAATGAACTTGATGCGTCAATCGAGTCTGTGGCAAGAGGCAGGTACGTTGAAGTCACCGAAGAGTTGTTGCCTGACTTCGTTTCGTTCCTGCAAGATGAGGATCCACAAGTTCAACTTCTCGGCGCTCAGAGCCTGTATGCTCTAAAGAGTCCAGAAAGCACAGAGACATTATCTACATATCTGCGAGGCAAGGATTTTGCCAAACTAAAGGAGATGGCCGACACAGGAGGCTTGGATGCTCGGCATGCCGCACGGTGGGAAGGCCAAGCGTCTGTGATAGCAATACTGGCATTAGGAGAGATAGGGGATAAGTCAGCTATTCCTTTACTTGAGTCACTAAAGGAAGTTAAAGAGCTCCACGATGGTGCCCCCGTAGAAAGGGCGCTTGCCAAGCTGGGAGCCATCGAGAGCCTTTCCAATGTACCCCCAGGCGCTGATAATAAGAGGATATGGCGGGCATGTGACGCGATAAGTGAAATAAAAGACCCCCAAAAAGTTCTTGAACTGATGGCAACTGTGTACAACAAGAATTGTGCCCTTCCAATACGTGATACTGCATTACCAGCACTTTGAAAGATTAATACTGGTAGTGTGCCTGAGTTCCTGCTTGGTGTAATAAATGACTCGCAGGTTCCTGTGTCAATGCGCGGTACGGCTGCAATAACAGCTGCACAAACAGGAAACAATATGTTTGAGGAAACGCTTCTGGAAATTGCTGATTCAAATTCAGAAATCCGCATAGAGGGTCTATGTGGCCTGACTTTACTTAAGCCGGATAAATACCTGAAGAATATTTTTAGGATGATAAGGGATACAAACGAACCTGATGAGTTCAGAGGCCTTCTGGCAGGGAGGTTATATATTCCATGGCAAAAAAAACGACAAATGCTTGAAGGCCAAAAGGATGAGCTATATGCCTGTCTAAATACAGATAAGGCGGACGGCAGCCCGCATGATGAGATACGTGTTAGAATGTGGCGATTGATAAATGAAGTCTTCGGTGAGGAGCCATCTATCGTTTTAAGTAGTAAGTCATCGCGGGGTATCTCGACTCTCAAAAGTATCATTCAACGTAATCTGCGACAACAGGGGCGGCAGGAACCTTGGAATGAACCATCTATAGAAGAGCTCATGAAGATGACCAATGAAAAATTCAAAAGTATAGTTACATTCCTACCGGAAAATTCAGGGGCTGAAAAATGAATAGAAAAACCACTTTCTTGCTGATAATCCTATCTGGTATTTCTGTAGTTAACATGAGTTCGGACGCCTATGCTTGGCACACCTACTGGCTTTTTGGAGATACTCATTGGAGAATTACAGACCATGCGATCAGTGCCGTATCTATTACTGAATATCCCGACCTTTACAAGTTTACGGAACAATTACGCGACGGGAGTGAAACAGAGGCCCACGCACCTCCAACTCTAAGCATTCCGGGAAGTAGTGCAACATCCCCCCATAGGTGGTGGCCAAACCCAGAGCATTGGTGGAATTACTCATACAACCCACAGAAGAAATGTGCCCTCCAGTGGTACGATCAATACAGCTTCGGCAATGCCTATGAGACTATCGGCTACCTGCTGCACCTCGAGCAAGATCAACGCGTGTCAGCCCACCTGTACAGGTGCATTCATGGCACTATCTGGCATCCGACAGATGACTTGGAAGATTATGTGGATGGGCCGACACACTATGGTTACGCGACCGGAAGTACTCCTTGGACTTTCGTTGATAATCAAAGCAGAACGTGGTACTACTGGCTTAGTGACGATATGGACGACGATGATGAAAACAATGTTGCTGATGGTCCCGGAGGTGGTGGCACTATTACCGATCACGATGGCGACTACGATTCTGAGTGGGGTTTAGCAGAGTATGTATTCGGGACATATGGGTACGGTGACAACGATCCCTTACCAGGCAAGAATGAAGGCTACGACTACTTTGAGCAATATCCGAAGGAGGCCATCGGGAAAGAATCTCAGCCTTGCAGGTGGAGGCTGTTTACATCAGCGGGCCAGATGCTTCGCCTTCGGCTCAGCATGACAGAGCATACCGTCTAATCGGCTTGCTTTGCCTTTGCGGAGGCGGCGACGATTTGCTGCTGGACGTTGGGCGGGACCGGTTCATAATGGC
>CAZUUK010000231.1:0-3450 GCA_964622675.1 uncultured Planctomycetota bacterium | reverse complement strand
AATTGATACTCTGGGACGGGCATCGTATCGGGCAAGCCGTTCGACTCTGACTCCGATCTGCCGAAAACCCACCCATCGCCTGAGCCCCGGATAGTAGCGGTCCCGGTCAGCAAGACGGGAAATCTCGTCAGCCACGGCGCGGTCCACTAGGCCAAACGAGCCGGCGTCCAGCGGAATGGGGACGTGGGAGACCATTCTCAGCAGTCTGTAGAACGCGAAGAATAGAAACCGCTTGAGGGGCCCTTCCTTCCGCTCGTGCCTGATAGCGTATACGACGTCATAGCCCTCGCGCCATTTCTCGATCAAGAGAGGAATGCCTGCCGGATCATCCTGTAAGTCTGCATCCATCACCACTACGGCATCGCCGCCGGCATGCGCGAGGCCGGCTTGAATGGCGGCCTGATGGCCGAAGTTGCGGGAGAGGTGCAGCACGCGGACGTGCGGGTCGGCGGCCAACTCGTCGAGGATCTGCGGGCTCTCGTCATGAGACCCATCGTTAACAAAGATGATTTCGCGGCGGGATCCGATTCCTTCGAGCACATCAAGGAGGCGCTGATGCAGTTCGCGAAGTACGGGCGCTTCGTTGCACACTGGGGCAACTACTGAAACGCGTGTCTCCGCTATAGGTTTGCGCTGTGTTTGAGATTGCTGGCTCATCGCTTCAGCACCGCAATGAGGGACAGGCCGAACGGCAAGCCCCTTCTCTCTATGAACTGGCGCTCGGCGGCGGCGAGCTGTGCGAGTATCGAGTTCAAGCTCGATGGTACGCGAGGAAATTGCGCTCTTCGCCTGCGATGAAGGATCTTGTCAAAGAGGCGCACAATCAGAGCGGCGGGGAGAGAGAACGCATTCCAGTAAGACTGCCAAGCGACGCGAAGCTCCGCCTGGCGGGCATGCGCCTTGAGGAGCCGGCCCGTGTAGCGACGGTAATGGCCCAGAGATCTGTTCCAGGGGCCCATCAGGAACGGCCCGGCAGGGAGCGTCAACACTATGGCCGCCCTCCTCTTCCAGCGCCGCAGCAGCGTGGCGCAGGACTGCTACCGGGCTGCGTACGTGCTCAAGGACATCCAGCATAACCACCACTCCGGCTCTGCCTGGAGCAATCGGCCAGGCGGCCTCCAGATCATGAACGCGAACGTCGAAAGGGCCGAGGCTGCGGCAGCGCCGGACCGCCTCCGGCATGACGTCGAAGCCTGTGACCTGGTATCCGAGTTCGTGAAAAGCAGTCAGATTCGCCCCTCCTCCTACTCCACCCTCGATAAGTCTGGCGGGCGGAGGAAAGTGGCGCTTCAGTACCTCGATGACAAGGGCTCTCTTGGCAACGTGCCACCAGTAGGAATGCTCCAGCGCGATCAGCTCGTCAAGGTGATTCGGCCCCATGGCCGGACGGCTCCAGACGATGATATGTCAATTTGCCAGATATAGATTTCTTCCGCGCAGCTTCTCCCAGCAGACTATTATTCGGCATGCGGCCAGCCTGTCAAGGCAGACCTGCCGTGGGTCAGGCTGTTTGTACCCCGACGTCGGCCCGCGGTCGGGCCGAGTCTGTGAACCGGTGGTCGCCGCACAGAACCGGTCGAGAAGTCGGCTAGAGGTGCTTGTATCGCTCGAAGTGATCTTGCACGAGCCGTTTAACCTCGGCATTCTGTATCTTGCTGTCCACTATGGCGAATGAGCCCATGAAATTGCGATATCTCTTGTCAGGAAATATCCCCTGATCGCAGAGGACGCCTCGATAGAATTCACAGATCGCGCGAATGTGGCGCGCGCGCCCCGGCAAGTCAGCCGACGACTCGAGCTCTTTCAGCATCGGTTCAAGTTCGCCGGCTACGTACGGCAATCGGACGAACGCCCAGTGCAGCCACTTCCAGTACGGCGCAAAGCGTCGGTTGAACAGGAACGCAAGCTGCATAGCGGCTTCGACGAAATACCCCTGCCCCGTCAGCACAGCCACTCCGTCATTGCGTCTGGCAAGACGACCGCAGATGTTGTAATCCCCGTAATGCCAGAGCTGGAACAGCCTTGAGGCGATTCGCCACAGCCACACGTCCTCAGGGTAGTACGTCTTCGCGAAAGCCTCCTTCCGCTCGGCCAGCCTACCCACGGGATCGTAGAAGACCTTCCCTGCCTGCGCGAAGCAAAGCCCATTTTCATTGACGAACATCCATTCCCGCACGCTCTTCGGCGGCCACGGCGACCCCGTCAGCTCGCGGAAAGCGTCGTCAACCGTCGTCACGGTGATGGGGCCCGTCCGGTGCCCCGCCAGCTCTATCCCGCGGAAGACCTCCGGTCTGAGTTCATTCAGCCTTTCCTCTAACGCTTTCCCGATTCTCCGGCGATCAGCCTCTTCTAAAAAGAGCCGAAACGTCGGACCCCATCCGTGATCGCGGGAGATCTCATCGTCGGAGCCAAGCACTTCTGAGCCCCTGCCGACAAGGCCGGCGCTCACTCTATCCACGATCTCCGGGAAATCCCTTCTCAATGCGGCCAGCCCGAATTCGTTGAAAAAGGCTTCAGCCAGATGCGCGCCCTTCATTTCCTGCGCCTCTCCGTTGACACTGCTGTCTTAAACGATCGCGCACAGTCGCCAAGTGACGTCCGTCTGTAGCTGCTTCTTACGCCCCTCGCTCCTTATTCGCAGGCCGCCGCCGTTCTTTGTACGCCTTGCCCATTTTCAGCCGCGTGATATAGAAAATCTGCCCTGCATGAAGCTCGAGATGACCCATCGTTCCATAGATGGCGCCCAGCACTGATCTATCAGAACCCTGGATTCGCCTCTGTTCCAGCAGCAGAGAAGTGTCCATGCCAGCGTAGGTCTCGATCACATGATCCACCATGTCGTTGAGCCGCCTCTGCAGCGTTGATTTCGGGGTCCTTTCCTCGACGCGAAACTCCCGCGGACGGTCTCGAGCATCCTCCGCGCCGCCAACTCCGGACACGATCCACTGTCGCAAGTTGCCGAGCAGATGCTGTATGATCACACCGATGCAGTTGCACCCCTCGGCCGGCACCCACCATATGTCACCGTCTTGCAGCTGATCGAGGCAGTGGTTGATCATATCGCGACCTTTGGCCGCTCGGTTCTTCGACTCCTCCACAAACGCGTCTCCAACGTCACCGTCCATATCCGGACCTCCTCTTACTCATTGCATGTTCCCCCGGTTGACAGCCAGGCTCAACGATTCGGCTTAACTCTAGATCACCAAGGACCGATGTCCTTTCGAAACAGCGCCCTGCCTATTCTTTTCGATTCGTCAAGCCATCCCTCGAGCCGGCGCAGATGCCCCCCTAGCCATCCCGTGGCAAAGCCCCATTCCGGTCTCCTTTCCATAGTATTCAGCAGCCAGAGGGCGCTTTCCAGGTCGTAGTCAATCGCCGCACGACGAAGCCTTTCTTCAGCATCGGGAGGAAGGGCAAAGACGCGCTTCTGATACCATTGCTCGTTTTGTG
>CAZUUK010000230.1:0-3467 GCA_964622675.1 uncultured Planctomycetota bacterium | reverse complement strand
GGATAAGTTGCCTGACCGCGATCCGCCATCGCCCGACGCCGGCATGTCAAGAGTTCTGTATGGTGTCCCCGGAATCCCGTCCCCGGAATCCCATGGTGTGTCTCGCCGGCCTGGCCGCCACCTTGCCGGCCCGCACGGCGGCCGGCGCCGTCGCAGGCAGGAGCGCTTGCCCCGAGGCTCATTCCGTATTATAATGGAAGCATGCGTAAGTGTGCTCCCGCAAGGGGCACATGTAGCGAGAAAGGAACCGACGCATGCCAGGTAACCAAGGCTCGGCCGACCCTCTGAACGCACAACAGGCGCGCGCGCTTCTCATGGCGAACAGCGTCGTCCGAGACCCCGTTCACGGCGACATCCGGCTTACGCCGCTTGAGTGGCAGATCATCGACACAGCAGATTTCCAGCGCCTTCGAAACATAAGACAGCTGGCGATGGTCGATCTGGTCTATCCAGGCGCACTTCACAACAGGTTCCTGCACTCGCTCGGCACGCTTCACGTCTGCTCGGAGATGATAGCCCGCTGCAACGACTCCACCAAGAGATACCAGCCTCTAGCCGGGGCCGAAGACCCGGTTCCCGTCCGGGTGGGGTACTATGCGGAACTCCTGGCTCGCCTTGTCGCGATCCTTCATGATGCCGCCCACATTCCCTTCGGGCACGTCTTCAAGGGCGAAGCCCAGCTTATCGAGCGGGACGAATGGCAGGACCCTTGGCGCGTTGAGAAGGTGCTGGGGCCGGAGGCAGAGATACGTCGCGTGATCCGTGACTTCTTCATTCGCTCCTTCGCCCGCCTTGTACCCACGGATCTCCGACTCGATGCCGAGGCCGCACAACAGGCAGCAGATCGCATGCTTAGCGACCTCCGGGATGTGCTAACGGCCGAGGAGGATGAGGACATCCTTAAGCTTCGGTACCCATTTGTCCACGACTTGGTCAGCAATACGATCTGCGCGGACCTCATCGATTATATTCAGCGGGACATGCTCTACTGCGGCCTCAGCGAGGGGCTGGCCACACGCTTCATGCAGTACCTCGCGGTCCTTCCTGTCCGCGTCACGCGGGACGGGAGCAGTTTCCGGATACAGCCGCACCGCGTAACGGATTGCGCCGAACCCGCCCAGCCGACCCATGCCTTTGAGGCGGACAGCATTACCTGTCGGCTTGTCATGCTTCAGTACAGCTACAACTCCCGCCGAGGCCCAGTCGAGAAGCACAATATCCTGACCGAAGCCATCGACCTTGTGCGGCGTCGCAAGACCGTCTCGGAGAAGTTGTACTTCCACAAGACGAAGCTTGCCGCAACGTCCATGCTTTCGGCAGCGGCCCATGCCTCGGGCATCTGCCACGCAGCCGAAATCTGGGACAAATCCGACCGGGAGGTCTTGCGACAGATGGTGGCCGTGCCAGAGGGCGGGTTGGCAGGCGGGGAGGGGGGAAAGGACAAATTCCCCCCGCTTGAGGAAAGGCGTCGTCTCCGGGCAAAACGGCTAGCCGAGAAGCTCTTGGCCCGGGGGTTGTTCAAGCCCGTTTACCGTGTCTCCTGTCCGAAAGACAGCTCGCCGACGGGGAACGCGATCTGGGGCGAAGCGGCTACGGCATATGAGAGACTGAACTCGGCGGAGAAGCGGGAGCAACTCATCGAGATGCTGGAGTTCGCCGTTGGCCTTGCGACCACGGGAAGCCCAACGGATGGGATTGGGGCGGTCTCGGTGTCCTGCCCGGATAGTCGTATGCAGCTAAAGGAATTCAACATGCTCGTGCTTGAGTCACCCCGTGCCGCGATGGTTGGGCGACTCCAGGATAGCCTTCGCCCGGCAGTCAAGGCAGAAGTCGAGGTAATCCAGCGCGGCCATGTCGAGCTCTGGTGTCTTGAGGTCTTCCTGGACGCCCATGTCATTTCCCTGGACAATGACGTCGCCGGTGAGTTGGCCTGTGCCGTCCAGCATGATATAGGTCCGCGGAACGAAGTGGCGGAGTTTGCTGGCCAGCCCAAAGAGGGGGTCAAGGCGCTTGCGGCCAGGCTTCTGCTTAGTGCGGTGTTGCGTGAGGAGGGCATGTCCGAGGAAGATGAGAAACAGATGCGCCTTCGTGAGCATGGGCAGTTGGTGGAGTGCGCTCGCGAGGCATGCTTTCGGCCGAATGCGAAGGAGCTCGTCCGAAGGAGGCTCCACGAGCTCTTGAAACCCGGACCCCGCGCAGGGCAGACGATCGAGGCAGCAGCCTGGCCCATCGTAGAGCCCTATGCGACAGCGTACTCGGCACGGAGTAAGGCACGGATTCGTGGTCGTCTCCGGACGCTCGACGCCGTCGCTCGCCGTGACAAGTGGTCGCCGGAGCGGATAGATGATCTCATCAGCCGCTTCAAGGAACGGGCAGTTGAGATTCCGAGCGGTGCCTATGTCCTGAACCGCGTGGCGGAACTCGAAACGGCCGTCCTTCGCTTGGCGGGCCAAGAGGAAGACGCAGGATGACTCGGCCACGGGAGTCACGGTTGAAACAGGCTGAGCTTGTTGCGGTGAATGAGCTCAAGGCCCTTGAGGCAAGGCAGAAGGAGGCGCCGTTCCGACTGCGAGGCCTAGCCGAAAAACGCTGGGTCGATCGTGTGGAGTTCCGCCCGCTTCTTGGGGACGGCTGTTTGATCGTGCACCCCGATCATTTCACAATCCTGATCAACTGCCAACCGCCAGATGCCCAACGGCTCTCAGAGGCGTGGGAGAACGACGCGACCGGAACGGGCCAAGGCATCGGCTCACGGCATAGGTTTACTGTCGCCCACGAGGTCGTACATACTTTCTTCTTCAAGTTGGGTGAGGGGGTGGTGCAAGAGACCGTCAGCATGCGGGATTCAAGGAATCGCCGGAGACTGGAGCGCTTCTGCCAACGGTGGGCGGGAAAGCTGCTGATCCCGGAACCGCTCTTGCAGAGGGTCGCCGCCGACGTGGCGTTGGGGGAGCCGGAGAGCGTAGGCGCGCTTGCTTCGACCTTCCTCGTGTCGGCCGAAGCTCTCATTAGGCGCTTTGAGGAAGTCCCTCTCTGGTCGGACCCCTTCGCGGGTGTCGCGCTCATCGCAACTGATGGTAGTCGGGCCACAGTGGTGGCAGCGGCAATCGACCCGAGCATTCGTGGCCTGTTCCCAGCGCTTCGAAAGGGCCACGCAGCCGATGGGCCCGTGGACGCGACCGAAGTTATCGCGAACAGGGAGTCGTGCATCTACGGCGGGCCAGAGAGAACCGTCGAGGAGGAGAGGGCGGTACGAAGGCAGGACGGAGAGGAGATATCGCAACGCTTCATCTTCTCGGCCTCCCCTATGGGGCGGAGCCGAACTCGCTTCATCGTGACCATGAGGCGCATAGGGCAGCTCGAATTCTCATTCCAACGGTAGCTGCGAAGTTCGCACCGCCCATCAGCGGCCGCCGACGAATTCCGGGGACATCATGAGCGCCGGGCTAAACCGGCATGGAGTAGAG
>CAZUUK010000229.1:0-3479 GCA_964622675.1 uncultured Planctomycetota bacterium | reverse complement strand
GCTTGTCCTCGTCGCTCTCCGTCACGCGGGCGCCGTCGCGAAGAATGACCGTCAGGGTGTCGGTTTGACGATCGTAAGTTGCCTTCATGCTTCGTCCCTCCAGTACTTCTCGATCTTGCTTGTTCGGTAGGCCGTCACGACCTGCGGCGGCAGGCAAGCCCTCCACAAGAGACCGCGTTTGGTGAGACCATAGTAGTCCATGCTAGAAGATCAAGCCAACGGGTAATTCGAGGGACATGGGCCTTGTTGCAGGCTGCTCCCTCCTGTCTGCCGCCTGCCTGTCGCGGTCGCGACGCAGACAGGTGCCGGCACAGGCAGGGAGGAATTATGGTTTGCGTCCTCGGGATTCACTGCGGTGTTCATTTGCAAGACGCGACCCCGTGACTGCTTTTCTTTTGTCCCCCGTTACCTTCACCTGCAGAATCCTGCAAATGCACCTAAATCCACCTTTTAGCTGCATCATTCTTGTAGTTCTTGCCTCATCTGAGCAGTAAAGTGGAGTGGGGTGATCCCAAATGCGGACACTGTGGGCTGGGTTTCTCATCGTTGTGGTTGTGGGCCTGCTGGGATTCGCCCCGGGAAACCTGGATGTTTACTTCATCGACGTCGGGCATGGAGACGCAATCCTTGTGAAGTACGAGACGACCGAATGGCTAATCGATACTGGCTATAAGCAGGCTTGGAGCAAACCCTCCACTTCTTCTGATCGAAGGTGTTCTGATCTTCTGGGTATCACGGTAGATCTCCCACTTGAGTACTTCGTGCTGAGCCATGCAGATCTGGATCACTACTCGGCGCTAGACTGGTTCCTCTGCCCGTGCCAGATTCAAACCTTGTCATCGAGCTTTGATCGTGAGGCGAGAAAGGTCTTACTGAACGACGACTCTCAGGCAGCTGCTTGCTGGACAACATCGGTGAGAATGCCCTCGGTCAACTCGCTCTCTTCTGATTCCCCCGTTGCGTTTGCCGAGAGCGGACTGTCTTGGCGGGTGCTCCATCCAAGTACTGACTTCGCACATGGTACCGCAAGCACCAACGACAAATCACTTATCCTGCTATTGACGTACGGTAGTGTCGGTTTCCTGTTTACCGGTGATGTAGAATCCTTAGATGCTGATGTGCTGGCTGAGTGGAGAATGCCGAACATCCTCATCCTCAAAGCACCTCACCACGGGTCGGCGCACTCAGCTACCGTGGATCTGGCGGAGCAGCTGAAACCCGATCTCATTGTCATGAGCACGGACGATTGTGTTCCAGACACGGCTGAAGATGTCGCGAAGCTCGGCATCCCTTACCTTGCAACGAGCACAAGTGGGACGATCCATCTCCGCACGGACGGCCCCTCGGTCTGGATCACGACAGATAAGCTACAGGAGACGTCGGCAAGCTGGTCGCTCGAGGCCCATGAGTAGCGGAATTCCGGTGACAGTATACCTATTACTAAGGCGCTTATCAGGTTGAATAAGGAAGAGCTGAGGAGCGACAAATTCGTCAATGGGGCCGAGCTCGTATGGAGTGGCACCTTCCTGCAGTGTGGGAACCAGGACTTCTCTTCCCGTGGTCGACCCGTTTTTCCAGAGAGTCGGCTAGCAGAAAACTCAGTTCAGATAGCTAATCTTCACCTCACATCCTGAGTGACGCCGATAAGCGCCATTACTAAGTGTGCTTCTTTACAATTTCTAAATCTGTATCCTGTCCCCCGAATTCCGTACCTGCGCCCTTGCAGGGTCGCACTTCGGATTCCGAAGAAGCCCGGCAACCTAGCGAATTCGAGTGACGCAAACCTTAATTTCAGGCTGCTCCTTCCTGTCCGCTGCCTGCCTGTCGCGGTCGCGACGCAGACAGGTGCCCGCACAGGCTGAGGGGAATTATTGGTTACGTCTCCGAGATTTCCCGTGACTTACAGGTGCAACGGCTGTGCGCCCGTGGTGTAAATACCCCAGTCTGCCACTACCATTCGTTCAAGCGAAATACCGAAATGACTGCACATCAGATGCAGTGCACTGACCAAAGCCGGATTTGTACGCGACCCTACGATGACACGAGAGATTGGATGAGTAAGCGGATAGAACTCGGACTTGGTTATCAGCCGGACCTCACCTTCGTGGCTCCAATCCTTGTACTTCTTTGCCAATACATGTCGGGCAGCAGCCTCGGGAGGACAGGAGTCTATTAGCTGCGAAAGAAAGATGAACTCATCGTCGTACACGACCTCAGTAACGGCATCGTCATCGAGTTCGACTTCGATTGCGATACCGGTGTAGCCACCAGCGTAGTGAGCCCAAAGCAGATGGTTATTGAATGACTCGGTGAGCGCGCAGACTCTGAGCTCTTTGAGTTGCTTGGTGACCTCTTGACCATAATTGAATATCTTAGTCTCGCGCCCTTCGTCATTACCAACGCGGACATCTGCCTCACGAATGTCACTCAGCACTTCCGCGCGGCAGCAGTACAACCTTTTGTTGAAGAGAATATCAATTACGAAGTGAAGGTTCTCTACAGCACGAAACTTATACGCCTTCATCGCGGATCTTCTCTACCACCTAACGATGGTTATCGTACAGTTCTGCAACATGGTATGACGAAGAGCGACGGGTGCCAACTCTATTCCTATCGCCTTCTCCGATAATCGTGTAGCTCCTTGGGTTGGCCATCACTCGGTTGCCTCCTCGACGGTACGAATCTCGTCGTCTGTCAGGCCGTAAAGCTCGTAGACAAGTTGGTCGATCTGTTTGTCGGTCGCGTCGATCTGGCGTTGGATGGCGAACTTACCGTAGTTTGGTTTCGCTATGACCCGCGATCTGCGCCACTTTGCGTTATTTACAGCATGAGGGGGCTATTGCAGGGCGATCTCGGTAGTCTGGCCTATGGCTTCGTTGACGAGGACGAATTTCCCGTTATCGGCGGGAGCGAGTTGTTCATTGGCGTTTAGTAATTCAATCCCGTAGACCGTGCCGTCGGGCCCGAGGTCGATGTTCAATTCCTCGCTGATCCGTAACGTTTCAACCTGTTCGGTTTTTTCCTTGAGTCGGATATAGGCCACGTTATGCCGTGGATCATAAGTTAGTCTCACGCTCATTCCTCCTGCTTATTGGAGCAGTGTTTACCTCTCCATTGGCCCGCATGAGGGAAATTGCGTCGAAAGCCTGTTCTGCCAAACTTTGCAGGGAACTGTTCCCCGTGTTCGACGGTCGCTATCACTTCCCGTTCGGTGGCTCCTCGTTCCAAAATCCGTGCTTGTGCATGCGGGTGGAGTTTAGCCTTCACCGCGTCGCCTCCTCGAAACTGCGGATTCTGCTATCCGATTGGGCTATAGAGTTCACCATCGTCCATGGGCGAACTTTCTGCAAAGCTTCACCTATGATAACACGAGATCGTGATTCAGACGACTCGTGATCCCACTCCCTCCATGGATTCGATAGGTATAGCTCTCGTTTCAGTCTGTTCCTTGAAGGATTATGGTACGCGCCCCCGGAATT
>CAZUUK010000228.1:0-3538 GCA_964622675.1 uncultured Planctomycetota bacterium | reverse complement strand
CTTCGGCACGACGGCTCCCTGCAGTCCAGGTTATTCGCGGTGGAGATGGCCGCCGCGGCGGGTCCTGGCCGCGTCCCGGCCCGCGGCCCCGCCTCACACCCCCCGTTCGCCCAGCCCGAGCGTGAGGCGCGAGAAGCGCGGCGGAGCGTGTGGGCAAGGGCCGAATGAACGCCACCGACGCCTGGACGTTTGACCCAGGCCGTTTGTCCCCGTAGACTGCCGTTGATTCACGTGCCCCTTCGTACCGCCGTCCGGCAACCAGCGGATCAGCCGTAGGGCCGGCCCTCCCCGGGCCAATGCTTGTGCGCTAACGGCCGATCCGTCCCCCACGGGCGGCCGCTTTTCTGGGAGGTCGGAAGCACCTGCTCGTGGTACAATACCGCCAGTGTCTTGGTAGGGGGCCTTAGCGATGTTAGAAACCCAACAGGCGATCTCGGAAGTGAGAGATGAGACAAAGGCTCTCCGGTGCGAGTTGCTGGATCGCGCAGTCGGCACGTACGCCCATGCTCTAGGGGAGGGGAGCTTTCCATCGACGGCTGTGCTTGAAGCGGCGACGGATCGCACGAAGTCCCTACTGAAGACGGAACTCATGTCGGATGCATGGATCTCGGCATGCAGCGGCGGCCATTCACCCAGAAAGGAGGAGAAGACTGCCCTCCGGCTGGTTCTTGGCCTGGCCGTCACTCCTCTCAGAGCGCCCCCACCACAGGCCTATGATCGGATTCAACCAGCCCGTGTTGCCCTAGCGGCATTGCTGGGAGCCGTTCTGGGCATGATGCTGCTTGCACCAGCGTGTCGGCTTCTGCTGGATATGCGCGACGTTGGCCTGTTTGTCGGAGCCCCGGCGGGAGCCTTCATTCTCGTCCTGGCGATCTGGAAGACGTCAGAGAGCAAGGCAGTTCGGGGATTACTGATGGCAGGTCTCGGCGCTGCAACAGTTCTCGAACTCTGGCAGATCTTGAGACCTCGCGGTGTGTTCAGTCGCGTCTGGGGAAGACGTGCGGGACGTCCTTCAAAGGCTGGCAGACTGGGACGGGTCGCCGTTTACCTTGCGCTGATGCTGCTCGTGGCCTTCACGCGCCGCCGCCCGTACTACGGTCGTGATCAGTACCTCCAGACGGTTCGGACAACGATAGAGCACTGGCTCGATGGCGCAATCGGTGTACTCGTGTGCCTCTTGCGAGCCGAGTTCGCTGATGCATCCCGGACCAAGGACAGAAAAGCCGCACTGCGGACGTTAGGTCGGAGGATCGTGGAAATTCACGAAGCCACGTCAGAAGCTCTGCCCGATGCGGCTCATGAATTGATCGTCGAGGCGAAGAATGTCGGCTTTGGTGGCTTGGATGGCGAGCCGAACTTCCTCTGCGCTGGGCGACAGAAGACGACGGTGTGGACCCACGAACTGGCGGCATCCTACGCACAGTTCGGGCACATTGAGCCAGGAGACCCGGTTCTGATTGAACATGAGCCCGTGATATTCGACGGGGAAGTCCAAGAGAAGGGCTTGGTGCGAAAACTTCGTGATAGGGGCAAGTCTGATGAGTAAGGATGTTCTCGCACTGGATTTCGGTACGACGAATTCGTATTACTGCAAGTGTCCCCGTGATCAAACCTCGCCCATGGGCGTGGATTTCCGGCAGGGGAGAGACGGCCTCGCGACAGCCATCCTCTACCGAAAGGGAAGGCCCCCCCTCGTTGGATATGAGGCTATCGAGGAGTACGGAGAGGCTACGGTCGAGGAACGAGCAGGCTACGACCTCAGAACGCACTTCAAGCCGGACATTGCGACGGACGGGAAGGCCCGAGAGTTCGCGGCGGATTACCTTAGAGTGGTCGCCCAGCAGGCGGAGCTCACCCACATCGACCTTGGCCTTGGCGAGCGTCAGGTGATCATCGGCATACCAAGCGAGGCTAAGAAGAGCTTCAAGTCGGCGCTGACACGCATCGCTCGGGAAGCAGGCTACGGCGAAGTGACGCTCGTTGACGAGCCGAAAGGAGCACTCCTGCACCACCTGTGTCATAAGGACATCTCTCCCGGTCAGGCTCAACAAGGCGTCCTCGTCGTTGACTTTGGAGGTGGTACCTGCGACTTCGCGTTTATGATCCGCCTCGCCGTTCGTCATTCTTGGGGCAACATGGACTTGGGCGGCCGACTCTTCGACGACCTTTTTTTCCAATGGTTTGCCGAGCAGAATCCCGCCGCAGTCGAGAGCATGGAAAGGGAGGGTACGACGTTCTTCGTCCACGCGTGCCTGTGCCGGGAAATCAAGGAGGCTTTCTCAAGGACCATGGCCCGAGATCGGTCTGAAACAGTGAACAAAGCGGTTCGACACTATGGAAGCATTAGAGGAATGACGTGGGACGCCTTCATCGAGCGGGCTGGCGCCTATACGCCTTCGCC
Organism: uncultured Planctomycetota bacterium; assembly: GCA_964622675.1. Taxonomy (GTDB): domain Bacteria; phylum Planctomycetota; class DG-23; order CAZBND01; family CAZBND01; genus CAZUUK01. The sequence goes on along the minus strand of CAZUUK010000228.1, from coordinate 1,137 downwards.
AACGTTCTCCGAGCAGATAGCACACACAGGAAGCAAGGCTTCAGGGTTCGCGAAGCGTTCCGAAAGTCCAATTGATCTCCTTGAGTGGTTCAAGCGCGTCCTGAAGGATGGGTTCCGGAAGGGCGGCGTCCCAAAGGAGGATGTCCGACTCGTGATCCTGGCAGGCGGCAGCAGTCAGTGGCCGTTCGTGCCTGACATCCTTGCCGACGTACTGATGCTTGATGCGGCGGCGATTGTTCGTAGCGACAGACCCTATGTCGCCATTTCTGAAGGCCTGGCGATACTGCCCGCGCTTCAGCGGAAACTGGGCGAGACCCAACGGGATTTACGGTCCAAGGAACCGGAGTTCTTCAAGACGGAACTCAGACCCCTGATCGACAAGGCAACGGATCAGGCTGCCTCAGGAATCGCGAGTGATGTTACCAGCCAGCTGTTTGACAATCAGATTCGGCCCATTCTTGACCGGTTCCGGAAGGAAGGAGGAACGGTTGCATCCCTGAAAGAGCGTGTATCGCTCGCGGCCAAAGCGTTCGAGCCCAAGTTAAAGGAACTGGTCGAGCATCGAATGTCTGACCTCCAATCTGGCCTGCCGCCGCTCGTGTCGAGCCGCGTCAAGAAGTGGCTTGGGCATCACGGTGTTGCTTCGGAAGACACGGTGGTTGCCGTCGACGACATCGGTGCCAGGCCCGACGCCCTCGGAGTAGAGCTGCCGGGGTTCTACTCAGAGATCATAGACACCATCGGGTGGTTCGCAGGTGCCCTGATGTCGGGGATTGTGGCCATGGTCTGCGGTGGTGGCGGCATGGCCATCCTCGTTTCGGGGCCAATCGGCTGGATCATCGGACTTATCATCGGGGTGATAGTCGCCGCACTCACGGTCATGTACGGCGTTGAACAGGCCAAGAAGATGGCCGAGCAGTGGAAAGCTCCGGGGTGGATTATCCGGCGGGCACTTACTGATGGAAGAATCGCTGAGACGCGGAAGAAACTGAGAGCCGACGTGAAGTCCACGGCCAGCAAGCAGTTGGCTCCGCTCAGGGACAAGATAGGGAAACAGGTGCGAGAGCATGTCGATCAGGTGATCAGGGACCGGTCGGAGATAAGCAGGATGTAGGTTGGGGGTATACGTGTCGTTGC
>CAZUUK010000227.1:0-3569 GCA_964622675.1 uncultured Planctomycetota bacterium | reverse complement strand
CAAGCACAGCGACTGGGACGGAATCCCCGCAAGGAATAGCGCTCCACTCAGGAAAATCGCCGCCAGGAAAACAAAGATTGTCCCAAGCATGCGCATCTTCCCCGCAAAGGGCCTCAAATCCTACCTGAGAACAAGAAGACATGCTCCGGACCATTATCGATGTAAGTTTAACCAAGACAAGACGGACGGAGTTCTCGGGCAGTGCGAGAGGTCATAAGCATCTTCGAGTTCAGCGATGGCCGCTCCGGGATCGTATACAATTAGCGCGGTCAGCTCGGGCACCTTACCTTGCCTAGCATGGCGAAGTTCGGAGCGAAGCGCATTTAACTTTTCCGGCACCACCAAATCCTGAATGTGGCCGTTGGTGTTAACCAGGCCGAAACTGGGGTCGTCAGTGATGAAGCTTTGCTTGTAGGCTTCGACCTCCTCGATCGGCTTAAAGACCGTGCAAATGTGGCCGCATTGGATACTTGGGCCAATTTGCCGGGCCTTCTTCAGAAGCGCTCTGGTGACGGCATCCCAAGCTACGCCGTACCAGCCGTCAAATGCGACCGTGATGGTGCGGTGGGAGTGAGCTCGTCGTGCCGCAATTGCCTCGAGAATAGCTTAGATGGTCTTTGCGGGGCCGAGAGCAATGCGATCTCGCCGTTCGGAAGGTATTGAGATTCGATTTTCGGCGTTGGCGCGGCATTGATAAAGTGACATCCTTTTTCCCTTTCAAGCGGCTCAGTTCGGCAGCGACTGCGGAATTCTATGTCTGCCAACGCAGAACTCCTGCAGGCATATGCTCTCGCGTACCTAATGGCGGCATATGCAGCCGGAAGCGATCGCGGATGTTGCGGCGTTAGGCCAAATCGTAACATAGGCCTGCGCAAATGGAGAATCGATGCCACACGGATTCTCGGGACCGGTGGCCGGATAGAGAGGAGCATGGCGCCTGGATTTGCAGGCATGTGTCCTGAGCGAGATGTGCGAAACAATGGATGGCTTTCCCATATCGCCGGGTCCAGGATACAGCATTTCCTTTGCACAATGGGTTACTTGCGCTGCAAATGAGCCCGGTGTATTATCCTCCGTGTTCAGCAACGGCATGAGGGAGCTCCGTCTGGCTGTCTCCGAACTGGGGTTGACTTTCATCAGGTCTAAACGTTGCGGCGGATTCCGCGGCCGTGGGTGGGGCTAGGATGGGCCGATCAAAGATTAGCCGCAGGGAGTTCGTGAAGGTCGTTGGTGCCTTCACAGGAGCGATGGGATTGGGATCTAGTGTCGGCTGCAGAAGTCTCAGAGCCGGCTTGGGCAGGCGATCCAGTTCGACAGAGCCCCCGAAGAAAGTGTTCGCCCATTACATGATAATCGCCGTCGGCTATCCTCCATACCCTGGCAATTACGAAGAGCGAGTCTCCGCTTACAAGAAAGAAATTCTCCATGCCCAGTCCAAAGGGATCGACGGGTTCGTCATTAATACCGGGGTATGGGATCCGTCTCACAAAGAGGCATGCGACGCCATGTACGAGGCTGCAAAGGAAGTGGACAGGGAATTCAAGCTCTTCTTCTCCATTGATTACAACCTGACGACGCAGTTTGACAGGGGAGGGCGTAGAGCCGCCGAGTATGCGAGAGAGATCGTTACACGTTATAGCGATCACCCCTGCCAGTTCAGATGGGACGGAAGACAAGTCGTTTCTACGTTTTACGGATCCCAGTATCCAAAGGAATTCTGGGAGGAGGAGTTCATACGCCCCCTTGCCGCTCAGAGGGTCAACATCTTCTTCATCCCCAACTTTCATCGGTACGGAAAAGTTCGCGACCCATCCATGGCCGATTACGTATCGGGCATCTACTCTGACTACCCGTTTGTTGACGGCCTCTTCTATTTCGGTTCGGCCGGTGTTCCGCCGCAGATCATCAGAGCGAACAGAATTCATACGGAAGTCGCCCGCAAGCTGGGGAAGCTCTATATGGCCACCGTGTCACCCACGTATTCGCCTCCCATCCGTTCCAATAATAGACTTTTCGACTACCAGGGAGGGGAAGGGCTTTCAAGGATCTGGGAGGAAATTATTCGCGACGATCCGCCCTGGGTACAGATCGTGAGTTGGAACGACTATGGAGAGCAGCACTACGTTGGGCCGTCGGAATCCAATATAGATGACACGCGCCGGTTCCCGCACCTGGCATACCTGGAGCTTTGCGCTTACTACATTCAATGGTTCAAGACCGGACTAAGGCCGGCGATACATGAAGACAAAGTCCTCTACTTCTACCGATCGCACTCCAAGGACGCTACCGCCGAGGATGCCCCTCTTTCAAAGCCCCATGGCTGGGAAAGCGTCTCTGATTCTGTTTACGTGACTGCGATGCTGGCGGCACCCGCAAAACTAGAAATTCGCACCGGTCACGGGGGCCAGACTCATGAGCTTCCTGCAGGCATTCACGACGTCTCGGGAGCGTTCCAAGAGGGTGCGCAGGAAGTAAGACTCGTAAGGGACGACAGAACAATTATCGAGTCGACCGGCAGGTCGAAAATAAACAACGACATTTCAAGATACAACTTCAATTATTACTCGAACTTCGAAGTCGGGGATGCCTGGCCCCCGTCATCCGCAACCTTTCCGCGCTCATGGGTTTTGCTTCAGAATTATCCCAACCCCTTTGCCAGAGAAACGAGGATCCGCTTTTGGGCTCCCGCGAACCAGACGGTGAAGTTGCAGGTGCTTGATAACGAGGGAAAGGAAGTCACCACTCTGTTGGACGGTCCGGTCGAGGCAGGTAAGAACTCGGTGGCCTTCGACGGGAAGAGCGTGCTCCCCGGCCTCTACTACTATAAGCTGACGGCTGGATCACACTCTGAGACGAAGCGAATGGTAGTGCTAAAGCGGGAGAGTGGATAGGCCATTGACGGCACCTGCACAGGAATCTCCGAATAACTGAATTACCAGAGCAGTGCGCACGAGGAAAGAACGGCGTGAAGTTCCACCCGTGCCGCTGCAGACCTGCTGAGCAGGGAGGAGGAAGAACAATGGAGGCACCGAGGCACACACTGATGCGCGTATTGGGGACTGTCTTGTTCATATCGTTCCTCATGAGCGACTTGCCGTCCTTCGCGGACGACGTCGCCCGGCGCTTTGACTGCGGCACGGCGGATTCTCCCGTGGTGGCGGGTTACGAGCCCCTGACGGGAACTGATACGTACAATGCGGAACGAGGATACGGCTGGGAGAGTGCGGGGCAGGAGTCGCTCGTCTTCGGCCCTGCCCCCATGCCCGAGGGAGGCGGCAGCATGGGCCGCCCCTTACTCCTCGCAGAATGGTTCGAGGCCCACTTCAACGACCTGAATACCGATGGGGTGGTAAGCACATCCGACCTCGTCTTCCGCGCAAACGTGCCCAACGGCACCTATCGCGTCACCCTCACCATAGGCGACATGTCCAAGGCCGTCGGCTCCATAGACGTTTCCGTGAACGGCCAGCCCGCCGCCGAACACGCCGCCGCTTGGGCGGTGGGGGCTTACCGTTTCTTCATGATGGTTCCCGCGGGCTGGTGGACGAACATCCGTCACACTGCCGTCG
>CAZUUK010000226.1:0-3594 GCA_964622675.1 uncultured Planctomycetota bacterium | reverse complement strand
TGCGGAAGTGGTATTATAGCACACAACGTCCGAAAGTCAAATCGACGCGCGGCGGAAAAGGAGAGAGATGAAAAAAGGCTGCACCAGGCTGGTTGAGACTGGATTGGAGGCGTCCCGCCGTTGCGACCTTTTTGCTGCCTTCTACTTTTTCCTGTTCTCCTGCTCTACCATTTGGGCCACGCCGATGGCGGACCCAAATGGTCGGGGCGACCCGGCTTCGCCAGCCTGCTCCGCCGTAGCAGCCCCGGCGGCGAAGGCTGGAAGGCTACGCCGGGCAGGCTGGATTTCGCTTGGCCTGCGGCCGTCGCGGCGCCTGTCGGCGTGAAGCAGCGATGGCCCGGATGCCGGCGCTCAAGCGGCTGATCGCCCGACTACAGAAGCGGGCGCACGAGCTGGCCCGGCTACAGTACCGAGCGAGGACGATTCGCGAGAGACATGAGCCCCGACGGAGGAGTTGAGGGCTACAGATCAATCAGCCCCTGGTCATTTAGGGCTAAGCAGCACTTGTTCGGGAGGAAGCGAGATTCTTCCGCCCCTCTACGCATGGCTTCCAGAAGCCGACAACCCACGTTCTCCTTCGATGAAGCGATCCCCTCTCTCAGCCACTCCTCGATCTTCGAAGCAGACACCAGGCGTGCCGACCGATAACGAACGTAGGAGTCATGGTTTAGAAAAGGACACTCCTGGCACCAATCTTCAGAGTTGAGAAAGCAGGCATCATCCTCTCCATCTTGCCACGTGCTCAGATTGGCAATGACGATGTTATCGGAATCTCTTGACGGGTCCGAAAGCACAACGTAGAAGTGCTTCACTTCAGGGTCTGTTGGGAGTGAGAGAAGGAATGCGTCGCCCTCGGCGATCATTCCGCCGCGCCTTCGATCAGCTCGTCAAGCACTTCGTCCGCGCGAGCCTCAGCAAGGAGCCTATCCGCCTGATCGCCGTGCCCCACAGCATCGAGCACGTCCCTATAGGATATGGGTCGCGAGGTGTTTCCTGGGTCGGTCCATTCAGGAAAGGCGTGAGTCTCGTCCACGACCTTCCAGTCGTCGTCCAGGACCCGATCTCTTGACACGCGCTGAAGCACCTCGACTTCATACCGGCACAACTCGCCTATGCCGGGGGTCTTCTTCATGCGAATGTCAAATGGATCCTCTGTCACAAAAAAGCGGTCCCATTCGGTCTGGTCTGGATACTCGCCTTTGATGCAGTCGTAGACCCGGGAGAGGACAGGGCCCTGCCTCATAGCAACAATCCTGTCACCCGTAATGGGCCGCCCGGTCTCCTCGATGCTGACACGGTCGGCAATGTAAAGGAGTTTCAACAAGCGGATAAAGCGCATGCGCTTGCCGCGGGCCATGCGCAGCAGGACCCCCGCGGCCTCTATTGCCTTCTTGAAATTCCATCGGAAGGACATGGCTTGCTACCGCCAGCTCTGCGACCCCCCCGTCTCAAGCCATTATACAACACAGACTGAAGGCGGTCAAATCTGCGGCGCCTAAGTCTTTGAGGCGCCGTGACATACGTATGGTCGGCCAATCGCGTGAAGCACTTTAGAGAAACCTCTATTCCAACGTTAACCATGCAACCACGGGGCTGTCAAGACAAAAAAGAGATTGGCCCCAGCCCACGTACCCCTTACCCAATTTGCCGTGCAACCGCCTCAGCCAAGCTCCGATCAAGCTCCCCGTAGTGCTCGGTGATCGCGACGGATGAGTGGCCAAGCGCTGCCCTTGTCGCCTCCAGCCCGGCCTCACGAGCCGCTCGCATCTTGAACGTGTGCCGCAGCTGGTGGGGCGTCCACCGGTCACCACCGGCCTTCTCGCAGCCCCGGTCAATGGCCCGGCGGTATGAGTCGACGGTGTACCTCCGGCCAGGCTGGCGCTTCGGTCGGCGTGCCGGCCGCTTGTGATTCCCCACGCCACCGCGAGCCTCGCATTCCTGGATGAGGGCCGCCCGGCGTTTCTTCTCAGCTTCCCGTGGTTGGAAGATGTACTCCTCACGATCCGGTCGTAGCCACGGCGCAAATGTGTCCTGGGCCCGGGGGCCGAGGGCAACGCTGCGCAGATCTTCAGGATCTTGGCCACTACCGTCACGTGAGTTCCGCTCCTCTCTCTTCTCATGGGCGGATCTTCCGCTTGTCCAGCCCTTGAATCAAGCCCGACAACATCTTGGCGATCTCTTCGAGGTTCGCCTTGAGTTGCTCGTGGCCTGATGTCGGCAGAAGGTCTTGTCTCACTGCCAGTTCGAGCAGCGGCACGCATTCCTGCACGCTGCCGCGGGCGATGCCGAAGAAGTTCCGGCGATCGGCCTTGGTGAAGCGGCCGTTGCCCTCGGCAATGTTGGCGGCGATCGAAAGCGCGGCACGGTTGAGTTGGTTTGCCAGAAAGAAGTAGCCGCGCGGGAAGGCTTTCGTCAACGTGCAGACCCCATCGGCGAAATCGAGCGCCTTCTGATAGACGTGGAGTTTCTCGAAAGCGAAAACCATGCCCTATCCCCCCAACGCCAGAGAATAGAAAGGAGAGAGGAGAGCGCGGTAGAGCCGCCGGCCTCGTTATCCAGGCCACCAGCGTATCAAGGGGTCTGTGCCGTGTCTACTTTCTCCTTGCTCCCGCTTGCCAACGGCAGAAAGTAGAGAGTAGAAAGGAGACCGCAGGAGAACCGTCGTCTGTGTCTGTTGGAGTCCTTTGTTGTTTTGTGCCTTGGCCTTTCTGCTCTACTTTCTCCTTTCTCCCGTTCTCCTGCTCTACCATGCAAAAAGCCGCCCGAAGGCGGCTTTTCGCATGGTCGGGGCGACTGGATTTGAACCAGCGACCTCTTGACCCCCAGGAAGGCGACAGCATTTTCGTAAGTACGGATATCGGCGGCATTTGCGGCATAAGGCATTGTGTTAGGCCAAGTTACGAAATCGCCAGAGCGTGCCGTGGTGTGCCAGAATGTGCGAGTACGCTCGCGATGATTACACGAATTGTTACAATGGAGGGATGGTAATATGGTGTGAGGGGAATACCGGGGCGCATCTCGCGAGTGCGAGCCGCCCCCGTCTACCGCATCATCCGCTCCCGACGACCGTCAACACGTCGTCGGCCGTGCCTTTGACCTTGACCTCGGAGAGATCGACGTGGCGGAACGGCCGCGACTCGCCAGGTTCAAGCGGCACGTCGCCACCGTCCTCGCCCTCGATATATGCCGTGCCGGCGTTGGTGGACAGGGCGGCGAGCGTGCCCATGATCCACGTTCGAGAGGGTTCCAGGGGCGCGTAGTTAGTCGTCAACACATATTTCTTCGCGAACAAGGCCATCCCGTGGCTCCTACTGTGTGAACTTCATGCCAGCCCCTTGCATCATCCGCTTCATATCCCCCGTATTCTTCGCCGTAAAGTCTGTCAAGTTTCGGGGTAGGGAAAACGTCGGTTGAGAAAGTCCCGCCGTCGCTCACACCCGCACGGCCGGCCCGTGATTCGCCGGTGCGCCTTCTTGTACGCCGGGCCGATACCCGTCCTGTCCAACGCCCTCTCGATGGTGTCTCCGAGCCCCCTGGCGGGAGGTTGCCAGTCCCACGGCTTGCCATGCGGGCAGGGCCAGTCCGGGGCCGGCA
>CAZUUK010000225.1:0-3611 GCA_964622675.1 uncultured Planctomycetota bacterium | reverse complement strand
GGGACGCTGCAACTTGACAGGAAAGAAGGGCTAGGCGAGAATTGGAAGCCCTGGGATAAGTAGAGAGGTGGAGCGAATGACTTACGCTGACGTGCTGCGGCCTTCGGTGAAACGATATGCGCTTGCTTACGATGCGGCTTTGATTCTGGGCGGGAGCTTCGGCATTGCGCTTTCGGCGCAGATTGCGATTCCGATAGGACCGGTGCCGATAACGGGCCAGACACTGGCGGTGCTTCTCGTGGGAGCGCTTTTAGGAAGCCGGCGGGGAGCTTTGTGCATTCTTGCGTATCTAGCGGAAGGGGCGATGGGGCTGCCGGTGTTCGCGGGGGGAGGCGGAGGAATGGGGGTGATCGTCGGGCCGACGGGAGGCTACCTGATCGGATTCGTCGCCGCCGCGTATGTAACGGGCCTCCTGGCTGAAAGGGGATGGGACAGGCGAGTGGGGACGACGCTGGCTGCGATGCTTCTGGGAAATGCGGCGCTGTATCTGTTCGGGCTGGCGTGGCTGAGCGGGTTTGTGGGGAGCGAGCGGGTGCTGGCTTCGGGTCTTCTGCCGTTCGTCCCGGGCGATCTTCTGAAAATGGCCCTCGCTGCGGTGCTCTTGCCGTCGGGGTGGAAGCTTCTCGGACGGACATCTAGCTGATAGCAGAAAAACCGGGCGAATCCAGGACCTCTCCGACAGCAAGATCTTTCCGCAGCCGGGCTTTCAAGAGGCCCGCGCCGTTCGACATCCCGGGCAAGGCGAAGCGGGCGGACATTTTCTTCGCTATGGAGGTGATGAGATGGAAGAACGCACCACGTGCCGGCAGTACGACGCTTTTGCGCCGGATTATCACTGGCTGTTTTCAGGCGCTGAATGCGAGCCGTTTTTTGAGACGCACGACGAACTGCTGGGAAGTCTGGAGCCGGGAGCGAAGATACTGGATTGCTCATGCGGGATAGGGATGCAGGCGGTGGCGCTGGCGCGGAAAGGCTATAAGGTGTGGGCGGCGGACGCGAGCGCGGGGATGGTCGCGGAGGCGCGGAGGCGAGCGGGAGAGGCCGGAGTTGCGATCCCGATTGCACGATGCGGCTGGGAAGAGCTGGCGGGGCGATTCGCGGAGCGGTTTGATCTGGCGTTCTGCTGCGGGAATTCCATCGGCCACTGCTGCAGCGAGGAGGAGATGATCCGGGCGCTCAGGGGGATGCGTGAAGTGCTAGCGGAGGACGGGAAGATGGTTCTGGACAGCCGTAACTGGGAGAAGCTGCGGCAGGAAAAGCCGCGATTCAGCGTGCTTGCGCTGAGGGAGAGGGAAGGGAAGAAATGCATCCCGCTTTACGTGTGGAACTTCCCGGAGAAGTGGGAGGAGGCTCACGTGGTTGTGGTTGTTCTGGTTTTCGAGGAAGGAGGGAGGACCTGGCACAGGTCGTATCCGATTACGTACTATCCGTTCCGCGCAGATGAGCTGATGCGGCGGCTGAAGACCGCCGGTTTTGCGGAGGCGGAATCGGACTACGAGGAAGCGAAAGACGACTACCGGGCGCTCGCGCGGTGTAAAGGCTCCTGAGGTAGTCCGCGGACTTGCTTAAGTGGAGGAAGGCTTCATGAAGAAGATGCGCGTGGCGGCAATATCTACGAGAAACTGGGTCGGCGAGCCGGATAGAAGCATAAGGAACATGATGAGATGGGGTCAGAAGGCGGTAGATCAAGGGGCGGAGCTGCTGGTCTTCCCGGAGCTGGGGGTGAACGGCTACGTCCATTCGCCAAAGGCGTGGGATATTGCGGAGACGATCCCGGGGCCGTCGGTGGATAAGCTGATAGAACATGCGGGAAGGCTGAAGGCGACGCTCTGCTTTGGGATTCTCGAGCGGGACGCGGACGTCGCATATAACACGCAGGTGCTCGCAAACGGCGACGGGATTATAGGGAAGCAGCGGAAGATACATATGCCGGGAGGGGAGTACCTATACTGGCGAGGCGGATTCGAGCTGGAGACGTTCGATATCGGCAAGGCGCGCGCGGGGATAATGATCTGCTACGACGCGCTTTTTTCGGAGATGGCGAGGTCGCTTTACTTCATGGGCGCGGAGATTCTCATAATGCCTTTTGCCTACAACACGCCGCACAGGAGCCGGTTCCCGGAGGAGGATATAACGGGGCTTACTTACCGCGTGCAGTGCTGGTCGAACGGCTGCTACGGGATTGTGGCGAATAACGCGGGCTTCCGAAGGAAGAAGGGTGTGAAGCCGAAGAGGTTTCCCGGCTGGGCGGGGGTTTTCGGGCCGGATGGGAAGGTGGTTGCGTTCACGCGAGGGAAGGGGAACGGCGAGGCGATGGTCGTCGCGGACCTCGACCCAAAGAAGCTGGAAGAGAGAAGGCGAAACATGTTCTTCATTCCGCGCTGCCTCAGGCCGGAGATGTATGTGAATATCTGGGACAGCGATCAGACGGGGAAAGGAGCAGCGGGAAGGCTCGAGCGCTGAGTGGATGGGAGCCCGCATGAAGCCAAATAGCCGAGAGGCGATCGCGGCTACCTGGGACCATCTGTGCAACGAGTGGGCGAGCGACCTGGGCGGCAGCAGCAAGCGCAAGGGTGTCCGAGGGGCGGACGCAAGCTAGGCAGTGGAGGAAAGCCACGGTGGCCTGTGGAGCTTTGTTGACAGGACTCGCGGGGCGGTTTAAACTTCCGTTGCAATTAGTGCCGATATGAAAAGAAGGCCGAGGCGCGGTTGGCGGAGGAGGCTATGAACGGAACGGTATATTGCGCAGGTCCGCTTTTTGACACGAAGCAGCGAGAAGAGATGGCATCGATCGCTGAGGCGCTCGAAAGGGGCGGCTTTAAGGTGTTTCTTCCCCAGCGCGACGGAATCTGCTTTCAAGACGCCATAGATTACGCCCAGACTGTCGAGGCAGACTACTCCGCGGCATGCGCCAAGCTAAAGTTGCTGATATTCGCGCTAGATGTTCATCAGGTTATGGAGGAGTGCGACGCGCTTGTTCTCAATCTGAATGGCGAGTTGCCCGACGGCGGCTCGGTAGCCGAGGCTGCGATGGCATGGGCCGCGGGTAAGCCCGTCGTTCTCTATTCGAAGCATGCCGATCCCGCGATAACCGGTTCGGGAAATCCTCTCATAGCGGGCTTAGGCGAGTTCACATTGGTAGCGGAAGGGGACTCATTACCTCGTGCGGTTGAGGCTGCCCTGCAAAGGCAGAGAGGGCCGCGGCGAGAACTCGCCGCCCACGTTCGAGATGTAGCAGAGCTGGGCAGCGCTGTTGCCAAGGCACTCCGGTCGGGTGGGCGGGGCGAAGAGACGTGGCGTCAGCTCCTAACTCTCGCCTCTCAGCGTAGGTAGTGTTTGGGAGCGACGTGGGAAGGGCAAGCGTAGATGGCATTGGGTAGATTCGCGGCAAGCCAAGATAAGCATAAGTATGAAGCGCGCCTCCGGCGCATCTCTCCGGAGAAGTACAGAAGCGAGTACGAAAGAGACGCCGACCGCATCCTTCATTCTCTGCCATTTCGAAGAATGCGGCACAAGACGCAGGTGTTTATCTCTCCACAGGATGACCACCTGTGTACCAGACTTGAGCACGTTCTTCATGTTGCATCCATCGCTACAACGATAGCTTCGCG
>CAZUUK010000224.1:0-3618 GCA_964622675.1 uncultured Planctomycetota bacterium | reverse complement strand
GGGGCGCCGCTCTCGGAGGCCAGCGGGCGTCCGTTTGCCTTCCTTCTTTTTCTTTTGAAGCCGTTCAGCGAGATACTGGGCAGCGATGGCCTTCGATACCCCATCCTTGGCGAATTTCGCATAGACATGCGCAGCAAGCACCTCTTCAGCGCTACTGTCGTCCATCGGGGCTGCCTTATCTTCTTTCATCCTGGAGAATTCCGCGAGCGCACTTTCTGTGACGGCACTGTGTTCTTTCTGTCCGGCGTTGATATCTTCGTCATTCTCGGCTAGGCAGGCGGCGACGTATACATCCTCGGCCAAACCGCTGGTGAACCGGCCATCTTTGCCCTTGGGCCCTAAAGCGAGATCATATTCCAGCGTCCATTCATCTGAGACGAAAGTCTTAACGCATTGGCCGGCCTCCTTCGCCACCTTGCGGTTGCGCTCTTCTGTCAAATCAACGTCCTTCTTGGCCCGCCAACGACGGCGTCTTAATCTCGGCCATTCTTCGTCTTTGCGCACTTTTCCTATGATCATTGGCGCACAGTTGGGCATGACATCCATATCGGCTACGCAGGCAACTCGAATCCCGACTTGTTTGTCCCTCTCTTTGTCTGGAACACCCTTGCGTTGGAAAATGCGGGCATACCGGCGTAGTCCCACACCTCCCACATTAACGATAGAGACTCCATGCCTGGCGAAGCTTCGGCCAAGGAGCCTAGCCAGCGTTGGCAGGAGAATGTTCTCGGCATCACCTTCGACTATCATCACTCCGCGAGCAAAGAAGAGATTGGCCTTCGTGACGTCCAGGAAACGTTGCAGGAACCGGTAATCCCTCTTCCGGAGTTTGGTCTCATCCTTCGCCATAGAAAAGGCACGCTTCGCAGCCATTAGAACGATGTTGTTCAGGTTGATAACCGAAGCAAGGTTGGGGCTGTGGGTCGTGACAATGATCTGGATGCCCTTTTCCCGGGCCTGTTTCTGTAAGAATTGCATCGCGCGCAATTGGCGCTGTGGGTGAAGGTGGGCTTCAGGCTCCTCAATCAGAAGTAGTTTGGCTCCCACATCTTCCTGCGCAAGCAGCACAAGCTCACACGCCATGAACAGAAGATTGTTGGAGCCCAGGCCCGGCTTGCCCGCGTCGTCGAGAGCAAGGTTCAGCTTCTCAAGCATCTGCCGGAGACGGGCTTCCTCCGAGGCCTCAGCGCCGCCGACGCTGACAGCGCTCCGGATATCGTCTCTGCTGAGCGAAAGTCTTCTTAGGTGATCGTCGATATCCCTTCGCACACCTGCAACCGTACGATGTTTCTTGAGGAGGGTGTTGGCAAGATCCCCTATACCGAGGATGCTAAGATCACCGAGGGGCTGCTTGTCGATTGGGGTGTCCGGGTCGAACCGTGTGCCTTCCTTTGCCGCGGGGATCTGCTTTAGAACCCGGGCTAAGCGAGATCCTCGTCCAGCAGCCAGCGCTTCTTCGGCATCCCGCAGTGGCCGCATATAGGTCGCACGCAGTAATTCACGAACACCTTTGTCAAGGGCCGGGCCGTCGCCATTTTCTCCAGAGTGCAGTTCAACCCGTCGATAGGGCCATCCCCTGCGTGTTTCTCCCGTATCCCTTGCCGTCCAGTTCAGATAGAGGACTGGCGGATCGCTCGGGCCTTTGCCGTACGTCAGGTATTCGACAAAGGCACGCTTGTCCGTATCGCCAAGTTCTTCGAATTTGCAGACGATTCTGATTTCGCGCGACGGCTCTGCCGACCCCTGATGAAAGTCAGTGTCCTCCAAACGATACCACTCCTGATCGGTCGTCCCCATGACGAATCGTAGTGCATCAATGACTGCCGTCTTGCCTGCATCGTTGGGACCTACGAAGGCAGTAAGCCCCGGGTGGAGATGCAGCTCAAAGCGGTCGCGGCCCTCCCCGAAGCACCGGAAGTTCTCGATTATAATCTTGGAGAGGTGCATGTCTTGGTCCCCCGCTGCTTGACGGTCATTGAGCTGACGACCTCGCGGGGAGGTGACACAGGTTTCACCTCCACCTCTCCACGGGTGAGTCGCCGTGGCGACCTGCCCTCTCCCCCCGCCACAGGCGGGCAAGCATCGAGGGAGAGGAGAGGACGTAGCATGGGGATAGATTAGGCGTTCCCCGCCGGATTTGCAAGTATTTTGAGCGGCCACGGCGAGCGCGCGGTGGGCAGTCCCGACTTGTCGGGACACCGCGCTATCTGAACGGCAGTGAAAGCGGTGCCGGGTCACCGCACTCCAAAGCCGCTTACGCCGCAAAAAAGATCGCGTGCGGGGTGAGGCCTGCCCTGAGCCTGCCGAATGGGACACCCCGCACGCGGTCCTTTTTGTGTGGCCCGGGGCCGCGGGCGGCAGCGGCAAGAAACGGCCGCTGGGGATAAACCCGCCCAACAGGCCGGCGGGCAAGCCCTCCCGATGTATCGGGACTACGGGCCGGTTTGGGATTGAAAGATGGGTCTGTGGGCCGTAAACTCCCTCTTTTGTTGGGCTGACTTTCGGAGCAACGCGGTGTCGAATATCGCTGTCTTAGGATCCACCGGTTCGATTGGCCGCATGGCGCTGGAGGTGGTGGCGTCGCTGGGCCCGGAGTTCCGGGTCGTGGCGCTTGCTGCCGCAACGAGCGCCGAGCGTCTGGCCCGGCAGGCGGCCGAGACGGGCGCCGGCGTCGTCGCGGTCTCGGACGAGGAGGCCGCACGGGTCCTTGCCGAGGCGCTTCCCAGAGGCGTCAAGCCGGAGATTCTCGTCGGGCCCGAAGGGCTCACCCAAATTGCCGAGCGTGACGATGTGGACATTGTCCTCTCGGCGGTGGTTGGCGGTGTGGGGCTCGCGGCGGCGCTGGCCGCCGTCCGCGCGGGCAAGCGCCTGGCCCTTGCGAACAAGGAGAGCCTCGTCATGGCCGGCGCGCTGGTGATGCGCGAAGCCGGCCGCGCGGGCGCCGAGGTCATTCCGGTTGACAGCGAGCATTCGGCGATTTTTCAGGCGATGGCGTGCGGCCGGCGCGACGAGGTCCGCCGCGTCGTTCTGACGGCGAGCGGCGGGCCGTTTTACGGCCTTCCGGCCGAGGCGCAAGCCGACGTCACGCCCCGGCAGGCTCTGGAGCATCCGACCTGGTCGATGGGGCCGAAGATCACGATCGATTCGGCCACGCTGATGAACAAGGCCCTCGAAGTCATCGAGGCCCACCATCTGTTCGACCTGCCGGCCGACCGGATCGCCGTCCTGATTCATCCCGAGTCGGTGGTTCACTCGCTGGTCGAGTTTGTGGACGGGTCGGTCATCGCCCAGATGGGTCCGCCGGACATGCGGCTGCCGATTCAGTATGCGCTTCTTTGCCCCGAGCGCCGGCCTGCGCCGTGGGAGCGGCTGGACCTTGCGGCTCTGGGGCGCCTCAACTTTGAGCAGCCGGACGTGGAGAAGTTTCCCGCCCTGGCGCTGGGGTTTGAGGTTGCCGAGCAGGGCGGAACGCTCGGCGCTGTGCTTTCGGGGGCCGACGAGGTGGCCGTCGAAGCGTTTCTGGCCGGAAAGATTCGTTTTACCGATATCGTGCCGCTTGTCGAGCGTGTGCTCGAAGCGCACCGGCCATACGGCCCGTCTGGGCGGGTGGCGGACCCC
>CAZUUK010000223.1:0-3660 GCA_964622675.1 uncultured Planctomycetota bacterium | reverse complement strand
CGTGAATGGGGAAAGCAAATGCTACGATCCCCCAGAGAATAATGATTTCTGGTGGTATCAGGGACAGTAAGCAACAACAAGACGCCTTTCCGAGAAATCCAATAAACTATTCAATTGCCGAGCGGGAAGTCTCACCCAAGAAAGCTGCAGCCGGTAAGGCAGGGCTCAGCGCCCTCCAATTTTCTCACTGGTCTCAGTGGGCTGAAGCGGTTTTCTACTTTTTTTGGGGCGAAAATAGCCTGGACTCAGCCGGAAATCTCTATGCCACGGCGACTCAACAGTGTTCCCTCAAGCCGATAAAAGTCAACCAGGGCCTGAAGGTAATTCGCAAAGGCCCGAACCTCGGCGATCTGGCTGAGAAGAAGATCTCGCTGGGCCTGGGAAACGAGAAAATTGGTCGACCTACCGACGCGAAATTTTTCGGTTTCGATTCGCAGCTTTTCTTCTTGAAGTTCACGGGTCGCTTTGCTGGCTGAAATCTGTTCCTTGGCACGATTCACCTCAATGTAGGCGGAGCGGACATCCAACTCAGCGAGCTGGGCAAGGTTCTCCAGCGCTTCTGCGCTCTGATCGCGTCTAAGGAGCGACCGCCGGTGTAGCGCTTCTGATTCCCGGTTTCTGAGAGGATAGTTGAACCTGATTCCGGCTGCGAAGTCATAGTAATCTTCATCTATGTTGGAGGCAGTTCCACCGAAGGAATCTGCGTAGCCAGTCTTTCCCAAAGTGATAAAGAGGTCCATTTTCGGAAGTAAACCATTCTTGGTTTTTACGATCTCCAGCTCATCGCGCTGCAAACCCAGCCTCGCCTGGTTCAAGTCGGGCCGCATGCGCAAGGCCAATTCTACGTGTGTCACTACATTTTCCAATTTCTCCTCTGGCATAACAGGATCGCTCAGAAGAGTAATTTCTCGCTTCCAGAGCTCGGACCCGGGCGGATTAAGCAACCGTAGCAAGCGGAGACGGGTTGTGGCCATGGTGCTTCGTGCGTTGATGAGGCCCTGCCTTTGTGCTGCGATTGCAGCCTGCGTGGCAGTCACTTCGGTTTCGGCCAGTGTTCCCACCTTGATCATCTCCTGGGTCTCTCGAAGCTGTTGGTCTGCAAGCGCCAAGGAGTCTTCAACGATCTCAATCTCTCGTTGAGCGAGGGCATAGTCCCAATACGTCTTCTCCACCTGGGCAACCAGTGCCTCGGCAAAGCCATGCAACTCGTATTCCGAACTCCGGGTATCCAGTTCAGCCTGTCTAAGGCTTGCGAGATTCACACCTGCCCCAAAGCCCCGAAGCAGTGCTTGAGTCACGCTCAGTCCTATTCGCGGTTTGTACTGATCGCTATAGGAATCTGATGATGTGTGCTCAATGGAGAGATCAACGCTCACATCAGTGCCGGTAGCAAAAAACTGGGAAACGCCTGCATCGACAGTGGTTTCGTTGCTTGTTTCGTCAGAGGTCCCGGAAGAGCCCCTTGTCCTCAACTGCTCCTTCTCACGAGAGAATTCCGCTCCAATGCTCAAACTGGGATCAAAGGCGGCACGCTCTTGATCTTCAAAGGTTTGGCTGATTGATGGATTGAATCGTTCAACCTGGAGCGAACGGTTATTCTCAAACGCAAGAAAGACCGCACTTTCAACGGTGACTCGAATAGGGCCAGCATTGTTTGACTTTGCGGGAGGTTTTAGAAGCTGTTGATCTTGTTCCCCGGTTGCCGTTGAACCACGCACAGAAGGCTTGGTGGAAGGGTCAGGATAACTATCAAATCTACCTGTGTCATATGCTGCACAGGATATCATGAACAAGCAGAGCGAGACTGTAAGAAAAAAAATACCCAACAGTCTATACCTAAATCCTAGAGGCATCCCTTTTTTCTCCTGCAACGCACCTTTCTGTCATATCTTGCAGGTTTAACGTGCGTTAACCTGCTTTCCGTTATCACACTATTAATCGAGGTTCTTTGACCGACCTTCGAATAAAGAGTAGACAATTGGGATGAAAACCAGATTGATGAGCGTAGCACTCAACAGGCCGCCGATAACGGCTCTGGCCATGGACGCCTGCACCTCTCCTCCTTCGCCCAGCCCCAGTGCTAAGGGGACCAGCGCCAGACTAGTCGTTATAGCTGTCATCAGAATCGGGCGGAGTCGCCTACGGCCGGCTTCTTCAATGGCCTCCCGTAAGGGCATACCTTGTCGGCGATGAAGCAGGTTGATAGTGTCCACTAGCAAGATGGCGTTGTTGACAACGATTCCTCCCAGAAGGATGCAGCCGATGTAAGACTGAACATTAAAGGTGGTGTTGGTGAGTAAGAGCATCAGGACAACGCCTATGCCGGCCAGTGGCACGGAGAACATCACTACAAAGGGATCGCGGAGCGACTCATACAGGGATGCCATTACCATGTAGACGAGCATCAGGGCCAGCGCGAAACTGAGCAGCAATTCGCGGAACGCCTTTTGTTGTTCCTCGTAATCGCCGCCAAAAGCTATGCTGAAATCTCGCGGCACGGGGAGGGACTGAAGATCTTTTCGAATGTCAGCAAGGATGGATCCCATACTGCGTTCTGCGATATTTGCGGAGACCGTGATAGTGCGTTCCTGGTCTTTGCGTTCAATCTGAACTGGACCGGTCTGTGGCTGGAGTCGCACTACGTTTCGGAGAACCACCGGTTTTCCCTCTGCGTTCGTCAGGGTCAGATCCAACAAATCAGGTAATGCCAACCGCTCGGCGTCCTTGAGTTTAACGAGAATTCTGTACTCCTTCCCTCCCTCTCGGTAACTACCAGCCTGGGTTCCCGACAGAACGGTTTGGAGCATATTGGCAATCTGGGAGACCGTAAGTTTCATGTCCGCTGCCTTTTGCCGGTCCACGATGGTAAGCTCCTCCGGACTGCCCAATTCGCGGCTCACCCGTGTGTCGGTGACGCCCTCCACCTGATCAACTATCTCTTCAACGCGACGGGCCAATACATCGGCGGTTTCCAGGTCGTGGCCGCGGATTTCTACCTGCACCCTCTCCCCACTTGAGGTTCCGATGCGCAGGACAAAGAGTCCCTGGCCGGCTCGGGTGCGGATGGTCATACCGGGAATATCACGGAGCTTACGGCGCAAGGCCGCCGCTATCTCTTCACTGGAGCGCGATCTCTCGGATTCAGGCTTGAGGGCAACGCTTAATCTTCCTGTGTGAGAACCTCTACCTCTCCAGCTACTGCCTCCGAGAAACGTCACCGTACTCTTAGCTTCGGGAACCTCTTGTTTGACGGTGGCCTCAATGCTCTTGAATGCCTTATCGACCAGGTCTAGCCGGGTGCCCACGTCCATTTCGCCGTCAATTCTTACCTCGCCCTCATCGGTGCTCGGCATGAATTCAACTCTCACCAGTGGAATGAGGGCCACGCTGCCTAAGAGCAGGCTAAGCGCTCCAGTTATTACGAGCTTGCGGTGAGCCATGGCAAAGTGCAGTAGGCGCTTGTAGCCGTATTCCATATCTATAAAGAAGCGGCCGCTAACCCTAAAGATCTTGTGTGTCAAGGTCTCGCTGTTTCCCCGGTCTATTGTTGGGAGGCTACGAATTCTGGCCGCTAGCATGGGGACCAGGGTAAGAGCCACCACTAGCGAACAGGCGAGCGCAAAGCTCACCACATAGGCGAGCTGTTTGAACATCACCCCC
>CAZUUK010000222.1:0-3677 GCA_964622675.1 uncultured Planctomycetota bacterium | reverse complement strand
AATCTTACCGCCGAGGGATACACCGTCTTCACGGCGCCCGATGTGGCCGGGGCCATCAAGATCATCGAGAACACGCCTATCGATCTGGTGATAACTGATCTGAAGATGCCCAAGCTCAGCGGGATCGATCTGGTGCGGCACGTCCGAGAGAATTTCAAAGACACCGAAGTAATTATGATTACGGGGTATCCTTCAATTGGCGGCGCCGTCGAAGCGGTCAAGATGGGAGCCGAAGGGTACCTGCCCAAACCGTTTACTAATGAGGAGCTTCTGGCAGCGGTTCAGCGCGCCCTCGACAAACTGCGTACGCGCCTCGTCGGACGGACTTCCGCTTCCGTAACCCCGGTCAAACCGTACGGGCTCATCGGTCAGTCCGCCGTAATGCGGGAGGTCTTTATCGCCATAAGCAAGGCCGCTTCGGCTTTGGCAACGGTGCTCATTACAGGTGAAAGCGGTACGGGCAAGGAGCTTGTCGCGAGGGCGATTCATTACAGCAGTCGGCGGTCGTCCGCAGCATTTGTGCCGGTGAATTGCGGCGGCATTCCGGAAGGGCTTCTCGAGAGCGAATTGTTCGGCTACGTTAAAGGGGCGTTCACCGGCGCCGATGAATCTCGCGCAGGTTTTTTCCAGACCGCCGACGGCGGCACCATCTTTCTTGATGAGATAAGTGAGACCAGCCTGAACATGCAGGTCAAACTCCTTCGTGTGCTTCAGGACAGGCAAGTCTATATGGTCGGAGCAAACCGCGGAAGAGAAGTGGATGCGAAGATCCTGGCGTCGACAAACAAATCCCTGCCGGATCTGGTGGCCAAAGGCCTATTCAGAGAGGACCTCTACTTCCGTCTCAACGTAATCACCATCGAGTTGCCGCCACTGCGGCAGCGTGGCGATGACATCGTACTGTTGGCTCGCTATTTCGCCGAGAAATATGCAAAGGAATCGGGCAGGGAGGCCCTGCGTTTCTCCGATCACACACTGCACGTGCTGAGGAACAACTACCACTGGCCGGGCAACGTGCGCGAACTGGACAACGTCATTCACCGCCTCGTGATCATGACGGAGGGCGATGGCATCGAAGTCTCTGACTTGCCGGAGCCGCTTCGGTTCTCGTCCCTGAGCGAACCGGACTTGACTCGCCCACTGGCGGAAGTTGAGGCCGAGTACGTCCGCAATGTCCTGGCCAGCGTAGGGGACAACAAGACCAAGGCGGCCCAAGTGCTGCAAATTGACCGTAAGACACTCCGGGAAAAGCTAAGAAAGGGCTGAAGGTCGGCTGAATCCCTTTCCATCTCACTGTTGGGGAATTTCGCCCCGGCGGTCCAGAACTCCCCGCCCCTCGCCCGTATCCATCTATCTTGCGGGGCCAAGCCACACTCGTATCCGGTGATCCCTGGTGAATCCTTATGCCTTGTTTCGAAAAGGATTACGCCGATTCCACCTCGCCCACTCGTAGGCCAAAACGGAAATGGTACGTCACTTGCCATGGGTTTCTTAGGTTCAGGCCAAAGTGAGTGTTGGCCTGCGATATTGCCATTGTGTCCGTTGCCTATCAGGCGATCGAGAGACTTTGTCCCAGAGGAGTCGATACGATGCCGAAGAGACATTCGAGTTCTGATTCGGAAGGCATTCCACCTTGTCCTGACCGGGGCACCTCAGCCTCCAGAACGTACCGTGACTTGTGCTCGACGTGCAATCACACACAGACTTGCGGGACGCGCAGCACACCGCAACGCCCCATCTTGTTCTGCGAAGAGTTCGACACCTTTGTTCCCGTAGCGAGTTCCGCCGGCGGAAAGACGGTGTCCCCCAAACCCCCAGGCAAGCAAGACGCGACCCAGTACAAGGGGTTGTGCGTGAACTGCGAAAATCGTGAAACATGCACCATGCACAAAGACGAAGGCGGCGTCTGGCATTGCGAGGAATACCGGTAGAATGACAAATCCTGCCATAACACCAGACGAGACAGAAGCTTTGGGACCAACCCAGGTTGATCGGGAAGACATACTAACAATCCTGGCGAAGTACGACGGACATACGGGTGGGCTGATCGCCATCCTCGAAGATATCCAGAGAAAGTACAGGTATTTGCCGCAAGAGGCCCTGAGAATAGTCTGCGACGAAACAAGATGCTCGCCGGTGGACGTCTACGGCATCGCCACGTTTTACCGCGCCTTCAGTCTTACCCCGCGTGGAAAACACCTCGTCTCGGTCTGCCTCGGCACGGCCTGCCACGTCCGCGGCGCGCCGATGGTCGAAGAAGAGTTCGAGCGCCAACTCGGCATCAAGGCCGGAGAAACGACATCGGACAAGCTCTTTACACTCGAAACAGTCAATTGTTTGGGTGCCTGCGCCCTTGGGCCGGTCGTTGTCATAGACGGCCATTATTTCTCGAAGGTTAAGACTTCAGGAGTGCGTCAGTTGCTGGATAGGGCATCTACGGGCCTCGAGGATGTCCAGGTCAGCGAAGACAAGAAGATATTCCCGATAGACGTAAGCTGCCCCCTGTGCAATCACAGCCTGATGGACACGGATTTCGTAATTGACGGCCATCCGTCCATTCATCTGAGTGTTTGTTTCGATCAGAAACATGGCTGGGTGAGGCTGTCGTCCCTGTACGGCAGCTTCAATATGGCAGCCGAGCACGATATTCCCGCGAAGACGGTTGTGAGTTTCCTCTGCCCCCATTGCCATGGGCAGCTTACCGGCGGATACGCCTGCCCGGAGTGCGAGGCGCCGATGGCGGCGATGATGGTGTGCGGGGGTGGAATTGTGCACGTGTGCACACGTCGTGGCTGTCATGGGAGCCGAATCGAACTGGACGGTATAAACGCTTAACCCGAAAACACCGCTTGACTTTACCGATGAGCGACAAGGAACACAGGAACGATTCATGCGAAAGTTGAAGTCGATCGAAGATTTCAGAGCCCTGCGAGAACGCCTTATTAACGGCACCACCTCGAAGGCTCCCACCATCGTTATTCCCGCCGGAACCTGCGGGCAAGCCAGCGGAGCCGGTGACCTCGTCCGCGTGGCAAAACGGGAGATTCTCGCCAAGCAGCTTGTCGGTCAGGTCCGCCTGCGTGTGACCGGTTGCCATGGCTTTTGTCAAATGGAGCCTTCGGTATTGGTCGAGCCACACCGAACTTTCTATCCCAGGGTCAATGCCGAGGGAATGGTGCGCATCGTCGAGGCCGTTGCAAAGGGCGAGATTCTGACTGACATGCTCTTTGTCGATCCGGAAACGAACCAGTTGGTGGAGAAGCAGGACGACATTGCCTTTTACAATACGCAACTCCGCAGGACGCTGGCCCAGAATGAAAAGATCGATCCGAACCGTATCTTGAATTACATAGAGATAGGCGGATACGAGGCGCTAGTCAAGGTGTTCGAACGGGGCAGCCAGTGGGTGCTGGAGGAAATCAAGGCCTCCGGTCTTCGGGGTCGCGGGGGTGGGGGATTCCCAACCGGTCTGAAGTGGAAAATGCTTGCCGCCCAGCCTAATCACCGAGGCAAGTTCCTCGTGTGCAACGCCGACGAGGGCGACCCGGGCGCCTACATGGACCGCAGCATCCTGGAGGGCAACCCGCACAGCATCATCGAGGGGATGATCATCGGCGCCTGCGCAACCGGTGCTACTGAAGGCAGCGTATATGTCCCCTACGAGTACCCGCTTGCGA
>CAZUUK010000221.1:0-3678 GCA_964622675.1 uncultured Planctomycetota bacterium | reverse complement strand
GAGGTCAAGACAGCGGACCTGACGCGCCAGATCCGCAGCCTCACCTCCCGGATGAGCCGCTCCCCGGACAGCACGGGAACCCCCCAGGCAGCCCGGCAGGTCCCGGCGCCCACGAGCCCCTGGCCCGGCCGCCCCGGGACGGGCGCCGGTCTACTGCTCCGTTCCCCCACGTACCGGACGGGCGAGGCCGCAGACTGATCCGACCTCCTCACCGGCCCAACGGGGCATCACCGCCCGCGCCCGCCGCGTCGCGCCCGGCCGCCGGGAGCCCCCGAAGAGGGGCGCCTGGCGGTTGCCCCAGGCGCCAGCCCGTGGAACGGTCCGGCCCCCCCGGACCCAGAGCCCCCGAACGGGGGCGATTGAACGCCCGTGAATTCGCCGCCGTCCGGCCTTGCGGAATCCCCTCGGCCCCGCTATGATACCTGCCAGCCGCGATGTTCTGATCGCGTGGGACTTCGGCACATCGCGGGCACGGGAAGATAACCATGAGGCACGGGGACTTCACCCGCGCGGCCGCCCGGCTGCCCGCCTCCGCGGCAGGAGGCGCACCGCAGACGCAACGGTGCTTCCCCGGGCATCCGGAAGGCGGAACGAGCCCGCAGGTGGCCCGCCAGGGCCGAGAAAGTAGAACAAGTGGGCTGACCCCATTCGTGGAGAAGCTCCATGCTTTGCTGGCACGAACGCTCCTGCCGCGGAAGCCGGGGCCAAAGCCCAAGCCCAAGCAAGAAGCCAAACCGAATTGAGTATGGCGTCCCCGGAATTATGGCGTCCCCGGAATTCAGAGAACAAGCGGTTGACACTTTGGCTCTGGAGAGCGACGATGAACGTGGAGACAAAGCGGGAGGAACGGTATGAGCACGTGCTTCGTCATCCAGCCGTTTGACGATGGGCCATACGACAAACGGTATGACGATGTGTTTGTCCCTGCCATCGAACCCACCGGCTTGCAGCCGTACCGAGTTGACCGCGATCCCTCTGCGAGCATCCCCATTGACCGGATTGAGGCCGGCATCCGGGCTGCATCCGTCTGCCTTGCCGACATCACGGAAGACAACCCGAACGTATGGTTTGAGCTTGGCTACGCCATCGCCGCCCGGACGGATGTTGTCCTCGTGTGCTCAAAGCAGCGGACAAAGCCGTTCCCCTTCGATGTGCAACATCGCAACATCATCCGGTACTCAACCGAGTCGTCCCGGGACTTTGATGAGTTCAAGACGAGGATTACGGAGCGCATTCAGGCGCTCCTGATCAAGCAGGAGAAGCTCGGTGACCTGAAGGCGGCATCCCCCGTGGCCGACGTCGAAGGTCTCAGCCAACATGAGATGGTTGCGCTAGTCGCGATCGCGCAGAATCTCGACACACCGGGCGACAGTGTCTCTATGTACCTGATTCGACAGGATATGGAGAAGTCCGGTTTCACCAAGATTGCGACAACCTTGGCGCTCACCAGTCTTCTTTGCAAGAGGTTCATTCGCGATATCGAAGCAGAGGACTACAACGGTGAGACCTACACTGCGTATGTACTCGAAGACCAAGGGATGGAATGGCTTCTCGCCAACCAAGAGCGCTTTGTATTGCGGATCAGACCACAGGCTCCGAAAGCCACCGAAGGCGGAGGTGACGAGGACAGCATTCCCTTCTGAAAGACAGCGGAGCCAACGACCGGATGGAACGTGACTGCGGTAAGCCCGCGGACGGGCCTACAGGGGCGGTCATTCGGGGCGTTCGGCAGAAGAAAGGGCAACAAAGGTGAATCCAACTCGAGCGCAAATTCTAAAGGGAGAAGAAGTCATTCTCGATGGTGTAGACGTGTGGTTGAACGAGACACAAGGTCCATCCCTGAGAAGTTGGGATGGACACTTTGATCTAGACCAGCCCTGTGTTGATTTAATGTCTGGGAACTTCCGGATCGTTCTTGCAGACGGTCGCTCAGGTGAGTTCTTTGTCACGAACATGAGCACAGGTAGCAACTCAGAGACAGGGATCGACTTCCAGGGCACAGGTCCGCTTGAGTAGCTGACCATGTGCCGAGCAATGTCTTGCACGGTATCATCGCTAGCGCGCCGAGCCGTGAAGACGGACGGTAGGTGTACAGATGATCGTTGAATGCACGAAATGCGAAGCATTCGTCGAGACGGAGCCCGCGGGTGAATACCAGTACCTACGGCGGGGCGATACTCCGTCAGGCCGGTACGTCTTGCTGCGATGTAAGAAGTGTGACGGCCCGATCCTGGTTTGGCAGGACAATGTTGGGAACATCGCGGAAGGAGATATCTGGGATGCGCCGGTTACCTTGTTTCCCGTTCAGCGTGATCGTGCGAGCAAGGACGTGCCGCCGCCCCTTGGGGATTCTTACGACGAAGCCGCCGCATGCTCTCGTGCTAAGGCGTACACTGCCACTGCGATAATGTACAGGAGGACCCTTGAGGGAGTATGTGACGCGAAGGACATGCGCGAACGCTCTCTGGCGAGAAGCCTTGCCAAGCTGAGAGACAGCGGGCTTATTGATGACCGCCTGTTCGAATGGGCAGATGCCCTTCGGATTGCGGGAAACGAGGCGGCGCACGACGTGGGAGCCAAGGTGTCTCGGGACGATGCCAGGGATATCCTCGACTTCACGAATGCGATCCTAGAGTACCTGTTCTCATTCCAGGAGAAGTTCAATGCATTCGTAGCGCGACGTAGCAATGGCACCGGATTCCGGTAGAGTCGAGACGTGGCGCGGTGGCGAGTGGGCTGGGGAGAGGAAAAGTAGCCTGACCCCTTTTCCTCGACCCCTTTTCCTCCTTTTCCTCTTCGCGTTTCCCTTCAACTCATCGAGGAGAAGTGACCGGCGGAACCCCGGGGAGTACGCACATGATTGACTCTCTGCTATCGCTCGCCATGTCGATGCACGCGAGCCCTGGCGTATACGCGCTCCTCCTGGGAGCCGGCGTCTCGCGCAGGGCGGCGATTCCTACAGGCTGGGAAGTGGTCCTTGACCTGATCGGGAGGCTGGCGAGGGCTCAAGACGAGGACTGCCAAGCTGATCCCGAGGCATGGTACAAGGGAAAGTATGGGGAGGAACCGACGTACACCGGCCTGTTGCATGCCGTGGCCAAGTCCCAGGCGGAGCGCAGTCAGCTTCTTCGGGGCTACTTCGAGCCAACAGACGAACAACGAGAGGAGGGGCTGAAGCTCCCGACGGCCGCGCACAAGGCCGTCGCCGAACTAGTGAAGGGCGGGTACGTGCGCGTCATCGTCACGACGAACTTCGATCGCCTGATTGAGCGAGCGCTTGACGAAGTCGGAGTCGCGCCCACGGTGATCGGCACGCCGGATGCCGTGGAAGGGGCTACGCCACTCGTGCACAGCGCCTGCACGGTGATCAAGCTACACGGCGACTACCTCGACCTACGGACGAAGAACACGCCAGCCGAGCTTGACTCCTACGACGAGAGGATCGACAGCCTGCTCGAGCGCGTCCTCGACGAGTACGGCTTGGTGGTCTGTGGATGGTCGGGTGATTGGGATGCCGCACTGCGGCGGGCAATTGAGGGATGCAAGGGGCGGCGCTACGCCACGTACTGGACGGCGCTGGGGGAGATCGGGGAGAGGGCCAAGCAATTGATGGAACTCCGGAGAGCGCAAGTCGTGAAGATCAACGGGGCCGACGAGTTCTTCTCGCAGTTGGCGGAG
>CAZUUK010000220.1:0-3758 GCA_964622675.1 uncultured Planctomycetota bacterium | reverse complement strand
CGCGGGAGCCAATGGTGTATTGAAGCCTCCGTTACCCCCCTTCCCGCCGCCTCCCTCGCGGAAGCCATCGAGCTTTTCCGCGCCGCCCTGTCCAAGACCCCTTTGATGGCCGAAAACGACGCGGAAGCGCGGGCCATTCTGGAGGCCGCGAAAACCGACATCATGCTTTCCGGGGTGACTCCAACGCAGGACGGTCTGGCGTTATCCGTCCCTCGGCGCTGTCGCAACGAACTCGCCATCCTGTTTTTCCGGCACCGCTTTGGTCATCTGTGGGATTGCTCGGCGGCGATCGCTGAAAACAGGGAGCGCTTCGAAGAATGGCGTGAATACGACACGACGATGGATGCGTTAGAACGTTTACCCACTACGGACAAGGTACTCCACGAAGGCCGGGCCTCGAAGTTTTACGAGGCCGACATGGAGGCGGCCTCGCACGACGAGGAACTGTCGAAGGAAGTCGAAGAACTACCGGTTCTGTACAAGGCCCTTTCCGCCCTCGGGTTCGAACATTTGGGCAATATGGTTTGCGAGAAAGTCGGGAAATGCGTCATCTGCGGTTTTGTGAACCTGGACGAGGAAACGTTCGTGACCCACTATGTCATGCCCTTCGGGATGGCGTGGAAGGATTGCTACACCCCGTTCGAGGACGGCACTTCGCTGACGACCACCACCGGCATAGACGAAGGCAGCATTGCCAAGCTTCGTATTCTGAAGCACAAGTGTGAATCCCAAAGTCCTGGGAAACTCATCGAGACCCACCGGAAGGGGCGGGAAATCCTCCGGAAGTATGGCATCGAAAAGGCCAGTATCAATCCGAGCATCGAAGGACTTGCCCGCGTCATGGACGAGTTCCTTGTTAAGCGCTTGGCAGAAGAATAGCTTGTGCCCGTCTTTTCTTGTTTGAATTGCCTGTACCGTCGCGGTTACAGGACACGAGTTTTCCGTATGGGATAAGGTTCTTTCGGGAGTCTCGCGTGGCTTCGAGCGGGCATTCGCGAAAGAATCCCCATGAAGTAAGCCGGTTCACGGTATGCTGCGGGCCGGGATCTATGGGGATTGAATGGGGCGGTGTGGAGCTACGGCTTTCACCTTGCGGGAGTTCACGGGGACTGAGAAGGTACGGTGGCATGGCGCGTGTGCTGGGAAGAAGTGGGGAATTGAAGGCCCGATAAGGTTTTGTGGTGAAACTGGCACAAGGGTAGTGTCGCACCGGAGGGGTACGTAAGCTCGGAATTGTACAGGTGGGCGGCTAGGTTGGTTCATGGTGATCGGCCTCGACGGTGCGGACGACGACGGAAGGATGATGTTGGAGGCACAAGGGCGAAGCGCGTGAGATGGCCGTCATGGCAACGTGGACAGCGTGAAGGGTCGGTGCCGATTAGTGCTTCGAGAAGCCTTGGATGATCGCTTTTGTGTTGGTCCGCAGATTGGTCGAGCTCGGGGACGTGCAGGAGGCGGCGACACACGGCGAGTTTCTGGGCGCGATGGCGGTTGGCCAGGAATCCATAGTGCCGGATACGCTGAAAGCCGTTGGGCAACACGTGGAGGAGAAAGCGCCGGATGAACTCGTGGGCATCCAGGGTCATGGTCCTGTTCATGCCGCGCGCCTTGTAGTCTCTGTAGGAGAAGGTGACGTTGCCGTTTTGCATGCTGATAAGGCGATGGTTGGAAATGGCGATGCGGTGGGTGTAGCGGGCCAGGTAATCGAGGACGGCGTCGGCGTCGGCAAACGGCGGTTTGGCATAGACGACCCATTCGGTTTGGCGACAGTTGTGCAGGAGTTGCTGAAAAGCATCCCGTTTGGAGAGTCCTGCTAGAACGCCATGGAATTGCAGGGCGCCAGTCTTGAAGGCCTTTTCCATGTTCTCCAAGAAGAGGCGGCGAAAGAGTCGTGAAAGAACCCGGACGGGCAGAAAGAACCCCTTGTTGCAGGGAATCCAGCGTTCTGCGTCCAGAGCCAATCCTCCCCCCGGAACGACGCAGTGTAGATGGGGATGGTGCATGAGCGTCTGGCCCCAGGTGTGCAGTACGGCCATGAAGCCCAATTGCGCCCCGAGATGTTTGCGGTCTGCGCCGATGCGCAACAAGGTCTGCGATGCGGCGCGAAACAGGATGTCATAGACGACCTTGTTATTCTGGAGCGCCAATGAAGCAAGCTGGCGCGGGAGAGTGAACCCGACGTGGTAGTACTCGACCGGTAGAACTTCAGCCCGCCGCGCCTCGGGCCACAAGGCTTTGTCCAGGTTCTGGCACTTGGGGCAATGCCGATTCCGGCAAGAATTGTAGGAGATGACCTGGTGGCCGCACTGGTCACACCGGTCCACGTGTCCGCCCAAGGCGTCGGTGCGGCATAGTTCGATGGCGCGCAT
The DNA here is from genome assembly GCA_964622675.1 of uncultured Planctomycetota bacterium. Taxonomy (GTDB): domain Bacteria; phylum Planctomycetota; class DG-23; order CAZBND01; family CAZBND01; genus CAZUUK01. Next base: position 1,389 of record CAZUUK010000220.1, on the reverse strand, counting down.
CACCCGCGGCTGCTCGAGGGACATCGAGGAGCCGTATGTGTGCCGATAGGTCTGCCCGTATTCACGAAAGACGTCGGCCACTTCCAAGCGAGGCCTGCCCATGGTAACGCAGCGTGATTAGACGTTGGGCAGGTCGTCTAAGGGACTCTGAGTCCGCTGGAGTTGTTCGGTGGATACATGCGTATACCGCGCCGTGGTTCTCGGGCTGTTGTGGCCGAGCAAGACCTGAATAATGCGCAGATCGACGCCCGCTTCGAGCAGATGGGTGGCAAAAGAATGGCGCAGCATGTGGGGGGTGACGGGGTTGGAAAGCCCCGCGTCGAGACGCGCCTGTCTGCAGGCGTAGCGCACCGAGACAACGGAGCACGGCCGGTTCGGCTTGACGCCGGGGAACAGCCAATAGGAGGGGCGGGTTGCTTGCCAGTAGAGGCGCAGGACCGCCAACAGCCGCGGCGAGAGCATGACATAGCGGTCCTTTCTCCCTTTGCCTTGACACACGTGGATGACCATGCGACGGCTGTCGATGTCGCGCAGCCGCAGATGGGTGATCTCCGAGACGCGCAGACCGGCGCCGTAGGCCGTCATGAACATGGCGCGGTACTTGATGTTCTTGATGGCCTTGAAGAATTGGGCGACCTCGTCTTTGCTCAGGACCACAGGGAGTTTCTTGGGGCGTTTGGGAACGGGGATCTGCTCGACGGACCAGTCTCGGGGCAAGGTCACGCGATACAGAAACTTCAAGGCCGAGGCCACCACCGTCAGCGAGTTGTGGCAGAAGTCTCGTTGCTTGAACAGATGCACTTGATACGTGCGGATCTCCTCGGGACCAAGCAGTTCAGGCGATTTGCCGCAGTAGCGGGCGAAATCAGCCACATACCTGACATAGGCATCCTGCGTCCAGGCCGACATATTGCGCAGCTTCATGTCCTCGATCATGCGTTGGCGTAGCGGTGTCATAATGCTTCTCCTTGGCTGAGTACCAGCGGCAACGGCCCGACCACCACGGTCAGACCGAACCAAGAAGAATAGCGAGGAAAGGCAACCCGCGCCGCGCTCAGCGCAAATCGCCGCAAAGGACACAGGTTGGCAAGCAACCACGCTCCACGAGATCAGCTCGACCTCCGCAGCATACCGTGAAACGGTTTAGTTCATGTGCAGTAGCTTTTCTTTGGTGGAAAGACTGAATAGCCCTGGAAATATTAGGTACAACTAATCTGTTGACGAGGTTGCTGCCATTGTGTAAGGCCGGAGTAAGTCCAACTTCCAGCCTCGCTTTCAGGTGCATCAACGACCTTGGCGCAGGATCAGTGAACCTTGTGCGTTGTCTGACGTAAGAAATAGTATGAGTGTGGCTCATTCTACCTGTAATATCCTGAGCCAGACACGGGA
>CAZUUK010000219.1:0-3833 GCA_964622675.1 uncultured Planctomycetota bacterium | reverse complement strand
AGAGCGTCGTCATGCGATGACCGAACCGCGCGCCTGGCAGGGCGTCGACCACCGCCGGCTCGACGAGCTTCCGACACGTCGGACACCACTGGCGCGGGATGTTGTGCTCGGTCACCTCCGGCCGGGTCTCGGCGATCTCCTCGATCAGCCGAAAGCGTCGCTCGGTTGCGGCTTTCAGCACGGAGCCGCACGCGGGACAGTGCTTCATCGACGGATGCTCTTCGCGACCCGTGATCTCGAGCGGCTTCTTGCGACGCGATCCCGGATGCCCCGCTTTCGCCCCCGGCTTCTTCGAGCGCTTGGATGCCGGCGGCTTCGCATACACCGGCACCATGCCCGAGGGCGTCGAGGGCGACGGCTCTTGCTTGTCCTGCGTGGTGAGCCGCGCGGACAATTCCAACATCACGAAGATTCTTGCTTCGGGTCCCATCGCGTCAATGCGCTCGGCTTCCTGGCGCGTGAGCGGCAGCGTGAACTCGATCCGCGTTGTGGTCGAAGGCGTCTTCACACCTCACATCATATGCAGCGTATTCCATAGTACAAGCAAAAAATCAACTATTTTTCCGGAATTCGGCAAGAAACTTTCCCAGACGGCTGAAGTGTTACGAAACGTTGTCATCCTGACCCCGAGCGAAGCCGAGGGGAAAGGATCTGGCCGCGACGGCTTTTCCGCTTGACGGTATCGAGGATTCGACTATAATTGAACCTAATAATTCGGGATGGTTTGTTTTGAGGAGGGCAACGCCATGCTGAATCGAGGTTCGCGCGCAGCAGTCACAATTGCCTTCGTCTTCGCCGTTCTCGCTGCTCCTGTGATCTCAGACACCACCGGCGAAATAGCCAAGCGAGTCTCCCCTTCAGTCGTACTTCTGGTCATGGAAGATGCGAACGGGCAGCGTCTGCGCATCGGGAGTGGTTTTGTTGTCCGTGAAGGTGTTGTTGCGACAAATCTTCACGTGATCGAACGTGCCGCGAGCGGCTACGCGAAGCTCACGAATGAGGAGACCAAGTACAAGGTGCGCGGGGTCGTCGCTTCTGATCCGGACCACGACCTCGTCTTACTCGCCGTCGACGGGCTGAAAGCGAAACCCGTGGCCATTGGTGACAGTAACCGGGTTGCTGTTGGCCACAAGGTCTACGCAGCGGGGGACCCGGACCGTGCGGAGGGGACAGTTTCCGAAGGTATCGTCAGCAGTGTCCTGAAGGTTGGCGAAGACCGTCTATTCCTATTCACTGCCCTTTCATGCGGTAGCACGGGCGTCCCGGTTGTCAACAGCAAGGGCGAAGCCATTGGGATTACTGTTGGGCCTGTCGACTTGGCCATTCCGTCGTCAAGTCTACTGGTATTGATTCCGAAAGGGGAGACGCCCACCCCGTTGGGGGGCGCTGGTGAGCATGAGAAGTCTCAGCAGAGGGCGGCCCGAGAACTGTTCTGGAAGCGTATCGCGGAAAGCGTTCGGAAGGCGGCTGAAGGCGGGAACACCGAAGCTATGTATAGCATGGGTCGCTTGTGCGAAAATGGCTGGGGGGTGACGAAGGATGATGGCGAAGCATTCAAGTGGTCCCGCAAGGCGGCCGAGGGTGGCCACGTCGACGCTATGCTCAGTCTCGGTGTCAAGTACGGCCTTGGTTCGGGTGTTGCCAAGGACGAGCGTGAAGCGGCTAAATGGTATCGCAAAGCCGCTGAAGGCGGAAACATCGATGCCATGCTGATGTTGGGCATGGTGTACGACAATAGGAGCGAGGTGTGGAAGGACGAGCACGAAGCTGCTTTTTGGTTTCATGAGGCTGCCAAGCGAGGGAATAAGCTTGCCATGATTATGCTCAGTCATATGTACGAAAACGGCAGGGGCGTTCGGAAAGATAGGCATGAAGCGGACAAGTGGCGTCGTGAGGCGGCGAAAGGTGATATCCAACTAGATCCAGAATTGGTCAAGAAAACCCGTAAAGCTGCGGGAGCCGGGAACACAGAAGCAATGTTGCTTCTGGGCCACTGGTACGCCACTGGGCGTGGCGGTGTGCCGAAGGATGATGTTGAAGCAATCCATTGGTATCGCAAAGCAGCAGAAGGTGGTAGTATTAATGCTATGTTCTTTCTCGGATCAATGTACGCTGATGGTAGTGGGACACCAAAGGACGAGCGTGAAGCAGCAGGCTGGTTCCTCAGGGCTGCCGAGCAGGGACACGCCTCCGCAATGTTCAGTCTCGCCAACATGTATTTGAAGGGCCGTGGCACGCCGAAGGATGAACGCAAAGCAGCCAAGTGGTGCCAGAGGGCCGCCGAGCAAGGCCATGTCTTGGCAATGAACAATCTTGGCGTCTTCTATGCCAGGGGGGAGGGCGTGCCGAAAGATGATCGCGAAGCTGTAAGATGGTACCAAAAGGCCGCAGAGCAAGGCATCGCTGATGCAATGTGTAATCTTGCCATCATGTACGGCAACGGACGGGGCGTGCCGAAAGATAACGTTGAAGCAGTCAAGTGGTTCCGGAAAGCCGCCGAGCAGGGCGACGCTGAGGCAATGTTCAATCTTGGTCTCAAGTACCTCAAGGGTGAGGGCATGCGGAAAGATGTCCGTGAAGCGGCCAAATGGTTTAGGAAGGCCGCCGAGATTGGGGATGCCAGGGCAATGTTTAATCTCGGCGTCATGTACGGCAAAGGCCAGGGCATGTCGAAGGATGACCGTGAAGCAGTCAAGTGGCTCCGGAGGGCGGCCGAGCAAGGGGATACCAAAGCGATGTCCAGTCTTGGCTTCAGGTACCAAAATGGTCAAGGCGTGCCAAGAGACGACCGTGAGGCCCTCAAATGGTTCCGAAGCGCCGCCGAGCAAGGCGATGCCCAGGCCATGTGCCTTGTTGGTATCATGTATAGCGATGGACGGGGAGTGCCAAAGGATAGTATTGAAGCCTACGCTTGGTTCTCGACGGCCGCAGCATTCGGTGACGACGACTCCAGGAAGGGCCGGGATTTGACCGAGCACACATTGACAAGAGAAGCCACGCTTATTGCGGAGAAGCGGGCAAAGGAAATCTTCGAACAGGTTTCCGAGCGGGTAAAAAAGGAGCGCAAGAGAAAGCGGCTCCTACAGTTGGAGAAGGGCCGATGAAGCGTATAGAAGATTTCAAGTGGGCCAAGACAGGGAACGCTGCATTCAGCCCGTCTTTGGCACACCGGAATGCGGTTGAGGTCTTCGTTATGCCCCGCGAAGGTACATACACCTGGGGTTTCAAGAGAGCCGCGGACATGATTGTGGATGCGGCGCCGACTGACGGTCTAAATCCTGACGACCTGTTCTTTCCTGTGGCATTCCTGTACCGGCATCATCTTGAGCTGATGCTCAAAGATGTGATCCGCCTCGGCGTTCAAGTAGGGGCCCTCACCGGTTGTGAAGAGTCCCTTGGGGAGCACAATCTGCACAAGTTGTGGAACAAAGCCAAGCAACTACTCCAAGTGATGTGGCCGGACTCATCTGGCGAAGACCTCACAGCGGCTGAGCAGCTGATTCTTGAGTTCCACAGACTTGATCCAAGCGGGCAGGCATTTCGGTATGTCCGCAATACGAAAGGCGTTCCCCATCTCCAGGGTGCTCCTGACCGCGTCGACCTGACCAACATGAAAGCAACAATGCAAGCTGTATCGAGTTTCCTCGATGCGCTCTACGCGGGGCTCGAGTATTGCGACCCTGGGTCGCCGTAGTGCCCCAGTACGTGTTTTCTTGTGCTTGCCTCGTGCTTCAAATTTCCGTCACCCCCGGAAGGTCGTGGACGGGAACACTCTCGGCCCGACCGGCCGCCAGGTCCGCGACAGCGCCTTGCAGTTGCGCCGCCTCAGCCGC
>CAZUUK010000218.1:0-3836 GCA_964622675.1 uncultured Planctomycetota bacterium | reverse complement strand
CTCGTAGAGACTCCAGTCGCCGATGGCGTGAGATCCGGTTGGGGTTTCGTGGGGCTGCGTTTCGCTCTCGCTGACGCGGAAGGTGTCTCCCGCCCGCCGGAAGTCCGCTCTGTTGCCAGAGCTTGCCGTTTCTCCGTCTGTTCCTCCCAGTCGGTGGGCCGCTACGGCATACATGCTCGTGGCAAATGCTTCGGGCAATCGCACGGGCACGGGCGGCCGGGGATCTCACCAACACCATCCATCGGTGGGGCGGTTTGGCACCTGACGGGATAGCTCCACGCACGGTTGACAAGGCCATATCTGTTGGATATTCTAACTGGTTTGGCTTTGTTTGCCGCGTTCTGGAATGCCTGAAGCGATCCGTCCTCCAGCAGGGACCGACACGGGCCCAAGGGAGAAAGATAATGAAGACTGACGTTCTGATTGTAGGTGGCAGCGCAGCGGGTTTGGCCGGGGCGATCACGGCCAGGCGGTTCTATCCGGAGCTGAAGATTACCGTCGTCCGCCGCGAGGAGAAAGCGCTGGTCCCCTGCGGGATTCCCTACATCTTTGGCACGCTTGACTCGGTGGATGACGACGTCATACCTGACACGGTGCTGAAGAAGCATAACTTGGACCTCTTAGTAGACGAGGTCACTTCGATAGATAAGGATCACCGAACAGCCCATACGGCGGGCGGGGAGAGCATAGAGTACGAGAAGACGATACTCGCGACTGGCTCAAATCCCTTGATCCCGTCTCTAGAGGGTGTTGATCTCGACAATGTGTTTGCGGCAGAGAAAGATGCGAAGTACCTGCAAGGGCTGAGAAAAGCTCTCCAGAATGCGAAAGACGTGGTTATTATCGGAGGCGGATTCATAGGACTGGAGTTTGCCGATGAACTGTCCAAATTGGGCCACCTTAACAGCGTTTCAGTCGTTGAGCTCCTTCTCCACTGCCTTCTGCTTGCCTGTGACACTGAGATATGCGTCCGCGTTGAGGAAGAACTCAAGAAGGCGGGCGTTTCCATCTTTGCGAACAGAAAAGCGAAGGCCATTCGGGGGAAAGCAAAAGTGGAGTCCGTGGAGCTGGAAAACGGCCAGCAGTTGGAGACTGACCTGGTTCTGCTGGGCATAGGAGTTACCCCCAACGTCGAGCGTGCCCGTGATTCGGGACTTGAAGTGCATGAAAAGGCGGGTATAGAAGTGGACGACTACATGAGGACCAGTGACACTGCGATTCTGGCGGCCGGAGACTGCACGCGGAAAAGATGTTTCCTCACGGGCAAGACATCGTTTGTGCGTCTTGCATCGATCGCGACGATGGAAGGAAGGGTGGCCGCCGCTAACCTGTTCAAGCGCAGACGTCGCGCGCCATGCCCCATCGGCGTGTTCTGCACTGTGATCGGAGGCCTTGCAGTAGGATCAGCCGGGTTCACGGAGAGAACGGCCGAACGGGAAGGAGTAGATGTTGTTGTCGGCGAAGCAACCTCCCCAGACAAACACCCCGGCTCACTGCCCGGAGCCAAGGAACTGACGGTGAAACTTGTTTTTGAGAGAGACACTATGCGGCTCATCGGGGGGCAGGTGTACGGCAGCGAAAAAGCCGGCTACGTGGTCAACTGCATCGGGTCGCTCATACAACAGGGGATGCGAGCCGATGAGATATGCGTGTTCCAGATGGGAACGCATCCCAAACTCACTCCGTCGCCCATTGGGCACCAGATTGAGAACGCAGCCGAGCTGGCCCTGGCAGAAGCGCTGAAGCGATAGGTCGAAGCCGTTTCACTTGTGGAACGAACGGGCCAACGACGGCCGCTATACGCAATATACCTTCTGCACATGAACCGAGGGCACTGCGCCGAACATCGCGATGATGCCTTTGCCATGTCTAGCGACTGTGTGTTGCTGCCGTTTACTGGTCCACCGGCGGGGCTGCGGCAGCATGGTTCGAAGTGGATCAGATATTCTCGCTTGCTGAAGAGAAAGGGCGAATCCCCATCAGTCTGCAAACCTCGCCGACAGGTGAGGGGACACGCCGATTGACCCTGCCAGAATGACCTCGCGCTCATGCGCCCGCGGGAGCGCGCGTGACTGGGAGTAGTTGCTCGCAGTGTAGTTCCGCGGCCCTACGCCTCCCGGGTGGCCGGTTGCCGATCCGACAGGATTTGAAGAATCTGGATTCCTACCCTTGACAGATACGATATGAGGCCCTAAGATACGGCATCTCTTGAGAATGTGAGCACAATCACAAAGTCCATGCGAATACCTGACCAAACAGTCGGACGGCTTTTCGTCTATTTGCGGGCCCTCTTGTGCCTTGGCGAGACAGGTCTCGAGACCGTTTCCTCGGCAGCCCTGGGCGCTGCCTGTGGATTGAAATCGTCCGTGGTTCGAAAGGATCTTTCCCATTTCGGCGGGTTCGGCAAGCGCGGTGTCGGATACAACGTAAAGGGGTTGACCAAGGAGATTCGCTCCATTCTGAAGCTGGACAACGTGATGAAGGCAGCCCTGGTGGGTGTGGGGAATATCGGGAGAGCGATGCTGGCCTATCCGGGATTCATGGCCGAGGGTTTCAATATTGTCCGAGCTTTTGACAGGGACCCGGAGAAGGTGGGCCAGAAAATCGCCGGAATCGTGATTGAAGACGCAGCGGACCTGGAGCAGTGGATACAGGATGACGGGATAAAGTTGGCTATCGTGGCTGTACCGGTTCCGGAAGCCCCGGAGGTAGCACAACGGCTGGCGAAGGCAGGAGTGAAAGCCATCCTCTCGTTTGCCCCCTGCCAACTGAACATGCCAGATGACGTCAAGGTTGCCTGCGTAGACCTGGCCACGGAGATGGCACGGCTCATGTATTATCTGTGAGGAGATCCTGGGAAGATGCAGCAGGAGAGCCTACCGGTTGGGGCTCGGGTGAAGAGCTTTCTATATCTGCTCGTGATCTCGTTTCTGGTGTGGCTTGCACTCACCTCGAGCCTGCATGTCCAGGAGGTGCTGGTCGGTCTGGGGATATGTCTGCTGCTTTCCTTGTGGCTCAGCGCCAATTACTCCCGGCTGGGCCTCCCCCCTCTCAGCCTGAAGAGGCTGCTGTTCTTCGCCATATACCTCGTGGTGCTCTTTCTCGAGATAATGAAGGCGAACCTCGATGTGGCCTACCGGGTGGTGCATCCGGCAATGCCCATAAAACCGGGCGTGGTGGTGATAAAAACCGGCTTGAAGTCCGATATTGCGAAGATGATCCTCGCCAATTCCATCACGCTTACACCGGGGACGTTCACGCTTGACGTGGTCGGGGACCGATTGCTGATCCACTGGATAAACGTGAAAGCACAGGACATCGAAGAGGCTACGGCGCTGATCGGCGAAAGATTCGAAAGACACCTGAGGATCGTTTTCGACTGATGTCTCTCGTTTTGCTCAGCATTATAGGCGTGGGCATCTTGCTGTGTTTGCTGCGCATGCTCAAGGGGCCTACTACGGTAGACCGCGCAGTGGCTGTGGATACGACTGCCACGGTGACCACTGCCCTACTCGTTTTGCTGGGATTCTTCTTCCAGAGGTACGTATATCTTGATGTGGCGCTTGTCTACGCCGTGCTGACTTTCATAGGTGCCGTGGCCATTGCCAGGTACCTGGAAAGGGGGCTGTAGTGGCGACCTTCGGAGGCGTCATTACGATTGTTGGCGCCATCTTCCTGCTCCTCGGCAGCTTGGGCGTGTTCCGGTTCCCCGACGTCTACAACCGCCTGCAGGCCGGCACCAAGTGCACCACCCTGGGGGCATTTCTGACCATCATCGGCGTCGGCATAATGCCGCCGGGCTGGGTCCTGAAGGCGCTGCTCATAGCTCTTTGCAT
>CAZUUK010000217.1:0-3844 GCA_964622675.1 uncultured Planctomycetota bacterium | reverse complement strand
GTAATACAGAAACAGAGCAGCGCCAACAGAAATAATTCCAGAACCTATTCCTACTAACAACCAGATGTCTATCATAATGTTACCTCTCTAAATAAAGAATTAATCCATACCCCGCCCACCTGGAAACCCGGCTTGGGTCACACGCGGGGATATAAAAATCACATTGTTGCTGACCGCCACCACTGGTAGTTCTTACTTACCAGTTCTTTTTCATCCGGCAGCGGGAAAAAGAGCATTTTCTTCTGATTTCCCACGAAGAACCCATTTTTGATTGTTCGGAAAGGGATGCCGTTGGAAGGCAGCCGATCCACCATTTTTGTCATCACAGGTTTTGTTCTCAGGGATATCAGGCAGTTCCTCAAATGTTCCATATTCTTATAGGGCAGGTCACCGACTTCGCCGTTCTTCGGATCATCTGCCAGGTCATCCAGGCGCAGTTCCGCGAAGCAAACCGCCGGCAGCTTGACCAGACTCGTTGGATTTTTTACGATCAACTCATAAAAACCATTTGGTGCCAGTGAACTAACAACCAGCGGGGAAACGGGGGAAACTTCTCGGTATAGATGCAGGCCGGCGGCATCTTTTTGGACATGGCTGCTCTTATCTAATCCCAGAGTGCGCCCATCCTGCGTGGTCAGATACAATTGCTGGATCGCCTGCATAGGGATATTCTCCAACACCCGATACACGGAGATGTAAATGGATCGCTTTAACGAACCGTCTTCATGCGGGATGCAGCGTTTCACGCCTTCCTCGATACGGAAAAAATCACTGCGGAATTTCGGGTCAATCTCAAAGAAGATCGCCTGCCCGCGTGATTTCTTCTGAGTGCCAACCGCGTAATACGCGCCGAATTCTTCCGGCGACAGCATTGATGCGATCAGCGCTTCAGGGATCAGGGATAAATATAAATGGACTGTCATCTTACCTCCATTGCAATTGATGGTTGGTTGAAATAATTAAGCCAAATTGCGAGCATTATACTACTTAATAAAGTATCTCATATAAGAAATCCTGATTAATAAATGAATTGTGATATTTGTTTAAATTTTTAATTATATTGTCGCAAAGGAAATGTGGGAATAGATTTAAAGTCATTCCATCAAGATATTCAAAAATTCCCGCCTCACCAGCCGGTAGTGGGGATCATACGCGTCCCGAAAAGCCGCTGAATGGCGCGCACTTGGATATTTATTCTTCTGAGCCCATTTAGTAAATTCAGAGATTTCCTTCTCCGGGAATTTTCGCAGGCGGTTGTCTCTGCAAAGATGCTGGAATGTATCCCATCCATCCATCAGATCTACTCTGTCTCCCTCAAAAATGCTCGCTGTCCACAGGCACAGCGTGGAAAACGCCTGGGGCTGCCCTCCGCGTGCTTTTAGCGCGGAGATATGCACCCGCACCAGTTCGCCGTCCGGTCGGATTGTTTCCCAAAGTGGTTTTTTTTCATCCGTTTTGGCTTCCTCAAATTCTTTGATCAACCGCTCTTCGAATCCCCCCGCATCCGCTGAAAGATAGACTGCTCCCATCGCTCTCCCAGAACCGCCTCGCGCCACTCTGTCAGGTCCGGCCACTCGGCCAGCTGGACCGTCTTCTCCTTCCCCTCCCACCCCGGGAGATGCTGCCAGACCTCCTCGCTCATGTGGCTCAGGATGGGGGCCAGCACCTTCGCCAGGGTCGTCGCCAGCACCCACAGCGCCGTCTGCGCCGACCGCCGATCCCCGCTTTTTGGCGGGTAAGTATAAAGCCTGTCCTTGAGCAAGTCAAGATAGATCTGGCTCAGTTCCACGGCACAGAATTCGTGCACCCGATAGTACACCTGGTGGAACTCAAATTCGTCGTACGCCCGTGTGAGGCGCTCCAGCAGCCCCTGCATCTCGTGCAGAATCCACCGGTCCACCTCCCGCATCTCCTCCCGTGGCACCTGGTCCCGGCCGGGGTCGAAGTCCGACAAGTTCCCCAGCATGAACCGCAGCGTGTTTCTCAGCCGCCGGTACCCGTCCACCACCTGGTCGAAGATCCCTCGCCCCGTCGGCATGTCCTCCTTGAAATCCACATACGACACCCACAGCCGCAGAATCTCCGCCCCCTGATCCCTCACCACGTCCTGCGGGTCGATGGCATTGCCGAGGCGCTTGGACATCTTCCGCCCATCGGCGTCCAGGACGAAGCCTGTCGTCAGCACCGTCTCGTACGGACGCCCCCCCTGCCCGATCACCGCGTTCCAGAGCGAGAGCTGGAACCACCCTCGATACTGGTCGTGCCCCTCCAGAAAGAGGTCGGCCGGCCAGCGTAGCTCCGGCCTCGTCTTCAGCACCGCCGTCTGGCTCGAGCCCGACTCGAACCAGACGTCGAAGATATCCTGCTCCCGGCGGAATCGCCCGCCCCCACACTGCTCGCAGGTCGTCCCCTCCGGAACCAGCTCCTCGATCGGCGTCGTGTACCAGGCCCCCGACCCGCCCGCGCGCACCAGCTCCACCGCTCGCCCAATGACCTCTACGCTCAGCAGCTCGCGGCCGCAGTCCTCGCAGTAGAGCGTGGGGATCGGTATCCCCCAGGCGCGCTGTCGCGAGATACACCAGTCGGGCCGATCCTCCATCATCCCCCGGATTCGCTGCAATCCCCAGTGAGGAACCCACTTCACCTGATCCACCTCGCCCAAGGCCTGCTCCGTGAAATTCGTCAGGTCTACGAACCACTGCTTCGTGGCGCGGAAGATCACCGGCGAGTCGCACCGCCAGCAATGGGGATAGGAGTGGCTGTAGGCCGCCGACTTCAGGAGCGTCCCACAGCGGCCGAGCTCCTCCACGATCTCCGGATCGGCGTCCGTATGCGACAGCCCCGCGAACTTACCCCCGTCCGCCGTTAAGACACCCCGCTCGTCCAGCGGCTGAAGCGTCGGCAGCCCGTACTTCTGCCCGGTATCGAAGTCCTCGCGCCCGTGGCCGGGGGCCGTGTGGACGCAGCCCGTGCCCTGTTCGAGAGTCACGTACTCCGCCAGCACCACCGGCACTTCCCGGTCCTCGAAGGGATGCTTGAGCTTCCCGCCCTCCAGCGTCTCCCCCTTGGCGGCGCCGACGATCTCGTACTCCTCGACCCCGATGCCAGCCATCGTCGCCTTCAGCAGCCCCCGGGCGACCACCAGGTGCTCGCCCGCAGTGCTCACGAGCACGTACTCCAGATAGGGATGCACCGCCACCGCGACGTCCGCCGGCAAGGTCCACGGCGTCGTCGTCCACACCGCGCAGGAGACCGCCCCCACCTTCGGCACCTCGTCGAACGACCCCGGCGGCAGCGACACCACCGGGAAGCGGATGTAGACCGACGGCGAGACGTGCTCGGCGTACTCCAGCTCGGCGTCGGCCAGGGCCGTCTCACACTCCGGACACCAGTGCACCGGCTTCAATCCCCGGTAGACGCACTTCTTCTCCACGAACCTCCGGAAAATCTCCAGCACCGAAGCCTCGTACTCCGGGTCCATCGTGAGGTACGGATTCTCCCAGTCGCCTCTCACTCCCAGGCGGCGAAACTGCTTCCGCTGGACATCGATGAAGTGGCGCGCCGTCTCCGCCGACCGCTGCCTCAGCTCCATCGGGTCGATCCGATGGCGGTCGATCTTGAGGCTGCGGATGGCGGCGATCTCCGTCGGCAGCCCGTGGTTGTCCCACCCCGGAACGTACGGGCAGTCGAAGCCCCGCATCGTCTTATACTTGACCACCACATCCTTCAGCACTTTGTTCAGCGCCTGCCCCAGGTGGATGTCGCCATTCGAGAACGGCGGGCCGTCGTGCAAGATATACTGCGGCCGACCCTTCGTGTGCTCCTGAACGGTCCGGTATAAGTC
>CAZUUK010000216.1:0-3860 GCA_964622675.1 uncultured Planctomycetota bacterium | reverse complement strand
TAGCGATCACTCACCTGTCCCTTTTCATTGACCCTCTCCCAAAAGACCCGCGCCGCACCCCGCCCCTTGCTCAATTGCTCCGCGCCGCTCCTATGCGCTTCGATTATGCCGCTCAGCAGCGCCTTGACTTCCTCCGTAGCGGTGTACGCGGCACTCATGAAGAAACTTGCGACGACAGCCGCAGCAACCAAACACAGCAACCCCCTATCATTGAGGATCTATTCTTCTCTGTTTTGATTCGACATGAGGGGGAGCGGGTCGAAAGGTTCCCCAGCGCGAAGAAGTTTGCCGCCTACACGGGCCTTGTGGCTTCGACTTGCGCATCGGGGGAGAGGCAGGTGCACGGACGGCTGAACAAGCAAGGGAACAACTGGCTCAGGCGGGCGTTCATCGAGGCAGTGAGCCCCGCCATCAGGACATCCCCGTCCCTCAGGCGCCACTGCGAAAGGCTGAAGGCGCGTCGGGGAGCCAAAGATGCCAGGGCCTGGACCCCGCCGTACGGCGGGCTGAACTGGCCTGGACCATATGGACGGAGAAGCGATTCTATGAGGAGCATAGAAGTCACCGCCCGCGAACAGGTCGTCAATGATATGAGGACCCCGGCTGCCCTCTGCTGTGCCTGGGCGTAAGGCCCCTCTCGGGAGATCAGGGAGCTGTGGGTCCCACACGTACGGTGTGTGCCCGCCATACTTCTGGCGGGGCACGGATGAAAGGATGACCTAAGGGTTCCTCTTCAGAAAACCTTTGACAGACGTTTTCATGGAAGGCACAGCGCTTACGGTTGGAAGCGGATTCGAAGCGTCTTGATCTCGTGTGGACGGAATGCCAGGCGCAGTTCGCAACCCTGTCCGACTGGGCGCGTTCCGTTGTTTTCCAGCATATCGGTTTCCCAGACCTCGGCTGCGCGCGGAAGCGCGATGAAGGCCTCGGCCGGGCGTCCTTGGGCCTCGTAGACACGCAGGATGGATTCGCCCGAGCCGTCTTCCGCCATTTTGAGACATGAAATCATGAGGCTCTCCGGACGAATTTGGAGCAACTTCGACTCGGACGGCAATGGGCCGGCGGCGGCCTCGGCGACCACGCCGATTAGCGGCTGATTAAAGGCCGCCCCGCGCCGCGGCAAGTCCATCTTCCGCCACGAGGCTTTGCCCACCACCAACGCATAGCGCGCTTCGAACTCGCCGATGTCGTTGTGGCTGGGCGCGCCAAAGCCCGGCTCCCCCGGCTTTGGCTTCGGATTCTTGACGTTGTTGCCGCGCGCGACGAAAGGCGGAGTCCGAAGAATCGGCAGTTGCAGCCCGTCATGACGGATGCGCACGGCCGGCTTCGCGTCGTTCAGGAGGCCTAACGTCCAGTCGCCGTCCTCAATAGCGGCCCAACGGTTTTGCGGCGCAGCGTGTCCCGTATCGAGAACGCCCTCGAACTTGAGTCCCGCGCGTTGCAGCGCTGAAGTCTCGGCCACGGCGTCTCGGTGCTCCCGCCAGTCGAGATATCCGAACGGAATCTCGGTGAACGCCGACCCCTGAAAATCGACGGGGAAATCAACAGCCAGTTGAGCCGCTTGTTCGTTCCAGAACCCTTCGATACGGCATTCGACAATTGGCAGATCGTGGTACATCAGAACGGTCTGCGCGGTCCGAGCCCCTCCGGGCCATTCGATTTCAATCCGAATGCCCGCGCGCACCGGTCCGCTTTCGGCGATCTCGATCTTCGGCTCGGGCGCTTCCGTCCAGAGTCTTTCGGTCAGCCGACTGCTCCACGCGGAACCGGAATCGCGGAAGATGAGTGGGACATTTGCAGGTTTTCCGTTCGGCACGAACTCCTTTCCTTCTGACTTCAAGACGAGACTCGATATCCCGCCCGTTTCGTTGATCGTCAGACGCAGATGTTTGTTTTCCAGAAGGCAGGTCTTCCTCACCTCGACCCGCAGTTCCGGGGCCGGTGGCTCTCCCCTCTTCAACCAGTAAACCCGGTAGCCGCCCGCCGGCACATCCGTAGCGACGAAGAGCGCTTTCCGTTCTCCGATTCGCTGGACAACTTGTTGCCGTCCTTCGGGATCAAACAGGCTCCAAGTCTGTTCCTCGCCCTCGAAAAGAGAGTCCTTCGGCAGCCCGACCTCGACCGGCCCAGTTCGGGACCATGGCAGAGGGTTGAACGCGATAATCGGAACACCCTCGCCTTCCGTGTCGATGCGTCGGGCAAACTCCCGCAACGATGCCTGCGCGGTTCCCGAAGCCGACGCGCGAATGAGATCAAACCGAACGAGGCTTTCATGGTAGGCATCAAACGACGTGGTCCCCCAGATGATGTCGTGAAATTGATTGACGAGGAGTTGCTTCCACGGCGCCTGCAGGTTGACTCCTCCCGCCTCGGGATCCAACGCGTGGAGCATGGTCGTCAAGTATTCGGCGCCATACAGGCGCGTCTCGCACTCGCGCACGCCTTTTTTAACTCGCTGCTGCGTAATGAGGCCGCAATCAGATTGGCCGTAGGGCGCCAACTGAAGGTGTCCCGAAATCGTGGGGACGAACGATTCCGGCGTTCCGATGTCGCGAAAGTATTCGGTCGGATCCGTGTCAAGCGTAGGCGCCGCCAGACCGGCGGCGCGAAACTGTTTCGCGAGCTTTCGAGCCAGGTGCAGGCTGGCACCGCCCCCGTGATCCCCTCCGCCGAAGGGAAACAGGTATCCGGCGGCGTTGACTGAGGGCGCGGCTTCAAGCAGTCCGGTGAGCACCTTGGACACCGATTCCGCCTGGAACGCAAAGTAGTGGTAGATCATGGCTATGGGGATCTCGGAGCCATCCTGACCCTTCCACCGAGTCAAGGGAAGCCAGAATCCGCCCCAGGACTTCTGCCGTCCAAAGATCGCCGCTTCGAGGCCGCAGCTTTTCATGACCTGGGGAAACGAGGAAAGGTATCCGCTTCCCTCCATCTGCCATCCGATCCGCGCCGGATGGCCGAACTTCTCTTGGAAGTAGCGCTGGCCGTAAAGATAGTTGCGCACGAGGGACTCGCTCAGGCATTGCTCCTGGCTGGTCTCGGACCACTGGCCGCCGACGATCCGCCAGGACCCCGCCTTCACCTTCTTCTGGATTTCGCGAAACAGCGTGGGATCCTGCTCCTGTATCGCGTGATAGAGAACGGCCTGATTCTGATGAAACCTGTAGTAGGGGGCCGCTTCGAGCGCCGCGATCTGTTTCCAGAATGTGTTCTGGGTAATCTCGACCGTCTCCGGCCATGGCCACCGCCACGCCAGATCGATGTGGCACTGTCCAAGGAGATGCGCCTTGACCTCGGGCATTCGATTCTTCAGACGCTCCTGATATTCGGCTGCTTCCTTCTCGGAGAAAACTTCGCGCAAGGCGGACTCAACCGCCTCCATTGCGGCATTGGCGTCATCCAGGTCCCGTGAACGAGAGTATTCGTAGAAGACGTCTATGAGCCCTTCAGCCACCGAATCGACATCCTTGCCTGAGCGCTCCGCGGCCCGAATCCTCTCAGCGGATCGGGTGGAACGCTGGTAGAAGCTCTTTTCATCCTGGGCAAAACCGAACGACGGCATGACGGCCATAGCGATCGCCAGCCAGAGCAACCCAAAGCCGGTGACGACGGACCGACGCTCGGCGATCGGCCAGGTCGAACGTGTTGGCTTGGACCATGGGAACAAGGCCTTCAGTCTTCCGGCTCCGGCTCTTGGGGTCTTTATCGGGGTATCCATAGAACTTGTCCCTACCGACAACGCTATCCACATGTTTCCCTTACAGATGCGACCTAGTGTAGCAGCATGGGCCAGACTCCTCAAGCCGTCGCTGAGCGCTGCAGGTGTAGTGGGCACGTCACTGTCTCAGGTTGATCCTACC
>CAZUUK010000215.1:0-3918 GCA_964622675.1 uncultured Planctomycetota bacterium | reverse complement strand
CTCAGAATAGCGCAACCGCCCCGCCAAGCGCCCTGAGGTCCGGCCCGCGGCCGCTCGGGAGCTGCCCGCCGACACGTAAAGCATCACGATCAAGGAGATGCTCGCCCGGTTCTGGACCCATGCCGAGCAGCACTACCGCACCCTCACCGAAGCCCGGGCCAAGGAACTCGAGCAGTCCAACCTGGCCTTCCGCCCGCTCAAGCAGCTCTACGGCGAGAAAGCCCACCGCTGCCACCCGCACCAGCTCCGCCACAACTACGCCACCCGAATCAGGAAGGACTTCGGCCTGGAGGCCGCCCAGATCCTCCTCGGCCACAGCAAGGCCGATGTGACCCAGATCTACGCTGAGCGAGACATGAACCGCGCCGCCACCGTGGCCGCCAAGATCGGTTGATCGCATTATCCTGGGGCAGCGGAGCCCAACCATTACGACCATCTATGCGGAGGATGATAAGGACGAGGCCCCTTGGGCCATGATCAAGGCGGGCCACGGATAGCGCCCGCCCGTCGGGGCCGAGCTGAGCGTAGCGCTCCCGTGGCAATGGCACCTTGGGCTCCACGGTCACGGCGTCACCGCCAGATGTCTGGGTTCCTCACTTCGCCAGGAGCTTCTCCCTATACAAGGACCTAAGCGGCTCCGGCGCGAAGAGGTATCTGTCCAGCCAACACACGACGTCGTAGAAGTATGCGCCTTCGCCGATATATCTATTGAGGAGGTCTTCCCGTTCTTGATTCGAGCAGATCTCCACCAGGTACGAGACCGCTTTCACCCGCTTGAACCCGTCTTGATCAGCTAAGCAATCTTCGAGGAGGGCCCTGGCCCCAGCTCCGGTGTGCGCCCGAAGCCAGTCCATGGTGAGCCCCACAATGGCGCTGCTCTCCTCATCTAGGAGATCCTTCGCTACGCCGTTGGGTCCGGGAGACAGGCGCAGCGCGGCTTCCAACAAAGCCTGCCGCTGCTCGCCGTACAATTCCTTCGCCGCCGCAACGAGTTGAGGGACGTCGTTGTTGTCTCCGAATCTCTCAATGATCCGAGCGGCCTCAACTTCCACGGCTCCGTAGTAATCCGGCTTCCTGTCAGCAAGGCATCGCCTGGCGATAGGCAGGTCGCCTTGTGCGCCGTGCCTGGCCAGTCCCGCGAGGGCTGCCGCAAGGAACCTCCCCCGCCTGAACTCCCGGTGCTCCTCTTCCTTCTTCATCACCTGCCCAAGGGGCTTATCCACCAGCTTCGACAATACCCTTGTGATCGCTGGCAGATGAGCTTTCGCGCCGAGGGTCTTGCCTAGTTCTCGGTGAACATCTTCCCTCGTTCTGGCTACCCATTGCTCCCTGAGGGACTCGAAACCGTTGTCGAGCTCTTGCCGAATGCGGTCCGCTGCCTTGTCGAAATGTTCCTCCGCCATGACTCGGTAGGCAGTCGGACTCTCTAATGACATCCAGTCGATATCTTGCACAAGCTCTTCATAGCCGTACTTCCTGTAGAGTTCGTACACGATCCCATCTACATCGACCCTCTCCTCTTCGCTCAGAAGCAGACGGCCCAACCTACCTGACGTTGATGTGGGCGTTTGGAGAAATTCCCGAATCTTGTCAGGCGGGAAGCGTTCCCCGAGCGCTATCAGATGGCGGTAGCACGCTGCGCGCACAATGCGCGAGCTGTCGTTCAAGAGCGCGTAGGCTTGCTCCTTCGACAACTGCTGCCGCGCGGCGAGCGCGCGGACTGCAAAGGCACGCACCTTATCGTTCTGGTGGGCAGTGGCCTTCGCTATCAGCTCGACGGGGAGGGCGTCTTGCTTTCCGTAGAATAGGCGGATTGCCTCAGGATCCGGTTGGTCCCGCTGGAGTAGTTCCCCAAAGCCTGCAGGAGCGTCCGACCTTACTCTTATTGCCCACAGTGCGCTCGCACCTGGCTCCGCCAGTCCTGGGCTGGCCTCGGCAAGAAGTCGCTCTATGAGCGGCAAGTGCTCTGGGGTACCATTCTCTGCAAGGTAGAGGAACAGGGCCCTCTGGACCTCTGCTGCGCGGTCCGATGCAATGAGGGCCAGAACATCTGCCTTGTCGAAGAGCTGCGGGTCCAGCACTGTCTTCGTCTTCCGAAGGAGTCCGAGGGCCTCGGCCTTCACCCGAGCGTCGTTGTCCCGAGCTGCCGTGTACCAAAGCCAACCTTCCACTCCCTTCGGGTCCGCATCCTTGAACCAATACCATCCCGGGACAACATCGTGTGAGTCTTCGATCAATGATCGCCACAGCGTTTCGAGTTCCCAGCCCCCTGGCTTAAGTTGCGATCGGTGCCTGTAGAGTGAGTTCATCTCATGTGTGGAGAGACATTCCTTCTCGCACCTCCGGCCAAACAGCGTCTTGGCCATTAACAGAAGACGGGCGGAGTGAAACGGCGTCACGGACTCGGAATCCTTCTCTCTGAAATCGATCTCTCCCTCTGTGAAGGCCGAAGTGAGACCTCTGAGCATCTCGAGCCTTTGGCTGGACGCTTCATCTGCGCCCGGTGGGTGTACGGCTTGGGGTCCGCCAGCCGAAGGCGCCTGTGTCATTGCCCCCGTTGCCTTCATCGATTCCTCCGCCTGCAGGCCAGACACCGAACTCTGCCAGTTGTGAATGGCCTGAACGACCCACAGGGCAGCGCCCTCGGGTAAACTGAAGGTCGCTCTGTGGCGCTCCCGATCGATCCGAGCGCGAAAGGCCCTCTGCTTGCGTCGTTCCTCATCGGTCTCAATCAGATGTCCGGGAACCTGGAAGTCGGGCGGGCACGTGCAAACGAAACGTGGCTTCTTCGCCTGGACTGCTGTGTCGTACTCAATCTCGGTATATGATCTCTCATCCCCCTCCGGGCAACTGCCATGCAAAAGTCCTACAAGAGCAACGTAGCAGTCGCACTCCTTCACCTTTTGGACGCACAGTTCCGTCGGCAGCGCGTCGCGCGGCCCGAGATCCTCCATCCTGACACAATAATAGCCGTCCAAGCGGTTGATAGCTTGGTAGACAGCTTTACGGTGTCCGGCAAGATCCCCTTGCGTTGAGCTTAGGAAGACCGTGACGACGTCCATGGCAGCACCTCTGCGCAGGGTCCGGAAGCGGCTACTCTGATTCGCGCCACCCCACGGCCCTGACAACCGTTGATTCTATCCGAGTCGCCGGGAGGGGGCCACCCCGCAGTCGACCTGTGAACAAGCAGCACCTTAGCAGCTGCATGTTGTGGCTTCGCCCGGGGCGCATCCGCGGGGTATTCAGGTCGGCCCGTCGGCGATCCGGAAGACGACCGTTGGCCTCTATCCCTCTCCGCTGGGCCGCTTTTTCCACCAAAGCGGCCCAAAAAGCGAGCAGAAAGCGCGCAAGCGATTCTGAGCCCAGGACAATCTGAAATCCCCTGCTGGGCTCGCTTGCATGGACGATGGGGCGAGCCAAACGCATCCGGGTTCGCTCCGAGACGACGGGGAGCTTCCGGCTTCGCCCCCGAACCACCGGGAGCTTCCGGCTTCGCCCCCAAACAGCGGGCAGCTACGCCGGACAAGACGGCGGAGACGAGCGGGTGAACGGCACACCAGCCTTCGCCCCTTCTTCGCCAAGGCTTCGAAGGGCTGCGGCAGGCAGGTCTGCACCACGCGGGGAGGCCTCCTGCGGTTCTTCACGGGGCTGGCCGAGTTGCTCCGGGAAGGGGATCCTGTTCTCCCCAACACCCCCCGGCCCGCCGCCGGTCCGCCGCGGGCTACAGCAATTCACGCTTGAGTGCAGCAGGGGTGCCCCGGACAAGGGCCGCGCTTGTCCGGCTGGCCTGGAGGCACCACCGGACAAACTCCGCTCCGCTGCGTTTGTCCAGGCCACCCCAGGCAGCAAAGGTCGACACATGCAGCCGTGAAATGCTCTATTCTACTTTTTGGGATAGCGCGAGCGGGGTCGCGGGGG